>CAZIWA010000045.1:0-39493 GCA_964542875.1 uncultured Phycisphaeraceae bacterium
TTGAGTCGTTGCGATGCGCCCATATCCTAACTTCAATCACCCAAGGCGCGTAAATGTGAACCCCTGACCAATATGGGATTTGGAGGGAATCGGCGGGAAAATGCGGGAATCACCTTGATTTGAGCCAAACGCGCCGCGCCAGGTGTTAGAAAACACCAAAAAAGCAAAACGGGATTTCATGACCAAAACCCGCCCGACCAAAACGGGATGGGTTTTTACTTTTGGCCGAAACTCTCAAATCGAGCGCGCGATTGAATCGCGCATCGCGCATCAATCGCGCAGGGGATTATTGAGAACTAGTCTCAATAACTTTGACTCTGAGTCGATATGGTACGTTGGAAGATATGAAACAAATCAAAATATCGTGGCCTGAACAGAAGTGGACGGACAAGGTATTCACTTTGCCCGAGCAGCCTACGGAGCGAATCTGGATTCCTCATCCCAGATGTTGGGGACACGAAAGGCTACCAGTAGGGGTAGACCAAGAGCATCATGTTCTTCTGCTTAACTGTCCCGAAAAAGAACCTCTCAAATATCCCGGAGAAGAACCTCGTAGCAACTTTGAGTACTACCTCTTCTACCAAGATGCTTTGAGGCCAGATACCTATTTCCTTGTGGGGCGTTATGGATACTCCTCTTAACTCGTCAATGCTATTTACTTGTCACAGACCTGTGAAATCAGACTTTAATTTTTCTGCGGGTTGCGACGGCGCGCAGACCGTTGATCAAAACATGTAGCTCGTCATAGTTGAGCTGGTCTACCGCGTCTTTTTGATCGTTTACACGGTCTTTAATCCACGTTTCAAAGGCCTTTAAAGGCTCGTTCCAGCCTTGAACGCCGTGCTTTTGGAACGCTTCGGCGTACGAATTGACCAAGTAGCGCATGCGCACGAGCTCGCCGGATGCCTTGCCGCGCCAGAGGCCCATCGGGTAGCCCTTGAGCTGGCCTCCCGCGTGAGCCTCGCATGTCGCCATGTACTGCTCGAAATCGATGTTGGTAAGCCGTTTTGAGCGTGAGCTGGGTGTGGTCATGCACTTGCCGGTGCGGTCGAATTTGGAATTGGGAAGCTGGCGCAGGATCAGATAGCGGCCGGCGTCGTCCAGGCCGGCAGACCTGGCGGCGATCGCCGCCACTTTGATTTGTTCTGGCGTCCATGCCATTAAAACCTCCCTTCATTCACCCGGCCCGAGTCCTGGTGTGGAGGCGAGCCGCTGTTATAGATCGGATTAATGATGTTGATGGTTGTGTTCGCAGATGGATTAGCTTGAGGCAGCGAATTGAGAAGTGGAGGACGTCGAAGCGGAATGTTCTCCGACACATCTCCCGGCTGATCCAGCAGCCAGTTGCTCGTATGGAGATCGCTCATACCCACAAAAGTGGCTAACCCCGCGCTGTCTTGCGGCCCGAGCCCCAAGCTGGAACCAGCCCAATAAGTGCTATCAGCAGCCCACCGTGCAAACGCAGAACTACCCCGCAATTTCATTTGGTTTAACATTTCGAGGCGCGTCTTTTCCATTTGAAGAGCCCCGGGATCAGAACTAGAAAACACCTCTTTTAAAGCAATCTGCTGTGCGACTTCCATATTGAGGCGAGTGATTTCGTCCGTTTGTTGGCCGGCGATGGCATCCGAAGTGATGTTTGTAGAGCTCGTCCCAGAATCAACCACCTTGTTGACCTTGCCCATGAACTCCTTCAACTGGGCGGGATCTGCCAATGTGGCCATTAATGCCACACCTTCCCGGCCGGCAATCTTTTCAAGGTCTGATTTCTGGATGCGACCGTTTTGAACGCCTTCAGAAATCTGCCCTAATGCGCCAAAAAAGTCACTCCTATTGATGCCCGCTGAAGCCAAGACGCGCATTCCTTCAGGAGTGCCCTTGCCACTTATCGATAACGCTACGTTCCGAAGAGCAGTCACAGCATCAGCAGGATTAAGGCCAAGACCTGTTGCGGCGGCGACGGCCCCGGCAGATTGGGCCGTGGATAGCCCTGCAATTTGCCTCCCAACCGGTAAAAACTGAGCGAACAGAGGAGAAATTTTGGACGGATCGCTAACGCCACCTTGAACGATGGATTCCCGAAAAATGTTTTGAGCTTTGACAGGATCGCGTTCGTATTGGCTGATAGTTGAGAACGCATCCACGATAGAGGAAAGACCACCCGATGTCGTCGTGCCTGATTCCACGATTCGAGCCATAAGGGCTTGATTTTCCTCATCGCTGAACTGAGGGAATCGGCTTTTCAAGTCTGCATAGGCCTTGGCCACTTCCACGGGCGAGCGACCGCCAAGAACAGCCTGTTCATTCACGAATGCTCGATCATTGGGATTGAATGTTTGGCTTTGAAACTGCAAATCAAGCGATGCCTGTGCCAACTCTCGGGTCTTTTTGATGTTTTCTTCGAGTTCTTGCCTCTGGGCCTGGAGAGCCGTGCGCGCCACGCCCAAGACGGTAGCCAATGTGAAATAACCGGAGATCATGCCGACTATTTCGCCGCGCAAGTTAGACAGAGTGCCATTAAGGCCACCTGCTTCAGTTTTATTTTCAGAGAAGGCATCGGCGCTCTTTTTAACGGCGTCGGTGGCCTGCCTTTGAGCAGCTTCCTGCTTTCCCAATTCTCGGGTGATCTCATCAATTCGGACTTTTCTAGCCTGTGACTTTTGCTCTTCTTCCGAAGTCGCTTGATAACCAGCTTTAACCTTTACGGCATGCTCATTTTCAACTTTTATGAGCTCAGTGAGTTCTTTACTCAGCTCTGCCAGGCTTTTTTCGCGAGTTTCTTCGATCTGGGTAGCCGCAAGAATCTGCTGAGTGCTTTGGCGAATCGATTCACGGGTAGCCACCTCAGCGGCAGCCTGTTGGGCCAGCGTGTCCGACAGATGCTTGATCTTTTCGTCGCGTTGATCAGCAAGATCAATGTCCTGCTCAGTGACAGCCTTGCCCTCTAAGACTGCCGTCTTGTAGCGGATTTGCTCCGTTATGAGTTGTTCTAGTTCCCGCTGAAGATCCTGAAGGGTCTTAACCTGCTCGACAGCCGGCTTATTGGCGTCAAGCATGGCCTGGGTGCGTTCGCGTATGGCCGCCGTCGCCTTTTGATCGGCGACGGCGGCTTCAGCGAGGGTTTGCTCCAGGCGGCCCATCTCTTCGCGGCGCATGGCAGCGGCCTTGTGGTCCGCTTCGGTCGCTTCCCTGCCGCCCATGATGGATTGGAGATGTGCCTCCTCTGCTGCGGTTAGAGCCGTCAATGTCTGCCGGATCTCGGACAAAGCCTGGAATCGGGCACTGGCGGCCTTTGTCGCTTCTGCGCCGCCCTTGGCGCCTTGCTCCAGCGCCTTGAGCAGTTCGACCTCAGCGCGTGTGACACCAAGCAGGGTTGCCACAGCGTCCACTGCATCGACTTTGAGCTTTTTGACTACTTCTTCAGCCATAGGAAAGGCTCATTACTCAGCGGTGGAGTAGGCAATGGGGAGCGACGTACCGTCAGTGCTGAAGGCAACGAATTCGATTTGGGGCTTCCCGAAATCGTTGCGGTTTTGCGAAACAGATGTCCTCGTGAACTGCACATTCGAAATCGTGCAGATTCTGTTGTCATCAGCCCCATCGGGCTTGAAGGTGATCACCAGGTCCTCGACGCCAGCGACGAGCATGTCCATGAGGGCTTCGGGCTCGTTCTCATAGACCAAGGACCCGGTGACGGGGAATTCAGAGCCACCAAGGATTTCTGAGCCGGTGGGAAAAGTCATGCCCTCATCCATGGTGGGCTCCACTTTGCCTTTCATGACGTTCAAATTGACCGTAAGAATGCCTTTAATTGTGTTTGCGCCAAAGACCGTCGAGACGATGTTTTTGATGCGGCGAGTTGCGACGATAGCCATAGCAGGATCTCCTTATCCTTTGATTTACTCGGCCCCACCAAGGGGCCGGGTGTAAGCGATTTGCCAGAAGCACGAGCAGTAGCGAAGCCGTGTTTTGCCGGTGAAAGTGATGAATTCCAGCGTGCCTGGAACTTCATCGCAGTTTGAGAATTTGCCCGAAAGCCCTTCACGAACGGATTCGAGCTTTTTGTGGACCTTGTCGTAGATCTCATTGACCTGTTTTTCGGACTCATCGATCTTGCCCAGGTCGATCTTTGCGACCAGGCCGATCTCCACGGTCAAGAGGCGTTCGGTGTCTTCACCGTCGATCGCGCGCGGGGATTCCTTGTCCTGGATAATCACCAGGTGCGGATCCTCGGCTACGTTCTCGGGCGGAAAGGCCCCCAGGTGGACAAAGTCAGCGCTGAAGCCCGAAACGGCGCACAGAAGTGTTTTTAAGGCGACCAGAATGTCGTTACGTTCGGATGCCATTAGTTGAAAATCCTGTTTAAGAGGCCTGTAAAAAGCCGTTGAATGAAAAGCCCGGTCATCACCAGCAAGGTGAGGGTAAGGGCCTTGTCCATGGCGCCCTGGAGCAATTCTTCGATGCGCCCGAGTTTGCTGTTGAAACCCTTGCCAACGGCGTCGCTGCCCTGCACCTGGACGCTGTCTTTGAGCACGAAAAGCAGCTTCCCGCGTGAGAGCCCCTTCTTTTGACCACTGCGGTAGATGCCGCCCTGGTCGTCGGGCAGGAATGCCACCAGGTTGCCCTTTTTGGACGTGAAGATCCGCAGCCGGCGTTTGCCGTTGCTGTCGACCAGGCCCATGGCCTCACGCGGGCTCATGCGCATCTGGCCGCTTGAACCAAGGTTGTCAGCGATCGGAACCCACAGGTGCTTGCCGGCCTGTTTGGGCTCGATCGTCCATTTCTGATCACCCAATACAACCTTGGCATACTTGCTGGCTGGGCCTTCAAACGACCCTACACGCCCTTCTAAGGGAGCATCCATCACCATGCCGATGGACTGGAGCAAAGCGCCTGAGCGCACGGCATGGGGAGTTGCACCACCGCGATGCACTTTGGGATTGCCCCCACGCACGTAGTCGATCTTGATGTGATTGGCGGTCTCGGTCAGCCCCTGCCCCATCGCGGCGGACAGCATGGACACGAGCATGACGCGCCGCTGCTCGCCTCCACTGAGCCAGGCCATGCCGGCAGAGGTGATCGTCATCTGGATCGAGAACGCCTCGCTCACAGCAGTGACCTCCAGCGCCTGGCGGCGTCCACGAGGGCGGGATGAGGCTTGGTTTCGGCTAAGTTGACACTGCCACCACCCTGAAGGTTGATCACATCGCGCACGCCGGCGGAATCTTTCGTCTGCCACATGCGGATGGTTTGTTGGGATACGCCGAACTGGAGATCCCCAGGAACCTCCCAGACTTTGGCCCAGGTGGCGGATTCGGCCTCGGGAAGGTTTTCGGCGCTGGAGGTGTGCGCGGCCCGGGCACACCAAACCTGATCGGCGTACGAAACCAGGGCGCCGGCCGCGTAGACCGTGGCCGTTGCCCAGGTGGATACCGCTGTTGCCGGGTCCAGAAACCCCGCCGTGTAAGTCACCCGGAGGCACCGCGCCGCCATGTACCAGGTGCCATAAGAGCGTTCGAGGCGTCCCATCTCTTGAGAGCTGAGGACGTATTCCGAATACTCGGTCAACGCGCTGGCTTCGGCGAAGTCGGCCGGGCTTCCCGGTGCATAGAGCTGCTTGACCTGGCTGATCGACTCCACCGGCCGGCGCGCCAGGCGGGCGAATTGAGAATTGGTGGGCACGTCAGTGACGAACTCCACAATCCCCACTGTGCGGCGCAGGGCACCTTCCTTGAGACCCGCCAGGGCTTCAGCGAGTGCTGACGCTTTGCCGAGCAGATCAGCCAATACGGCATCCTGCCCGGTGCTTGGACCAATCGCGGCGCGAACGTCAGTGAGTTTTGCCAGGTAGTTGGGCATTTATTGCTCGGGGGTGGGCTGAGAATCGTTGCTGGGCGTGTCTGTGGGAGCAGGGGTATCGGAAGTGGGGGCAAGCTCGGCGGGCGCAACAGCTGACGCGCTGGGGGCATGCACGGGGATCGCGTCTGGCTGCACCGGCTTCGGAAGAGTTCCATGAAGGGTGTAGTCAACGCCTTGCTTCAGAGGCGAGGCGCGCAGGGCGATTTTGTCGACCCGTAGCTCTGTGCCGGCGACGACGCCGCCGATGTCGACTTTGGTACGGATGACTTGGATGGTGGGCATGATGGAAGTCCTTTTCCAGTAAGAGAGAAACCAGGCGCCGCGCGCCTGGTGGTTTAGCGGGCGGGTGGGGTTTTGATGGAACGATCGGTAACCGGCAGCTGGCCGGGGATGGAGGCGGGTTTTTCGGGCTTGGCGGGCTTGTCTTTTCCGGCGATTGGGACAATGAGTCCCACTTCGTAATCCTTCTTTTCGCGCAGGCCATAACGCGCGATCTCAGCCGGGGTCATCTGGATGACCAGGCCAGCGGCGAAGCGGCGTTCGGGGATCTCCGCGAAAGCCGTGGCCTCTTTAGCGGTGAATTCTTTGCCGGGCTCGATGAGGTGATAAGGAGTGTTGATGGTGCGGCGGAAGCGCACGGTGATGCGTTCGTCTTTTTTCGGTGCTTTGGGAGGCATTTGAAGGATCCTTGAATGAGTGTTTAAAGGCCGTTCAAGCCATGCCCCGCCGCGTGCGCGGGGCATGGTTGTGAAGGGTCTTTTCAGACGTAGTGGGCAAACAGTGCGCCCCGGCTGGCCGCGTCGTTCTTCCGCAAGCCAAGCGTGCGCGCGCGCCACACGGCCGACAGGAACGTGCCCGTAGACCCGTTCCCGGCCTTGGCCTGCAATTGGATGTAGCGCTTGCGTTTGGCCGCTGTGAAATTGATGCCGATGACAAAGGGCTTGTTGTCGTCGCCGGCGCCAGGCTTGGTGGGCACGTCCAGGACTTCGGTGGGCGTGCCGCCGAGCGTGGTCGCGTCTGTCATGGTCTCGCTTTCCATGACCTTGAGGGTGGCCATAGCGATGTCGGTGGCACCGAGCAGGCCCTCGAATTCACCGTATGCGACATCCACCGTATCGATGACATTGCTGACAAAATCAGCATCGTCTTTGATCGCGGCCGGTGGGATTGCGTTGAAAACCTTGTCGAACTGGTCCATGTATGGACTCCTTAAAAGCAGCGAAAAAGGTCAAAAACTGAAGGGAGAAATGGAGGTTTGGAGCCTCCCCAGGATTGATTAGGCGGCGGCGGTGTAAAGCGCTGCCATGGCGCCGACTTCGCGTTCAGGTTCGTTGGCGCTGGCGTTGCCCACGGAGTGGACCTGAACGTCTTGCCGGATGGTTCCCAGCACCGTGACAAGCCCCTCGGCGAACTTGTATTCCGTGCTGCGCCGGATGGCCAAGCCCTTGTAGCGGCCGAGATCGGCAGTCTGGGCCAGATCCCCGTACAGCGCGGCAACCTGGCTGTTTGCCTCCACACGCGGGAATACGGGCACGAGATTGACCGGATCGCCGTTAAAAATGAGGCGTTGTTTGCCTTGGATTTCCGCAGCCGTGACACCACCCGCCGAGAGCATGATGTTCACCATCACGTTGAAGAAATACTGGCGCGAGCAGTACCATTCGGCCTCCATGGCCGCCCAGTCCGGCAACATGCCGATGACGGCCAGATGATCGGCCTTGGTCAGTTCGGACCAGGCATTGCCTGTGCCGACCTTGATGCCGGCGATGTTGCCGATCGTGTCGTTCAATCCCCTGAGCGAAGACACCACGCCTTTGACGCGCAGGTCAGCCAGGCTGCCAGTGCCAAAAAAGCCGACCCGGTCCAAGTGATACGCTTCGGCGCGGGCAATGCCCCGGCCGATGAGTTCACCCACGATCACGGGGGCATCGTCACCGAGTTCTTCCGGATAGAAGAGCAAGGCACCCCATTTACGAACCTGAAGCGCGATCTGCGCAAACGTGAGCTGGCTTGCGGTCGGGGCTTCGCCTTCGCCCACCAGGTACACCACGGGATCGCCGATCTGCTTTTTGTAGTTGAGCGTCGGCCCAGTCATGGGCATCTGGCCGGCCTTCGCCGCAAACGTGCCGTAATTCTGCATCTGATTGATGATCCGATCGGAATAAATCGGGTCGACCAGAGCGCCGCCTGCGGATGCGTCAATCGTCCCTTGGGAGCGTTCATGAGACTCTTTGAAGTCCTTTTTGAAAGCGTCCAATGACTTTTGGCTGCCGCAGAAGAGACCAAGCCACATGAGACCGAAGCCGCGCGCCTCCTGTTCGTTTCCGAACATGCCCCTGTAGTTACCGCGCGCGTCAAAGGTTGTGCGGCGCACGTGCGCGAGCTCAGCGGCGAAATTCTTCGCCATTTCCTTGTGATCGGCCTCCAGTTGCTGGATTGCTAGCAAAGCCTTTGTGAACTGACCTTGAGGGCCAAAGTGAGCGAGGATGGCGTTGTTGGCGTCTTTGACGCTGATGCAGAAGCTCTTGATTTCCTCAAGAAACTCCCGATCTTCTTTGGTGAATGCGGATGCAACCATTGTGTTTTCGTCCTTGAAAAGGTGGTGTATTTACCGACTGAAAATCAGGGCTTCATGCCCTTACGAAAGTCAGCCATGAACTCAGACAGCTCCGACGGGGAACCCTTGCCGACCGGAGCAGGATCGGGATTGGGGACGTCGTCATCATCAGCACCTTGATCACCGTGGCCCTGAGCGCTCGCGACGACGTCCTGAATGAGCGAACAGAGATGGCCACCGGGATCGGTGTTGAGGGCTTTTGCGATTGCCTGGACAAGTCCAGGAGAGAGTTTTTTGGAGAGTGCATCGGCGAGCTGGTCGTAGTCGATGCCGGCAGCGTCGGTAAGGCCGGCCGCGCGGGCCAGGCTCTGGCGGTTGGCCGGGATCGCCACAGCCGAGACCTCGATCAATTCAACTTCGGTGAACACGCGGATCCGCTTTTTGACGCCACCGCCTAGGTCATACTCACGCATTTCCCATTCGTGAGTGATCCAGCCCACGGAAAACGCACGCATGTGCTTTTCATCGAACAGCTGGAGATAGAGGTTTGCCAGTGGGGTATTGGCGAATTGTGCCGTTCCCACCAGTTCTGTGTTCGTGACATCCATGGAGAGCCAGGAACCGATCACGGTGGGCTCGCCACCAGGACCGACATATTGGTGGCCGGCGCAGAAAACCGGGTTAGCCATGAATGTCGGCAACCAGAGTTTGAAGGCTTTGGGTTCTACGATTTCTTCGTAGCGGTCGACGTTGGGGGTGCTCACAGCCGCCGTGATGGTCCGCTTGTCTTTATCGACGGACTTCACCTGCATGAGTGACGCACCCACATCTCGTTTTTGAGGGGCAATATCACGTTGGCTGGGATCGAGATACTTGAGCTTCATGCGGCCTCCTTTATGGGCTGAGCAAATCGTTTGGAAAGTTGGTCGATCGTCAGGAATCCGTGCTTATGGATCCGGCCGATCACATCGCTGACTTTGTCGTTGTGGAACCTGGCGAGCGTGGTGCAACCGCAGTTGACGTCCTCGATCGCTTCGCCAAAACCCCGAGGCTGTTTGGTGGTGAGGCCCGTCTTCCCGGACACGAACACATCGTCATTACCGATGGGTTTGTTCATGGTTGATTGCTCGATGGCGAAGTGCCATTCGCGTCCCTTTTCCCGATGCGACCACAGCCAGGATTTCATGGGCACGCCGGCTTGCTCGCGCCCGAGCTGGCGCGCCTCTTCGACTGCGCCGCCGACTTCTGTGCGCGCGATCGTGCTGGCGCGCTTGGTCGCGAAACCGAACTTTTCACGGATGCGCTCGGCCAACTGGGCGTTGGTTTCCTGCTCTTTTAGGCCCTCTTCCAGCGTTTCACGCAGTTGATTGCGAAGCGTGGAGTTGGTTTTGGTCAGCCGAATTTCCCGCTGACGCATGGCGGCGAGGGCATTGGGGTCGGAGAGGTTGTAGGGGTTGGGATCCTTGCCCTGTGCCTGCGCGGCCTCGTCCATGGACTGCTGGCCGCCGAGCTGGTGAGCCCTGCGCATGAGCGGGCCGACTTTGACCAGGAGTTGGCCGTTGGCCTCCACGATGTCGAAGAGAATCTGGCCGACGATGTCGCGGCGCTGGCTGGGTGCGACGGCCTTGTTTTCGGGACGGGCTTTCTCCAGGTTGGACAAAACAACCCCGCGCAGATCGTTGAAATGGCGCGAAACCTTGCCCTTGACCTGCTTTTCGAGCGGTGCCCAGCTGGCGCGCCAGAGGTCATAGACCTGACGTATGGGCGCCGTCCGGAGGATGTACTGGCGCAGCTGCTCGGGCGAGGGTGCGCCCTTGGCCTGCTCGTCATCTTCCTGGCCTGCGTCCAGATCCTCCTGCGTGGCCCCTGGCGGGTCGTCTTGCCCCAGGAGGCCTCCAGACCCGTCTTTCTTCTCCTCCACGTCCACAAGGCCAAACCCGACCCACCACGTGTCGCCCCACCATTTCTTTTCAAACGGGAGGTCGAAGGCGTCGATGATCTGGTTCAGGGTCACACCCTTGTCGATCCAGAGCATGGCGGCATTCGCCAGGCTGAGCATCGCGGCCTGGATGGCCGGAATGTTGCTGGAATCAAAGTAAGCGTAATACCGGCGAGCGTCGGCCTTGGCGCGATAAGCCCCTTGCGATCGGGCGTGGGATTTGAGCTGGCGCAAGTTTTGCTTGCTCTTTTTCGCGTTCGCCAGGGAAAGGGAATTGTCCTTTTCATGCCCCTGGAGGACGGCCATTTCCCACTCTTCAGCCAGCCAGAGGCCGCGCGGCAGAATCAGGTTTTGCCAGAACATCAGTTGGCTGGCGGTGGCGTGCGCATAGTTGGAATCGGTGTAGTAGCCGGCCACGGACGGCGGCACACGGTAGCCGGCGCAAATGTCTTCACGGCTGAAGCTTTTGAGCGCAGAAAACTCCATGTCCTTGAACGTGGACTGCATCGCCTGCCAGTTGGCCGTTCCCGTCAAAACCATTACACGCCGGCGGTTCGCCGCGCCCGTGTGCTTGGCCTTGAGCTCTTCCTTCAACTCCTTTTTCTGAATTTCGTCGGCCCCATCCGGATAGGAGATCACACCGCCCGGCTGGACATCGTTGTCCAAGCTGGTCTCATTGGCGACATCGCTCTTGTAATACTGAGCGATGGCAGCCGTCACCGCCTGGCAAGGCCCGGTCGCATCAGACGGATCGGCAGATTCGTAGTTGGGTTCGAGGATGGCGTGGATGGCTTCCAGTTCCACCCGCACCGGCGCGGCGGTGCCGTTAGCCGAGTAGTGGTAATAGAGAATGTCCCCGCCCGGGCCGGTGACGGGCTCAACCTCGTGCCGGCTGCGAACGTGGATCTCAACCACGCGGCCGTTGAGCAAGGTCTTGTGCCAATAGACACGGCCATCCAGGCACAGATGTGCCTCAGTTGCGCGCCAGAACGCCCGTCCGGTGACGTTGCGGGAGGGCCGATACGCCAGCTCTGCCAGCGGGCCGCTCTCGATGATGTTGTCGTTGGCGTCACAGATCGTGAGACGCATCATGGCCACGGCATCCGCACGGGCCTGGACGCAGGCGAACACCGCCGCCACCTGGTTGTAGGGCTTCGTTGGGCGGCTCGAAGTCTGGCCCCCACCAAAGAAGAGCGCGGCCTCGGGGCTCATGAGTGAGAACACAGCCAACGCGGCCGAGCCGATGCGGGAAACGAAGTTCCGGATTTTGCCGGGCTTGCTCATACGAAAAAGACCTCCGAGCGGATGTTGCTGCGGTTGCCGGCGTGCAGTGCATTTGCCAGGGCCCAGAATTCATCGGCGTGCCCATCGGCGGTGCGTTCACCTGCAAAGCGCACGTTCCCGGCCGTAGTGACAACCTTCTGCACCGAATGCAGCGCTTCCTGGATGCTGTGGTCGATCGGGATCCGGATGCGCTTGTCCTGGAAGTAAGGCCGCATATTTTCGGCCAGTTCCTGCTTGAGCTGCATCGTGTAGGTCAGTGCCTGAACCTTGTAGGTTCCAAACCTACGCTGCCACTCTTCAGCAAGCATCCCGCCCAAGCCGGTCGCATCGACGGCGCACTTTCGGATGGGCAGGCCAGCCAGGATTGCGTTCCCAATGGCCTGCTGCTGGCTGTAGGGCACGTTCTGGAGACGAACCACCGCGCGGGTCCACATCACCTCGCCCACCGCCTGGAGCAGCCAGAAGACGGTCAAGTCATGGCGGCGGCCGATGTCGACGCCCAGGTAGAGATCACCGGCAGCGGGGTTCCAGCCCAGGGTCTTTTCATCCCACGCGCGCGGATCCGGGGGCAATTCCATCTTGATGGCGTGGTGATGGCATCCACGGATCAGCTCATGCGTGAGGAATGCGCCGGCCTCATCGACAAATTCGCAAAGATATTCGCGGCGCCATTTGAACTCATCCCCCAAGTTGCGGCGCAGTGCGTCGGCATTTTCGTTCAGCCCGGCCTTGATGGCGTCATGAATGGTGACCTTGCGCAAGGCAAAATCGTTTTCCCCGCGCTGTGCGGCCTGGCACAACCGGGCGAACTTGTCGTCAGACCGCAGGCCAGGGGTGGAGATCACATCGCAACGGAAGATCTTTTTGCTGGTGATGGAGGGGAAGGCGGCGGCCCAGATCTCATCGGGATCTTCGTGCATGCCAAACTCGTCGAGCTTCAGGTGCATGCTGAAGCCGCGCGCGGTGCGCGGGTTTGCCGGGCGGCCAACGATGCGGGCGCCATTGGGCAGGGTGATCACCGTCTGGGTGATCTTCAGCCCGTTCTCATCGACGTATAGGACTTCGTCCAGCTCGCCAGAGAGGACGGCTCTTTGGATCTCGCCCGCGATGCCGGAAACCACCTCGGCATAGAGAGCCACTTTGACCATAAATTCGCGGGTGAGATCCAGCGATGCGGACAGGCACATGACGGATTCACCCGTTTCACAGCCCAGGTGTACGGCGTCCTGGGCGTTGGTCTGGCTTTTGCCGGACTGACGCGACCACAGATCCAAGTTGAACCGTGAATCGGTCATCAGGCGATCAGCCTGGTAGGTCCGGGGAACGTAGAGAACGCCCTCGTGGATCGCACGCTTGAGGCGTTCGATCGTCACGGCCTGGAAGATTTTCGGGTCGGTTTTAGCCATGAGGCGGGATCTCCTTTAATTGGTCGCCGGCGCTTTCAAAGGCCAGCGCGGCCAACTGCTCGCGAATGGATATGTAGACGGCGGGGTCGACCTTTTTGCCGTCTTCGCGGCGCTTTTCGGTAACCTTTAGCTTTTCAGCCAAGGCTTTGATTTTTCCGAGTACCCCAGTGAGCTTCTGAGTCATTTCCTGCCGGCGCAGTTCGGCGGTCTTCAAGTCGTCGGCCAGTTCCTGGCGCTTGAGTTCGCTGGTTTTGAGATCGTCTTCGAGCTTCGTCGCCTTGCGAAGATCCTCAGCCTGCTTGAGCTTGAGCTTTGCCAGCTCCAGTTGTCCGGCCTGGTAATTGGCCTGGGCTGAAATCATCGCGCCGAGTTCTGAGGGGGTCAGATCCTCCAGGCTGTCGGATTCGACCAAGCGCTCGGCCAGCAGTTCGGAAAGGCGGTTGTGCGCCACCTGCTGCATTGCGGCGACATTGCCCTCAGTGGCGTGCTCCACCGTCAGCCGCGCCAGGCGCTGGGCGTGTTCCCGGCGCACCTGGGCGTAGATGCGGCGGAAGTGCTCCGCCAAACGATAAACCGCATTTTTGTTGTAGGCGGGCTCTTCGACCGTCCCGCCGCATTCTTTTTCCAGCCACAGGTACGCCTCCAGGACGGTGACGGCCTTGTCGGTAAGCATCAAGCCCAACCCGCGCAAGGTGGCGCCATCGAGCGCCAACAACTGCGAGCGCACACCGGCCGTGTCAAAGCGCGCGATCGTTTCATCGACCATTGCGACCTTGGAAGGCATACTCAAGTTGGCGGCGGCTTCGGCCATGTTTACACGATCCCCAATTCATCTTTCATGGCATCGATGGCCATACGGAGCTGCTTGCCCTCTTCGAGAACCAGGATCAATTCCCCGGCGTAGTCCATCACCTTCTGACCGTCCAGGTCAAAGGGGCTGGCCAGCGGTGACAAGTAGGTGGCGATACCGATGTTGCTCAGGATCCCACTGGCTTTATTCGTCAGCTTGCGCTGCTTTTCCAGGAGAATGTGGTATTCGCCGATACGTTGAGCGCGATTTGAAGATGCGGTCATGCTTAATCCTGTCCCTATAGAAACGCCCTTTATCGGGCCGCTTATTTTTGGACCCACGCCATGACGAGGGGAAGGAGCTGGAACCCAGCCCCGACAACGGTGATGGTGCAGACTCCGCCGCCAACCCACCATGCGATGGTTCTGCTCATCTCAACCAGGCTGTTGGACATCTCATCGAGCTTGGGATTGATCGCGGCGACCTGTTTTTCAAGCTGTTCGACGCGCTGCTTGGTGAGCGCCTGGTCGATCTTGAGTTCCTGCAAATGTTTGGCCTGGCCGTCCAGCATTTGCAGAACCCGATTGTTGAGCAGATCCTGCGCCTGCATAAAACCATGTGCATGGGTGCGGTGCTGCTTTAATTCGATGGTTAACAGAACCATCTCTTTTCGCATTTCGTCTTGTTGCTGATCGCTCATTGGCTTCCTTGCCGTTTGTTGCTTGGGGGCTGGGTTATGGCTCTCGCAAGAGCCAAGGCCCGGCCCCCTCCAGGTGATATGGAGGGGGTGGCGCGCGGACTGGGGAGGCGTCAGGCCGGCGCGGATGGGGCTACCGCAGGTGCGGGTGCAGGTGCGGACGTTTTGACGGTGTCGAGCACAGAGGTCGGGGAGAGATTGCGGCTGGCCTTTTTAAAGCCCTTCGAGCTGCGGATGGCGTCCACCTGGTCCCATGTGTCGTCTGTGAGGTAGTTGCCCAGTTGCCCCAGCTTGCCGCCCGTACCGAAAAGCTCATCACGTTTTTCAAGGGGCTGGTCACCCTTGACCGCTTCGGTGAGTTGCACCACTTCTTGGAGTTGGCGCCGGTGAGTCTGGGCGTCCCGATCCTGCTTTTCGTAGGACTGGTAGCGCTCGGCATCGGCTTTGGCCTTGGCTTCTTTTGCGCGCGACACATCAAGCCACCAGGAGATCACGGCCCAGGCCACACCGGCCGCGATCAGAGCGATGCAGACATATCCGACCGGCTTGATGTGTGAGCCGACAAATGCAGCCGCGCCACACACCACAAAGAGGCCAGCGCCGCCCCAGGCCATCCGATACTCGGCCCGGTAAACACCCATTGCGATCAAGCCCAACCCCACCAGGAGGCCCAGGGCGGCCATGCCCGCGAGCCACCAGCCGATCCGACTGTTGAAGATGCCGTTGATGCGCTCAATTTCAGCGTCGTGCGCGATCTTGTCGGCGATCCGGCCCTGGCGCTCGTTCTCGGCGCGCTTGGCCAAGGCATTGCGCTCATCGGCCAGCGCCTGGATGTTCTGGCGCAGTTGCTCGGCCTGCGCCTGTAGGCCAGTGACAGCGGCGCCCTGGTCGATGATGGACCGGGCCTGTGCGTCGATGACATCGAGCTTGGGCGCCACGATAGGCACGGCGGTCGGTGCCTGGGTCTGGATTGTCAGGCGCACGTCGTCGCATGCCGCCAGGATGGCGCGGCCGGCTTCGCCGATCTTGCCGCCGCGCTGGGCCATCTCTTCGCCCAGCTGGCGCGCGCGGGCAGGATCAGCGGCGACAAAGGCCTTGATTTCAGCGTCGGTCTTGGGCTTATCTTCCTCATCGCAGCCGCTGAGGGAGATCACGGCGAGGCCTGCGCAAAGTATGGCGGGAATGAGTAAACAGCGGGAAAAACGGTTCATGGCTTGCTTCCTTGCTTAAAGGGGAAAAAGCGCCTGGACATCCATGTCCGGCGTTCAAGGCGTTGGTGTTTATTCGTTGCGGGCGATTGCCGCGTTGGCGATCATCATTGCTTCATCGATCGCATTGAGCGCCCTTGTCTGTTCAGGCGAACATGGTGTCAGATCGCGGATGAGCGTGGCCATTTCCAGGGCTTTGGCGCGGATGGCGCTGTAGCGCTGGACCTGGTCGCCCTTGGGCGGATGATGGTTGAAGCGGTTTTGGAGCTGCTGATCCGTGGGCTTTGTGAACATGACTGCGTCCTTGCTGCTGGGAGTGAGAAACCGGGCATCCATGCCTGGCTTAATGACGGGAGTGGGAGTTGAACCGCACGTCTCTGGTGTCCTATGGACCCGACCATTGCTCTAACCGTTGAGCTACCCCGCCGAATGGCCCGGGTGGATTGGCCCGGGCCGAGAAACACTTCGCGTGAACTTTTGGACGTTGTGTTTTATTTCATGTGTTTTTGCCCTCTAGGTTGATGAAATCTCGGCCACGCTTTGCCGCCTCGTTGATGGCGGACTTTGAATTCGGTTCCCCAGGGAGGCTCCCGGGATGCTTGCTTTTGCTACTCCAGCTCTCGGAGGGTGCCCTTTAAGCCATCAGGCACCGTCGCACACCAAAAGTTGTCCGGTGTTTAGTCGTCGAACAGCTCCATCTGAATGGGCTCGTCAACGGCGGAAATGATGGTTGCCTGATCGCGTGCGATCTCTTTTTTGTGCTGGGCAATGCGCTCGCGGAGATGTTCCAGCGCCAGTGTGTCTATCCGCAGCAACGCCAGATTGCGACGCAGACGTGCCTTCACCTTGCGCATCAACTTGCGGCGCAGGTCGTTGGTCGGACGTTTAATGGGCTTTGACGCCGATGGAGAGGATTCAGGGGACTTGGGCATGAGCCAATCCTTAAACGCATAACCGCCAAAGCGTCTCCGGAGATTCGCCTGGCGGCCCATCAGTCGTTAAGTTTTGGTGCTCGGGGTCTTTCGATCAGTGTGCCATGACGCACGTTTATTGAAGAAGCGCAATTTAGCGGACGGTCTATGCAGATGTCAAGTCTTATTTTTGCTCTGGTCCGGGCCATCGGTCCAATCCGGCAGCTTTTTCAGGCCTCGTTCATGAAGCCATGTCGCCTCCGCTTCACCATAGCCCATAACCCACAGTAGCTGCTTTAAGCGCCAAACGATCTGTAACAATAAAACCGCAACCATTGCAACCAAAAAGGCTGTAATTCCAATCGCAGCATTGGGCGCAAAAGCAATCCCGCCCAATCCGCATGCGACGAAAAAGAATTGAGGATAGATGTTGTTGTCAGGTGGCGAGGATCGTTTAACGAGATTTGCTTGATTACTCATAGTTTCATCACTTTGCTCTCATGTTTTACATTAAAGGATGCGGTGAGCTCCGCGCGAGCATTTGCATATCGAAACGAAGTCCATTTGCCCACAACCGGCGACATTTGGCGGATTGCTGAACGATGTACAAATCGTGAACTATGACGGGGATTAAGTGGCCGTAATTCTATTTCATCGCCCTTAATAAAGACGCGCCTAAAAGTGGACTGTGTTTGGTCGTTTTCGATGGTCTTTACAAAACAAAACATCCCGTTTTGTGCAGTCAACCGAGGGGAAAATATCGCCACTTCATTTTCGCGCCAATCGGGGTCCATGGCATCTCCCACGACCAACGCGGCAAATGCGTCTGGATCATTCACGTACGCCGGTAGTATTGGGCAATAGTCATACATCATTTCCCCCACATCTTCGTAATCGATCGGTGCACCTTCTTGCACTGTGTTGATGATTGGGATCCCTTTGCCGCCCTCTAATAAAGAGCTCTTGCCTTCGGTTTTTAAGTATTCGATTGAGACTTTTAGCGCATGTGCAATTTTTGCCAACGTCGTATCGCGTGGCACTTGATCGGCCACTGTTTCCGCGCTGGCCACACTGCGTTGGGCTATCCCCGCGTGACTGGCTAGCTCTTTTTGCGACCAGCCCCTTGCCAGTCTGAGAGTTTTGATTTTTTCGCCTAGGGCATTCATGTCAGTAATTATCCCCAGTTGCAACCAGTTGCGCCATAAGGGATTAGATATCTGCATCAAGTTTCTTATTTTTCGCTTGACAAACGCAACTTTATGCATCAATATTCCATAGTTGCATCGAGTTGCATCAATTTGCACTAGCAGGAATGCTCAAATGGCTACAAATCTAAGTTTTAACCTCGGCGATAAGGACAAAAAGTTCCGGCAATTGGCCGCAAGTTTGCCCGTAAAAGCCAGCAAATCAGCGCTGGCGATGGCCATTTTGCGTCGATGCGCCGACATGACGCCGCAAGAGATTGCCACCTTACTGAATGGTGCAACTCAGTCCACAGCCACTACCAACCCGTCCATGACCCCGGCGCACTTGTAGTACGCCGGTTGTGTGCTCGGGGCTCCGGTCGGAAACGCCCGGCGGCCCCTTTACCAACCCAGCCCCTGCGTATCAGGGGCCAGACATCAACCCGAGTCCGCCATGAAAACAGTTACGACAGCAGAACGCAATGAAGCCATCCGGCTGGCGCGTCGGTTGTACGAGTCGGTGAGCGCCGGTCCGCGCCGCCGGTCGGTGCAGCCCTACTACGACGTGGTGCAGCGCTATCTGGAGCCTGATTGCGTGGCTGATCTGCGAATCACCAAGGAAGCTGCCCAGCTCTGCGTCCAGGACATCGTGGCAGCGATCACCGGCTGGGATCGCTCGACGGAAATCGTCCAGCTGACACAACTGCTCGCCGAAAGATCCTTTTACCAGGCTGAAAAGGAAGATGCCGCAGGTATCGAGGGATTGGCTGGGACGCTGTTGCTTTCCGATAAGGAACGCCAAGCTGAGGCGCAGGAAGCGGCGGAAAAGATCTTTCGCGCGTTGCCCGTAGTGCAGAAGATCCCGATGACGCCTACGTATCGCCAGCTCCAGTGCGCCTTGGCGCCGGAGAGCGAAGCCGATGGGCAGATCACTTATGACCAGGCCTTGGGCGCGTTGGAAGTCATCTTGAGTGCCTTGACGATCAATCAACAACGCGGCTTGGCCCGCGAGACGGTGATCGTCACGGCCTACCTGAGCATTGTTTTCGCCTGATTCACCCCGCCTCGCCAGCGTGGCGCGGCAATCTCTCCCTTGTTTTGGAGCATTGAAATGACCGACTCCGCAGCAGCTTACGACCATGAGGACCGCATGGCGGCTCAGGCCCGAACGCCCAGGGCTGTCACCCCTGAACAGGTGCGCGACCTGATCGACATCGCCGCCAACATCTACCACAGCTTGCCTGAAAACAAGCGCTTTCAGCATCTCCACAGTCACCAGCTGGTGATGATCCGACTCAGCCCGGAAACCAGGGATACGGTTTTCGCGCCCGGCGCCGGATCCGCGCTGACTGGCATCTATCTCGCACTGGACCCCGTTTCTAAAGAGGCGTTCAAAGGGGACTACCAGCGTCTTATGGAATACCTCACTCCTACCACCAATGCCTAACCCCCGCGTCGCGCGCTCTGTGGGCCTGCTCGGCAACCCGGAAAACGCCAGCAACCGCCCACCCGCGCAGCCTAGGCCGTCCCCGCAAGGGATTTGGCGGTCCTCGGGTCCGACAGCCGTAACTGGCGTCGGGTCCTTTAGTCCGAAATATGTGGCTCTAACCATGTCAAAGAGCCTAACCGTGGATGGATTCACGGTGTGAAGAGAAAACAGCGAAGGATCGCGCAGATGGAAGAAAAAAAGGAACAACCCGTGATCTGTGAAATCCTTCAACGCTTGAACGCGTCCGGCGCTTTGACTACAGCCGCACTGGCTGACGTGCTGAATTTGAGCATGTCTGGGGCGTACCCGTACCTAACGAATCGCGATGCCGATTATGCCCAGGTCCGCACTCTGGTGCGCCGGTCGGGCAACCAGCGCCTTCAGGAGGCCATCCTGGTCGATCTGACGCGCGGGACGGGCTGGGTGGTGGCACACATCCCGCCGAGCCTAGACGTCAACGGTGACGGCGACATCGACATGCACGACGTTGTTTCCAAGTCCGTGGACGGCCTGGCACAGACGGGCACGTTTGTGCGCGATGCGCTCAAGAGCACAACCCGTGACATCACCGACTCTGATTTTCTGTGGCTCCGGGAACACGCCCAGGCGATGGTGCAGCACGCGGCGACGATCCAGCAGATCGTTGATCACCTGGCCGAGCAGCACGCATCCCGCCCCTCAGCTCGTAAGCCGGCGCGCCCTGCGCAGACCGGGGGCGCGCAGTGAACCAGGCCGCCGCCATCCATCCTGACCTGGCGCCGACCCTGGCGCAGCTGGTGGCGGAGGCACAGCGCGCCGCAGCTCGGCGCGCAGAAGCCGTCGCCCAGACGTTGAGTGCCTTAGCGCCTGATGCGCCCAGCCGGCATGCCATCGGCATCGCCTCGGCCGTGGCCCGGCTCCATGCGGCCATCGCGGTCTACCAGCAACACATCGACGACGCGCGCACGCTGCCGTATTCCGGCTCCGCCGCCGACATCGTCACGCTTTCTCACGAGATCACCCTTTGCAGAGCCACTATCGCGGCCCTGCTTGCATCCCCAACCCCTTTTCCGAGGACCGAAGAATGATCGCTTTCGTCACCAAACCCGCCCTTACCACCAGCGACACCCTCCGTTACGAGCCAGTTTGTGAGCCCCGCGCCGGCCGGCATGTCGATTGCCCCAACTGCAATGGGATCACATTCGAGAGCCAGATTGTGGAGTCGCCGGCAGTGGCCAGTGCGGACCACGACAACCGAGTTGTCATCCCGTGCCGGATCGTCTGCCACCACTGCAACATCCTCATTTCCTGGCTTGCCGGGGTGGACCTTCAGGGCAATCGGACGTGTGAGGTCGTCTCCGGCCCCGGCATCATCCGGGGCCGCAAGATGATCGCCAAATTCCTGCAAAAACACCCCGGGTCTTGTGAAACCGCACCGATGTGATCCGGGCGGATCGAGTTCATCTACATCTTTAAAACAAGGCGAAAAACATGAACATCAATGAATTACACAAGCTGGCTAAGGCCCCCTGGACGCTCTGCGACCAGTATCACACCTTGCCGTACAACGGGGAAGACTCCATTGATGTGCTAGGCAAAGATGGGTTCCCGTTGTTTGAGATCGACTCAATGCCCGTTCTTCCTAACTGGGAAAACCGGTTAGGCATCACACACATGTCGGATGCTCCTGGTAAGGCGTTTATCGAACGGACTACCTCCGAAATGATGGCCATCGCTGCCTTGGCGCAGTCTGCGCCGCTCTTGCAGGTCACCTTGGTCAACTGGGTGCTGCAAACCATGACTCCCTGGACCGATCGGGGGCTGGTGTTGGAGACCCGCCAGGTGTTGCTGGCGTCAGGCCTGAGCGATGACGGCATCACTGCCATGTTCAACGCACGGCAGCGCGTGTCAGCCGATGAGCTGACTGCCGGGCCCATCCCTGGCTGGGTGAACCACTGGAACCTGGACGCCGAGTTGCTGGTGGAACTAACGTTGCGCTTCAAGAAAAAAGGCCTGTGGAAAATGCTCGAAGAGCCCCACAACGTCATCTACGAAGCCGCCGCCAAGTTTCAACGGGACCACGCGAATACCGATTGGGATGAGTTCGACTTCGGCGATTGCATGGACGACGTGGTCGCCGAGTTCATCGAAAAGCTCTCTGATTCTGCCCAGGACTGAACCCTCTTTTTTCAGGCAAGGATGCCCAATGATTCGATGGAGTCGACTGAAAAACTTGAACTTCGCCACCGTGTTTGGCACGGCACTGATCACCCTCCTCTTTCTCTGCTTGTTAGTTGTCCAGTGCTTTTTCCTGTGCCTTACCGCGATTCAGGTTCTTTGGGAGCTGTTCTGGGTGGCGCTGATCGCCATGGACGATCAACCACAGCAGCCCGAGGAACCCGCCACGCCCTCCAACGAGCCCATCTGCGACATCGGCCAGGGCTCCAGCCGGCGCCTGGTCTACGGCGACGAGCCCTGGTCCGAACTCTAAAGCCTCTTTAAACGCCCTTTGAATCCGTGGAACCCATGAGCCAAGCCCTTCAAAACATCCCTGCATTCATCGACCCGGAGGTGTGGATTCACATCTCTGAGGCGGCGGCGCGGCTGGCGATGCACGAGGCCAGTTTACGGCGGACGTGCCAGGCTCTGGCCGAGCGTGAGCCGGCTGACGCACGGCAGATGACGCCGGCAGGCGGGGGCAAGGCCACGTGGTTTGTACGGCGCACGTACCACCCGGATCTGCACGTATCACAAGCCCACGTGGCGCTGCACCAGGAGCCAGTAGACGCACTGATGATGGCGACTCAGAAGCGCCGCGTCGGCGCACTGAACCGCGCCGACTGCGTCAAGCAGCTGCGCGATTGGCGAGCCAGGGAGAAGCGCCCCGTAAAGATCTGGCTTGAAGAGCTGCTGCACTCCCTGGCTCGCCAATACCCAGACCTTGAACCCTCACGTTCGCGCATCTATGCCTGGGAAAAGGCCCTCAAGTTTCCGGAAGACGTGACGAAGCTGATCGACGGCCGGGGCGGCGATTGCACTGTGCCTCCGGACGCGGCGGCCGTCGACCATTTCCGCAAGCGGTACTTAGGCACCCAACAGACCAAAGCTGAGTGCTGGCGCGCAACTCGGGACGAGGCGGATGAGCAGGGCTGGCGCTGGACCAGCTACAGCAACCTGCTCAATTATTTCGGCAAATTCGTTACTGAAGACGATGAGGCCAAGCACCGCACCCCGACGATGCACCGCAACCGTTTCGCCCCATACATGCAGATCGATCCTGAGAGCCAGGAAGTCGGCGTGGTGTGGCTGGGCGACCATTCGCAGATGGATTTCTGGGTGCGGTTTAAGGGCCAGATCATCCGCCCCTGGGTGACGGTATGGATTGATTGGCGGTCCCGCCGAATCTGCGGCTGGGTGATGAGCGACAGCCCCAACGGCTCGACGATTATGTCGTCTTTCCGCGCCGGCCTGGTGGACCCGGTTAATCGCGGCGGCCCGGCGATCGTCTACATCGATAACGGCAAGGATTACGATTCCTGGTTTTTGCAGGGCGAAACCAAGCGACAGCGCCGCAACCGCATGCGCGGGGTAGAAACCGTGCTGCCGCATCACGAGCAACCGATCCAAGGGCTCAAGGGCATCACCCCTGGCGACAAGGGCCTATTTGGGCTGATGTCCGTCGAATGCGCCCACACCAACCCCTACGCGGCCCGCTCCAAGGGCCGATGTGAACGCTGGTTTGGGACGATGCACAGCCAGTTTTGCAAGTCGTGGCCCAGCTACTGCGGTCGGTCTCCCGAAAATAAGCCTGATGATGTGGACCAATGGATGCAGGAAAAGGGCAACCTGGTTCCCACTTTCGAGGAAGCCCGCACGGCTTTCGCGCTCTTTGTCCAGGGCTACAACGCCAGCACGGAACACAACAAAGAAGACATGGCGGGCATGTCGCCCGACCAGATGTACGCCGAGCGCTGCACCATTGAGCGCCGGCTGGTGGACCCGGTCATCCTGGACATGCTGCTCCAGAAGTGGATGAAGACGGTGACGGTCAACCGCAACGGCATCACCATCTACCCGTTTGGCCGCCAAATGGTCTATGGTCAGCGCGATAGGTGGCTCGATCAGTACAAGGCGTTGAAGCTCAAAGATAGGCCTGAATTGCGGGTTTCCTACGATCCGGACGCCATGGAACATCTACGTGTCTGGACGATCGACTGGAAATTCCTCGGCACGATCGAATGGAATGGCTGGGCGACCTTTGCACCGGGTCAGCACCTGCAAGAAACGACGATGCGCGATGTAGTCAAAGAAGAACGCCGCGCCGCCAAAACGGAGAAAGCCGCTCGGGCCGCCCGCAACCTCCGCTACGACACCGCCGCCCAGCGCGCCGCCAAGGCTCAGCATGCCGCTGACAACCCGCCCCCAGCCCCGACCGCCCCGGGAACCATCCGGCTCGTCCAGACGCCCGTAGACGGCGCTGTGCCGGCGTTTAAGCGCGAGCTGGTGAAGAAGGCGGTCGGCGCTGAGCTGCTGGGCTTGGATGGCCCGGCAACGGCAACGCCTCTGGACCAGCTCAAACCCCGGGCTGCGTATCAGGGGGACCAGCAACCGCAGCCCAAAGACGACATTTTCGGTGATCTGGGCGGCGATGAACCGCGCGGGTCCTGGGCCGCTCTGAGCGACCGCCTGGACCAGGAAGGTGAGGCTTGAACATGACTGACCAGGACACCACCCCAGACCCGATGGTACGGCTCAGGCAGGATGCCAGAGTCCTCTTACAAGCAAGGATGCTTCCCATGGCAGAGCTCACGGAAGAGCAGATTGATGCGATCCGCAAGGATTACCGCAGCTGGCGGAATAAACACGGGATCAGCGATGCCGCCGTCGCCAAGCAGATCGACCTCAGCGGATCCGCGATCTCGCAGTTTCTGGCGGGTACGTATGCCGGCGACAACGAAAAAATTGCCCGCTCCCTCAATGACTGGATGGAGTTGGACGCCAGGAAGCGCAAGAGCCGCCTGGGAGTCCACTACATCCCCACCCGCGTGGCTGAAGAAATGCGCGGCCTGATCGACATCACCGTGCGATCGGAAGCCATCGGCATCATCGTTTCCGAGCCGGGCACTGGAAAGAGCCTGGTTCTGAAGGTGCAGGCCGAGAAATACCACGGGATCGAGATCTACGGTTGCGAGGACTTCACCCCGCGCACGTTCATGATGATGATCTGCAAGCAGTTGGGCCTGGCGCATGCACGTGTGACGACTTTCGACGCGCTGGAGAGTGTGATCGACAAGCTGTCCGGCACCCACCGGCCGATCATGGTGGACGAGGCCCACCGGCTCAGCGATGCAGTGCTTTCCCGCCTGCGCACGATCCACGATCGCGCCGGCGTGCCGATCGTGCTGGCCGGCACCGATGAAATCATCGAGCGGATCAAGGGGATGGGCAACGGCCGGGGCCAGTTCAGCTCACGGTGCATCCAATTCAAGGCGCTGGACCAATACATCGACTCCGACACCGACCCGGGCCGCCAGCAGGACAAGGAACACCTCTACACCGAGGAAGAAGTCCGAAAATTCCTTCAGGGGATGTCGATCAAGTTCGATGACCAGGCGCTGATGTTTTTGTGGGCGCTGGCCTGCAAAGCCGGTGAAGGATCCTGGCGCCTCGTAAAGCGCGTGGTCGGCACTGCGCGACCCTATGAAAACGACCGAGAAAAGCCACTGACGGCGCGCGAGCTGGTCAAGGTGGTGCAGCAGATGTTTGGCGGTTCCCAAGGTGGGTACCTGGTGGACAAGGCCAAGGAATATGCGTCCAAATACAAGGCGGCTTGAGCATGCGTTTTGAGATCGACGGACAACCCATTAACACGCGCACGGACTGGCGACACCAGACCAAGCCGACGCCTGCACCACGCATCCAGTACCAGACCCCGGGCAACGTGGAAATCATCTCCCTGGTGGAGCCGGCCACGCCTCCGGACATCCTGGTTGCGGGGTTTTTGTTCAAGTCCGCCGCAACGCCGGCCGAGGCGATCTCACTGCTGGATGACCAGATCCTTGAGCTCAATCTGCTCAAAGGTGATGGCTTGCTGCACACGCTGAGCATCCACAACCGGGCTTATTTGGCGACCCAAATCATCGAGTGCGGCACGACTGGGGATTACACCGCCGCTGACGGCGGTGTGCGCATTGGCTACATGTTCCAGTTTCGCCTTCTCCGATCCGAAGTGGAAATCCTCGCGGAAGAAGGTGACTAATGAGCGAGACACAGCCAACCACCCAAGGTTCCAAGCTGCCGGCCCGCCAGCTCTGCTACATCCGTAAAGCCCGCGATGGCGCCCTGATCAACGGGGAAACAGATGGATGGGTGTTAGAACCCCGCCTGATTTGCGACCAGGTGACGGTGGCTTCTGGCGCCCGCATGGGCACCGCGGACTTCACCGTTACGCCGCAACAGGCTGAGGTGGGCGTGCCGGCGGAGAGCCATGCGATTGAGGATCTGCTCAGCAAGTTTTCAACCGATGATCAGGTGCGGGTGGTTGTGGAGCCATACCTGGATCCGGCAGGTGGCGGCGCGGTTACCCCGATTTTTGAGGGTGTGTTGCAGCGCCACCGGGCGCGGATCGTCAGCCAGGCCAATGGCCGTGGCGAGAGTGTCGCCCTGTTTGCCTGGCCGATGCCGGCAGCGATCGATGCGCGCGGCCCTGCTCATTTGATACGCGGGCGCTGGATCAGCGATCTGCGGACGCCGGCACGGCCCACCAGCATGGGCGCCAATCGTGATGTGTATGTGGTGGAGAGCCCTGTTTTACCGGCGATCTTCAATTTTAGGGGCCGGCCTAACAAGCACCCGCAGGTCAAACTGCGTTGCGGGCCTCAGGGCGACAAACAAATCGAATCGCCCGTGTTCACACACGACTACGACGTCCAGGGCGAGTGGTGGACCGTTGGGGATGCCCTGGCGGCCATCGTCGCGGTCTGGGGGCTGGGCCCCACAGAGCACACGCCGGCACCGCGCAACTTCGACATTGAGGAGCGCACGCTGGCGGCGCTGAAGGATCCCAACGCCAATGACGATGATTCCAACCCTCGTTTCCGGGGGTTGTCGGAGGCGTTGCCGGAACTGTCGGTGCATGGCCTGGGGGTGTTTGAGGCATTGGAAGCCGTCTGCAAAGTCACGGACTTTGAATTTTCCGTGACGCCCACCTCGGCAGGGCCGGCGCTGGATCTGGATCTGCCTTCAGATGGCCCGGACCCCGACCAGCCCGAGCAGACCCCCACCTATGATCGCCGTTACATTTTGACGATCTGGCGCAAAGGCGAGGGCGATATCAAGTGGTTTTCGCTGGATAAGCGCGATCAGACGTATGAGTCATCGGAAGACTTCGCCGCGAAAAACGACCTTCGCACACTGGAAACCCTGCGCGACGGCCGCGACCTGGTCAATGTCATCTACGGCGTCGGCCGCGAGCTCATTGAGGCTCGGATCGAGCTCAAGCCCCTGTGGGATCCGCAGGAATTCGACCAGACCAAACCCAAGGCGGTGCAGATCGATCCCGACGAGGACGAGCTCAAGACACCAGGCACGTATGCAGCCCGGCACTGCGCTGGCGGGGTGGATTTTGAGCAGTTCGGCATAGTAGGCCGCCGCTGGGGTGTGGACTGCACCGGCATGGCCACGGCCTACACCGAAGGGGATTACGCCCAGCCTGCGGGCGGCTTCAACTGGCTGGTGCAGTTGGGGCTGTTTGCCAGCACAGAGCCCTACAAGTGGCGTCTGGATCGCAAGGTGCAGGAGCAACTGCGCTGGACGCTCCGGCCCCGCCCGCTGCTCCCTCTGCGCTCGCCTGAAGCCCGGGCGGCGTCGATCGAGTATTTCCTGGAAGTGTCGGAAAACGGATCAAGCTATTTTCCGGTGCCTAAGAATTTGCGTTACGCGGTCCTGCGCGAGCCGATCAGCGGAATCATGCTCGGCGTCGGCAACCTCTGCGCGGTGAACATGACGACTCTGGCCACAGGCGAGCCGTTGAACGATGTGGAGCTCTCCTGGTGGAACCTGATCCGCCTGGAAGTGCTGCGGTTCCGGATTACCTGCTGTGTCGAAGCAGATCATGCTTTCCGGGTGGACGCTCCTCGCCAGCCAGCGTCCGGGTCTGTTTACGAACAAGCCCAGCATGTGATCTGGCCCATTGAGCGGGTGTGGGTGCAGCCGGCGACGAAATACAACGCCGGCACCACCTGGAAGGACATCCCGGGCTGGGCTGACGCCGCTAAGACCGACGGGCAGGATCCGGACCTGGAAGCCCTCGTAAAGCGCCGGCAGGAAGCTCTGCAAAGCCTGCGCCAGACCGGGCGCGGGGATCTGCGCGACCTGGACTTCAGCTATGAGCCCGGCCAGCGGATCGCCGGCGTTCGGCATCGTGGGGTGGACTTCAGCTTGGGCGCCGGCCGGTCGGATTCATTCCCGAACATCGCATCCGTGACCTGGACTCTCTCCACCGGGGTGCAGCAGGCCACCCAGGTGGTGATGACTGATGACACATACGCGCCGGCTGTGGTCGGCGGCAAGGTGGGAGGCAGCCAATGAAGGCATTTTTGAGACGGTTTTTTCAGCCAGGATTGATCGGGCTCCGTTCGTGGTGTGAAAGCGACGGACTGTACTACGTGCATCCCAACCACGTGGCGTCAGTCACGCCGGAATGCCCGGGGATGAGCAAGATCACATTAGCCACCGGTCAGGAACTGATGGTGTCTGGATCTCCTCGCCATATCAATGATCTTCTGGCCTGCCAAACCACAGTGTTGCCCTCATGGTGCCACAAGAACGGAGGCGGCCGTGGCTGATCTGCAAATCAAGATCCCGCGCAATCCTTCCTGGCCGGTCGATACCCAGCTGGAACTCAGACTCGGCACGGAAGACGCCTCCAGCCTGGCTGCATCGACGCCGGCAGGTGGCGTGGTGGTGCTGACGATCCCCGCCTGGGGGCCTGGCGGCGTGCTGAAGCAAGAGGAAATCGGTCTTGGCGGGGGTGAACTGGGCGAGGGTGGCTTGGGCGGGCCGGAGTATCCCCGCGCCGTACTGCGCTACACCTACCTGCCGAGCAAGGCCAGTTGCCGCCTTCCGATTGGAATCTCGGCGGTGGACGAGGCGGGCAACCGATCCGGTGTGCTGGAGGCCGTCTTAGAGATCAATGATCCGCCCCAGGGCGCCCGCCGTCTGGTGGCGGCTCCTGGGGCATCTCCGGGCCAGGTCGGGCTTACCTGGCAGAGGAGCAAAGATGCTTAAGCCAACCCCCCGGGCCCTTGCGAAGGCAATCAAATGCCGGCGGGCTCGCATCAATGACTTCCGTAACTCCTTCATCTTCTCCCCGTCCTTGAGCTGGTTGCTCAGGACTGAGCGCGACAGGTTTCAACTCGTCCGCCTCAAAAAGAAGATTTCTATTCACCCTTTTTGGCGTCTCTGGCTTGGAATTTAAGGGTATTTGAATGGCACCAAAACTAATCACTCTCGCAGAAATCCAAGCCCTGGTGGGCACCCGTGGCCCGGCCGGGATGAGGTATGAGGCGAAAGACGAATTCCCCTCGTACGAATACCTCATGCGGATGCTCCATCAGGTCCAGCAGGCCACCGCCGCCTCGGCCGCGCTGATGGTGTGTCCGGACGAATCAGCGGCTAACGCCGTGTACGTGATGGCTGGCCGTTGCTCAATTGATGAAACGGCTTTGGCCTACGCGGGCGGTGTGGTTTCCGGGCTGTCGAATAACGCCACAACCTACATCTGGGCCGCAAAACCATCATCCATCGTGGTGATTACCAAGGGCCTCAGTGGCGCCGGCTGGCCAGGGACCACGCACATCAAGCTCGCCGAGGTGACCCTCAGCGCCGGCATCATCACCGCCATTGTCGACCGTCGGCCAGAACTCTGGCTTAAAGCCTGATTAATCCGTCTTTCAAGGGGAAAGGAATCCCATGAATCTGAGCAAGTATGCCCGCGACATCATCATTAACCGCGCCTTGAGAAACCAGGCGTTTACGCCACCCGCAACCATTTACGCGAGTCTTTTTCTGGACTTCGATGAAGACGAGCCGGGTGACGACACGACGGAGGTAGCAATCGACGGCTTCACCCGCGTGCCGATCGCATTCGGGGCCGCGACCGCCAGGACGATCACCAGCTCCACATCGGTGATTTTCCCCGTCGCATCAGAAGCCACCGCCAGCATCACCCATATCGGCTTGTATGACGCGGCCACAGATGGAAACCTCTTGGCCTGGGATGCCAGGTCGTCTCCTGGCATCGTGCCTGAAGGCGAGCAATTCGTCATCGGATCTGGCCAGGTCACAATCGGCTGCGCCGGCGGGCTGGCTGACGCACAGGCCACCGCGCTCCTGGATCACCTGTTTAGAGCCCAAGCCTACACCCCCGCCACATCGCTGTATCTGGCCGCTTTAAACGGTTATGTCTCCGACTCGTCCCTCACTGAGGTGGCTAACTCCAACTCCTACGCCCGCCTGGGCATCAGTTTCCCGGCACCCACGGCCGGGCGCTCATCTAACGCTGCTCCCTGGTCATTCGCCACGCCCTCTGGCTCCTGGGGCACCGTGGCGTACGCCGGCATCTACAGCTCTGGCACTTATGGCGGGGGCTCATTGATTGCGCGGGGCGCACTGACAAATTCCAAAGTGATTAACACGGGTCGCATCCTGTATTTCGAGGCCGATGGCTTTGGCGTTCGCGTGTCCTGACTTAACACCGCTTTTAAGGGGTATTTATGAGTCTTATTCATTTGATCGAACCGGGGACCGCTAAACAGTGGCTCCATTCCGGTGGAGACGAGCCTCTGATCCTCACCGGCCTGGCTGACGATGCAGCCCGTCAGGGTGATGCGCTGGACCTGGGTGCCAGCTTTTCCGAGGTTTATGGGTACGCGCTGGTTGCCAAACCTGATGCCGCGCCGACGTTGGGCTCTCTTATTCGCCTGGCGTTGGGCATGTCCGCAGACGGCACGCTGTGGCCCGGTGGGCTCACCGGCGTAGACGGCGCTCTGGCCGATCCGGCCAAGCGCATCAGCCAACTCCTGGAATTGCGCCCGCTGGTACTCATCGACACCACAGGCCCGCAAAGCGTTCAAGGCAGCTTTCGCCCGTCAGGCCGCTACGTCGCGCCGGTGGTCTGGCTGGACGGCATCGGTCAGCCCCTCACGTCCACGGGCGGCGACCACAAGCTCATTATTTGGCCGCTCCCTGCGATCACCGACTGATTAAGGCCCCGTCATGCCGACGATCAAAACAATTAAACCGGGTGGCGGTGGCGACTACACCAGCCTTCAGGACTGGTGGGACTGGGCAAAGACTCAGGCCACAGCCGACCAGTGGGCCGAGTGCTACAGCGGCAATCTGGGGCCGCTGGACGCCACCACTGGCACCACGTTCACCCCGGACGCCACGCTCTACCCGCGTATTTACGTCGCCAGCGGGCATCAGCACGCGATGGCCTGGGATGACACCAAGGCCCACATCTACGTTGCAGATATGGCTGGCCCGGAATTTGTCGTGGCGATTCAGGTGGACTACATGCAGGTCCAGGGGCTCCAGATCAAGGCTGGCCCGGTCGGCGGCGGCAGCGGCGGCGGCCAGATCCTCTGCACCAACTGGTCTGGAGCCTCAGGCACAGGGGCGGGTCTGCTTGAGGATCTGCTGATCATCGCCGAGGGCGCATCAAACACCATCATCGGGATCACCACTTATCCGCGCAGTGACGGCCGCGTCTGCGCAATGCGAAATTGCCTCGTTTATGGGTGCGGAACTGCCGGGATCTACGCTATTCAACATCAGGCCAATACGCATATCGATAACTGCGGGATCGTTGAGTGTGGTAATGCCAGCGGCACCGGCCTACGCAATGTGGCTGTGAGCTTTGACGACCTTGTCGTCCGAAACACATACGTCATGTCGACCGGGTCGGCGCAGTGCTTCAATCACACCTATTTCCCTACCACTTTCAAGCTCTATAACTGCTTTTCATCCGATGATTCGATCGACACCTATACCAACACCGACTGTGTGACCGATATTGCCACCTCGGGCCAGGTGGAGGACCTGGACGCCGATTGGCGCGTGGCCTCGGGGTCTGACTTTATCGATGCCGGCATGGATCTGTCCGCAGACTTCACGGCTGACGCGCTGGGCAACATCCGGGAAGTCCCCTGGTGGATCGGACCACACCAGGATGCTCCGCCCACGCCGATTCCGTCGCCTGTGCGGTCCACGCGGGTGGATGATTTCGACACGTCGGAACTCATCAATCCCAATCATCCGCTGACATCCGGCCTCCAGATGCTCTTGGCGCCCGTCCTGGGGCCGGGGTTGGGCTCGATCGACCTCGTACGGCGCATGCGCCTGGCGCGTGCAGGATCCCCCCTCCCGGCGCTGGCCGGTGAACGCGAGTGGGGCCAGGCCTGGCAGTTTTCCGGTGGGCGCCTGGCCTCTGCTCGCGCGCCCTGGTCATCCCGTGGAGGCCCATACACGCTGTCTGTGCTGGCCAGGGGTGCTAATTTCGAAATCGGTAGCACCCTCGTACGCTTCGGATCCATTGTCACGGGCGTAAATCTCCTGATGTTTTTCGTCTCGGGCGGCATCCAGGTTAATCCCTTGTATGTCGACTCAGGGACACCATCCAACATGCCGGTGGTGACATCAGCATCCACCTCGGCCATGAGCCTGATCAGTGTGATTTTCGACGGCGACAGGCTCTCCATCTGGCAAAACGACAATCACCTTGTCTCGTCATCGATCGACCTCCCCGGTCACGAGCTGGTAGCTGGCTCAGGCATCCAGGTGGGCGCCGGCAATGCCGCATCAGACACGGGATGGCCCCTGGTCGGCGCTGTGGCCGGCATGGCGCTCTGGGATCACGTCATTGCCCCGTCAGACCTGGCACGCCTTTCGATGCCAGCCGGATTTTTTGCACTGCTGCAAAGAGAACGGCCGCGCCGGCATCGCCGCCACAATCTCTTGGTCGCCACATGTGAGCTGGAGGCTGTTTTCACGGCCACCAGCAGTGACATTCTGCACGCAAACGCTACCTGTGAGCTTGATGCGGTTTTTACTGTCACATCCACAGATCGCCTGCGCGCCAATGCCACTTGTGAGCTGGAGGCAGTCTTCACCGTCACGTCCACGGATGAGCTGGTGGATCCGCCGTCCACCTGTGAGCTGACGGCCGATTTCACTGTTTTTTCGACTGATGTTCTGTATTCCAACGCTACTTGTGAGCTTGAGGCCGTGTTCACCGTCACATCGTCCGGCTCAGTCCGCCTGGCGGCGCTCTGCGAGTTGGAGGCGGTCTTCACCGTCACCAGCTCTGGTGGGCCTGTGTTGTTGGCCGAGTGTGAGCTGGAGGCTGTGTTTACGGCCACTTCAACGGATGTTGTCACCGCTAGTTATGCCTGGGCTGATTTTGAGGTTCCAGCGTGGGGCGAGTTCGCCACAGGCGTTCAGGGCCTGGGCGGCGGTGTGGCGCTCAGCCAGGTGGGCCTGGCTGATGGCTCATTCCCCGATCGCGGCCAGGTGAGCCTGCGGGCGACGTGCTCGGGTGCGGCGGGATCCGGCTGGGTGGCTGTGGACCTTCAGGAGACACGGCTCCGGACGTTCACCCGCCTGATGTTCGCCCAGGGCACGTTGGCCGGCGCCGGCCAGGTCTGTATCGCCGAGGCCGGCAACGGCGTGGATGCGTGCTGGCGCCTGCTGGTGGTGCCGGACACCGGCGCTCTGGTGCTGGAGCTCCCCCTGGGACACTCGATTTCAGCCGCTCTGCATGGTCTGGCATGGGCGTGCCTGGAGGTGATGTATGACGCCGATGCCGGCAGCGCATCCCTCTGGGTCGATGGTGTGCTGGCCGACACCGTGACAGATGAGGACCTGGAGGGCGTGGCGCCCGATCGCGTGATGGTAGGCGTGCTGGACGGCGCATCAGGCACCACGGGCTATCTCCTTCTGGACGAGGTCCGGGTGCGGTCGCACCGGGCCGGGCCGGTGTTTGTGCGTCCAGTGCTGCAAAACATGAGTGATTCGGCCCGGTGGATCGTGCTGGCAAATGCCGACGCACCGGACGCGATCGCATTCGCAAACGAGTGCATCAACGCCCAGGGCCTGCCGTGGTCCAATGTGGCGCTCGTGAGCGCGGGGGACCCCAGCGGGGCCGGACTCGATGAGGCGGGCTACGACAGCCTCTACGCGGCCCTGGTGGCCTTCTTGGTGGATCACCGCTACGGCACATCCATCGGCGGCATTATCGTGGCGCCAGGCTTCCCGGCGCTGGGCCTGGTGGAGATCGGCGCAGATCTTGTTTATCTCTCCGCACTCTTGGCCTTGGGCGACGGCACTACATCATCCCGCGCAAACCCGCGCTATCTTCCCGGCCCGGTGGACGCGATGGACCTTCCCGGCCGCTCCAGCCTCCTGCGCGCACCTGGCGCGGGCTTCCTGGTGATGGACGCTTACACGGGACAGACCTCTCAAGCCGCTGCACTTGTGGATTCATACGGGTTTTCGGCCCTCACCGTTGCTGACAAACTGGCCGCGCCCAGTTCTTCAGGAGCCTGGCCGACTCTGGACGCCTGGCGTGGATCGATCCAGGCCCAAGGCCTCATGCTTCGCCCCTCTGTGGGCGCAGGCAAGGGCAATTCCATTGAGCTGATCCGGTCAACGGCTGAAGATTTCTCGGTGACTGGTCAAACCCGCGCGCTCTTCGTCGGTGCTGGCAGCATCGATGCTTACCTCGCCGTGGATCCGGGCGGCTATGCCTACGCCATTGCCGGCGACGGTGCGGATCTGCCCAACCCTGCCGCTCTCTTTGCGGCGCTCAATGCCGGCTGGACCATGGCCGAGGCGCTGGGCGTGGCCTGTCCGACGCTGGGAGCCTCATTCCTGGCGCTGGGCGACCCGCTGGGCCTGCTGAAGACTCCCAAGCAGGGCTATCACGTCTATGAGCGCGAAACCCGTACATCCGCCGCTGAGCTGGTGGCCTGCGTGCCGGCCGGCATCACCACTGTCACGCTCTCTGGTTACGCCCCCGGCGATCAGCGGTACTACGAAGTCCGGGCCGTCAGCCGGACGGGCAAAGAGGATGCAGAGCCCCAGCGCCTGGTTTCTGCGCGGTTTGCCGATAGCGGGAGCCTGGTGCAGGCCGCGCCGAATCCGCCCGTTTCCTTGCGTTTGGAGCGCCGGGCCGGGGGCCGCGTCCTCTGCACCTGGGCGTATGTCGCCGCCCAGCAGGCCGCGCCGGTCAAGGCGTTCCGGGTGTTTGTGGCGATTGGCGTGTCGCCTGTTTTCAACTTCTCAACTCCTGCCGGCAGCCTGGTGATCAATGGTCAATTAAGCCAGGGATTCCGATTCCTGGCCGGCCCTTTCGCGGATGGCGCCGTTGTGAATGTCATCGTCCGCTCTGAAGCCGCCACCGGCGCACGCGAAAACAACTTGTTTGCGGCTCAAATCACCGCCGACGCCAGTGCGCCGGCCACACCCACGTCATTGGAGGTGGAGATTGATTGATAAAGACCAACTTTCGTTGTTCGGTGCGCTACCTGTTCCGACTGAGGGCAAGTTGGTGGTTGCATCGCCCGTTCCCGTTGTCACAGGCGAAGTGATCGAGCGGGAAACGCTGCCTGCCCGGCAAGGCGAGCAGTTTGAACAGCAGACGAAATTTCCGGCTGAGATTCCGATCGACGTGGTCGGTGATCTAACACACCTTGGATTCCATGCGCGTGTTTCCAAGGTGTTTGGGACGCATCGGTTTTGCTATGCCTGGGTCACCATCGTGGTGGGCAAGGAAGAGCACAAGTTAAGCGTCGATTTGGTGGCCTCTCGCGCAAAACAACTCTTATCACGCAAATTGGGCAAACGGGTGCGGGTTCGCGGGATTGCAGTTGTCGAGAAGCCGACAAGCCGCTTCCACAGCATGAAAAACGGAAAAATCGAGCCCGTACAGCGCAAGAAAAAGGGGGCGAAACGTGGCTAATCATGCTCTCACTAAGCCTGAGATATTCGCCCCTCGGCCCGCCGACTGTTATCCCCGCCAGCTCACTCTGGAGCTGGTGGCCCAAGTGCAGAGCGTTCTGCTCGACTACCTCGCTAAGCGTTCCACGGTGACGGTGCAGATCAGCGACGGGACAGGTCGAATTCACACGTTAATGGCTCACTTTCCGCTTTTGCGCGGCCAAACCATCGCTAAAGACGTTGGCGTTTTCGCAAAAGTCCGCGGCTCGGTCGAGATTGCCTCGCCGGACGATGTGGTCCACACGATCAACAGTCCCGCAATCACGCCGTTTAACGCGGCCGGCCCCAAACATCGGAGGCGCGCATGACCAAGCATCTTTTCAATCCTGGCGTGATTTTGTCGCCCGGTCGTCTGCGGTGCCCGTGCCCTGATAAGGCCCCGATAATCCGCGAAAACATCTCTCAAAAGCAGGTACGCGCCACTTGCTCCAAGGCGGGATGCCCCTGGAGTCAGATGGTTCCCGGCCAGTTGCCTGCCCACATGGCGCCCAATCCCACCAAGGGTTGCGTCGCATCGACGCAACCGCCTGCCCCAGCGCCTGCCCCAGCGCCTGCCCCAGCGCCTGCCCCAGCGCCTGCCCCAGCTTGGCAACCCGTCACCTTAACGCTTAGCGGCGATGCACGCCATTACCCCGAAGAGTGGGGGCCGCCCCATGATCGCCGGCTCACCTGTTCCTGCGGAAATCCAGACCCTTCCCATTTATCGCAGATGACTCCTCAGCCTGAAACTCCGGCGCTGGTCATCCGCTGGCCAGATCCACGCTGCCAGATCGATGAATGCCGCGATGAGGGCGTAATGACCGTGACCAACCACAAGTGGCTCTGCCAACGTCATATCACGCGCTGGGTCCATGCAGGTTGCCCCCGTGATTCTGCAATGAAGCTGTTTCTTGATTTAGTCCAGGAGTTCAAGCTGTGAAACCCAACTACAAACCCCAGGTCATCCAGATCGGCCCATTGTTCGATAAGCTGCCGCCTGCGGCTTTGGAGGCGGAATGCGCTCTTCTGGGGTCGATGATCCTTGATCAAAGGGTGATCTCCGACGTAGTGGAAATCATCAAGGATGGGGATGATTTCTCCAAGCCCGGGCACTCGGCGATCTACGAAGCACTGGTCTATCTCTACGACCACAATATCCCTGTCGATATCGTGCAGGTGACTCAGCGTCTCCAGGACACACAGCACCTGGAGACGCTGGGCGGCGTTGACTACCTGGTGATGCTGGCCGAGTCCGTCCCCTCGGCCACCAGCGCGCCGTACTATGCGAAGACTGTGCGCGAAAAGGCGATGCTGCGATCCCTGATCGATGTGGCCGGCCGCACGCTGCACACCGCCTACACGACGGCTGATCCGGTCGCTGAACAATTGGACGCCGCCGAGCAGGCAATCTTTGCGCTTGCCGAGGCGAAGACGACCGGGGAGGCCACGGACCTCAATACCCTGCTTCAGGAGACCTATCAGAAGCTGGAGAACCACGACGGCAAAGTGATCTCCGGCTTGGCGACGGGGTTCATGCGCCTGGATGAGCTCACATCAGGCCTGCAAAACGGTGAACTGATCATCGTGGCGGCGCGGCCCTCACTCGGAAAAACGGCTTTTGCGGTCAACATCGCCGAATACATCGCTTGTGACCTGCGTGAGCCGGTGGCGATCTTTTCGCTGGAAATGAGCAAGCAGCAGCTGGCCCAGCGCATTCTCTGCTCCAGGAGCGGGGTGGACTCTCACCGGCTCAGAACCAACATGCTCAGAGCTGATGACTGGCAGGATCTTCAGCGCGCGGTCGGCGAGCTGGCCGATGCACCCATGTTCATCGACGACACGCCGGGCCTGAGCCTGCTGGCCCTGCGCGCCAAGGCCCGCCGCTTGGCCGCCCGCCACCACATCCGGTGCATCGTGGTGGACTACCTGCAACTGATGAGCGGTCCCAAGAGCGATTCACGCGAACAGGAAGTCTCGGCCATGTCGCGCGGCATCAAGGCCCTGGCCCGGGAGCTTTCCGTGCCTGTGATCTGCCTCAGCCAGCTCAACCGAGGGCCGGAGTCCCGGGAAGGCCACCGGCCGCGTATGAGCGATCTGCGCGAGTCTGGGGCCATCGAGCAGGACGCAGACGTGATCCTCATGCTGCACCGGGAAGACTACTACCACCGGGGCGATCCCGACCATCAGGCCGACAACATCGCCGAGGTGATCATCGCCAAACAGCGCAATGGCCCGACCGACATCGTGAAGCTCCAGTTCGACGGGGGAACCACCCGTTTCCAAAACCTCGCCGGCAACTACGCCCAGGAGGATCAATAATGGCAACCAGACAGGAACAATTCCAAGCCAGCAGTGACTACCGCGATCCAGTGCGCCAGGTAGGCGGGGGCGCCATGGATCCGACCGGTGGTTTTTACGCCAAAATCAGCGCCTTCAGTGCGCCAGTCGTGCTGGAGGCGGGGGCCGCGCGATGGCTCTATACCTGGTCAAAAGTGACCATCGGTCCCGGCCCGCTTTATCACCCAGTTCAAGACCCAAACTTCCATTCTGGGAAGTTTGGGTCAGCCATCAACATCGCTGAGCTCACTCACATCCCCAAGGTCGGAGTGGTGCCGCTGTATGTCGCCGACGTGCAATGCAATCCGGACGCAGGGCCTACCGGTTATCCGGCCATATGGAGTCCCCGGCCGGTCGGTGAAAAGTTTCCCCAAGTCGTTTGGATGTGGTTTGAACGCGCGGAAGACGCTGAAGGCAACCCCATCCGCCTCCCAGTGTTCTTTTGCCGCAACAGCCACGACGGCGTCTGTGCGTTTTAAAAGGAACTGATCGTGTCCAATCACCGAATGTGCTGCTGTGCCCCCTGGAAAATCCTGCACAAATTTAGTGCGACGGGTGTTTTATTGTGGTCGGTGGCTCCATCGTTTTTGCGGTTTCCGCCCGGCACGGGGGCCATGCGCATTTGGTTGATTGGTGGCCGTCTCATTGCTCAAGTCACAGGGTATGCCGAGGGCTCATATGGTGTTTGGCTGGTAGAGGTTGATACATCAACTGGGGAAATTGGTCTCCGGAAGCAAGTGGATGCCTACCGCGCCATCGTTTACGACGGCACGTATCTATATGGATGCAATGCCCAAGTTGTTCACCGGATCAGCGTCACGACCTTCGAGGTGTTGGAGATTGGGTATTGGAGAGATGGCACGTGGACCACTCCCACCATTGCCCTTGATGGTTACCTGATCGGATATTACGGCCCATCTAGCCCAGTCAATTATTCAGCATTCGACACGTCAACCATGCTTGGTGTGACTTTCAGCGCCCCAACCATCATTTATGAGCTGGACGCTTATTTGTGCGTTGATGGGGCGTTCGCCCAGGGCATTTGGCGGCGGTGGGAGATCGGGACAATTAGCGGGTACGGCCAAAGTCCTCTGGACCAAGTCCCGGGCTGGGAGGTTCCATCATTTCGCAGGGTATCGGGGCTGCCGGTGGTGGCGGGTGGATATGTCTTCGCCGTCGCCCCGGTGGGAACTCCCCCGGGTGGCACGCCTGTGTTCCGGGGCACCCAGATCACGCGGGTGCCTGTTTCGGACGGCACGCACACGCCTGAAGTCATCTATCAGGCCAATGCTGCTGGTCCGTGGCGGTCGCTGCCTTACCCCAGCCCTCAGATGGTGAGTGCATCAGAGGAACGCCTGGCTATCGCCTCCAGTGGCACATCCACACACGTTTTCGGCGAGTCGTTTGCGCCCAACCCAGAACAGGAGTTCGCCATTGCCGTCATGGATCTCGATGGGGCAATGATCTGGGTGCTGCCTGCTTGGCCGGTTTCTTCGATCGACTACAAACCCCGGACCTACACCGAATGCCTGGTGATGGATCCCGGCAACCACATTGTCTATGCCGGCACATCGCCGGTGAGCACTCTGGCATTGGAGGTGGAGTGATTAAAGATCCTTTAAGGATCATTTAAAGGTCTGGCATTGCCTGACTACCACCCCTAAAAACGACCTAACCCGCTCAAACGCGGGTGTTTTAGCTTGGTAATCTATGAAATCCCATATTGCGTCGAGAAATCCCATTTTGGTCGCCGCTCTACAAACGCATTAAAAAACATCCATAAGAAAACTCTTTGGCAACGTTACGGGATTACGT
>CAZIWA010000046.1:0-39028 GCA_964542875.1 uncultured Phycisphaeraceae bacterium
CGCCATCGGTGCCATCGACGGTGACGCGGTAAGCGCCCACGTGCTGGGTGATGCCGCCGGCTTCGTGCGCGGCGACGTCGGCCTTGCGGATCTTGTCCAGCAAGCTGGTCTTGCCATGGTCGACGTGACCCATGACGGTGACGACGGGGGGACGGGGGCGGACATCGATCTCGGCGCGGGTATCAAACTCGCTGGCGACGGCGTCGACGGCGGTCTGGGCTTCCTTGACCACCAGGTCGATGTTGTACTCCATGGCGACTTCGATGGCCGCTTCGGAGGCAATGGCGGAGTTGATGGTCGCCATCACGTTCTTCTTGAAGAGGAACTTGATGATGTCCGTCGCCTTCATGCCGGTGACGAGGGAGAGGGCCTTGATGGTGATGGGTTCGGCGATTTCAACACGCCCGCCGACGACTGCGGGGCTGGCGAGTTGCGCGCCTGCGCCGTCGTTCTTGCGAAGGTCACGTCGGCGCTGCTTGATGAAGCCGGTGGCGTGGTTAAGGCGTGCGTCAAGTTCAAGCAGGTCTTGCTCGCTGAACTTGCTGGGGCCGACAGGGAGGGCTTCCGCGGACCGGCCACGCCGGGCATTGATGGAACGGCGCTTGCCAGCGGCGTTCTTGCCTGCGGGGGTGTCCTGCTCGACAACCGGGGGCTGGGCTGCGCCAGCGCCGCGGCCACGGGCGGGGCCACGGCTGCGCAGGACATCGCCCTGCTGGGGCGCGCCCATGGGGCCGCCTTGGTTGGGGCCGTTGTTGAAGCCGCCGGGACCACCGGGGCCGCCGCCCATGGGGCGACGGGGACGCGGGGTGTTGAGGACATCGGGCTTGTCCATGCGGACGAGCCTGGGGCCTTTAAGGGTGACTTCCTTGGGCTTGTCGAGCTGGTTGCCAACGGGCCGAACGAACGTGGGCCGGGTGGGCACATTGGGTGCGCCCGCGGCTTTGGGTTCGACGCGGGGCACTTCAGGTCGGACGGGGGCGTAATTGGGCCCGGTAGGAATACGGGGACCAATGGGGCCAGACTGGCCGGGGCCAGTACGCGGGCCAGAGGGGCCCGGGCCCTGCGAAGTGGGCTGAGTGAAACCGGACTGGCCGGGGCGCACATGGGCCTGACCCTGACGGCCATGGGCCGGGGCAGGTGCGGCAGCCGCAGGCCGGACGGGTGCCGGAGCGGGCTTGTGGGCCTGCTGAGGCTGTACGGGGGGCGCAACGGGTGCCGGTGCGGGCTCGGCAGCGACGGGCGCAGCCGGAGTGACCGCAGGCTTGGGTGCCTCGGCAACGACGGGTACAGGAGCCGGGGAAGCAACAGGCGCCACAGGTTCTGCCGCCACGACGGGCGCGGGGGCAGCAGCGGGCTTGACTTCGGCTTCCGCAACGACAACAGGCTCCGGCGCGGGGGCCGGTGCCTGGGGTTCAACGGGAGCGGGCTCAACAGGCGCGGTCTCTACGGGCGTAGCGACAGACTGCTGTGCTGCGGCTGCTTCGGCTGCGGCCTCAGCGGCCTGCTCAGCAGGGGTGCCAAGCTTGCCCTTCTTGCGTGCGCCGGCCTTGCGGGCAGCGGTGGTATCGACATGGGCCGCGGTTTCCACGGCGTTATGCGACCGGTTGGCGTCCCGGGTGTACCACTCGCGGATGGTCATCTCAAGGCCGATCTTGACCGGGGAAAGGTGATCCTTGATCCCCGGAATGCCTTCGGCGATGCACTTCTCAATGATGTTCTTGCTGTCAACGTTAAGCTCTTTGGCGAGCTGATGAATACGTTTGACCTTTGTAGCGCTCGTAGCCAATCAGGCTTCTCCTGTGCAATCTAACTCGGAATCCCACGGAAGGTTTTGAAACTTTGAACAGACACGGACGGTTAAAGTGAAGCGACCGGACAACCGGCTTCTTCATTGAAGAAGAAGCCGGCAAAGGGGTTATGGTTTGTTTTCGGCGGCGTCCTCTTGGGGCTGGCTATTTCGTTGTTCAAGCATGGAGACGATGTCTCCACCGCCCGAACCACCAAGGATGGCGTCGGCCTGGGCAGCACCCGCGGGGCTGGGGCCTTCGCCGAGCACGGCGGCGGCCTGAGCGTCGGCGGGAGTGGCCGGGCCGGCCAACTTGGCCTTCTCGGCGGCTGCCTTTTCACGTGCCTGCTCTTCAGCAACGACCTTGGCTTTTTCACCTGCGGCCTTGACGATCGCAAGCGACATTTCTTCGGAAATTTCGATGGACTCGACGAGGTAGTCCGCGCCGACGTCTTCAATATCGAACACGTTGATGATGCCCAACGCGGCCAGACGATCGATGTGACTTTCGTCGATGCCGGGGATCTGCTTAAGCGTAGATTCCATGGTGTCCAGACCCTTGGTGTATTCACCGGGGGTCAGGATGTCGATGTCCCACTGAGTCAGCCGGGCGGCGAGGCGGACGTTCTGTCCGCGCTTACCGATGGCAAGGCTCAGTTGTGCTTCGTTGACCACCACAGCGGCGCGGCCCAGTTCGAAGCAGAGGCTGATTTCAACGACTTCAGCAGGCTTGAGAGCGTTCTGGATGAGGATCTGGCTGGATTCGTTCCAGCGGACGACGTCGATTTTTTCGCCGCCGAGCTCATCAACGATGTTGTTGATGCGGCTGCCACGGACACCGACGCACGCGCCGACGGCATCAACCTTGGAGTCGATGGAGGCAACGGCAATCTTGGTCCGGTAGCCGGGTTCGCGGGAGATGGCTTTGAGTTCGATGATGCGTTCAGCAACTTCGGGCACTTCCACTTCCATCAGCTTGCGGATGAAGTCCGGCTGGGCGCGGGAGAGAACGATCTTGACCTGGCTCCCCTGCTCCTTGACGTCAAGGATCATGCAGCGGACGCGTTCGCCGGGCTGGTGCTGCTCACCGGGAATCTGCTCGCTCTTGGGCATGAAGCCTTCGGCGCGCGGCCCGAGGGTAACGACCAGGGAGCCGCCTTCGTAGCGCTGGGCGGTGCCGGTGATGAGTTCGCCTTTGCGGTCGATGAATTCGTTATAGATACTGGAGCGCTCGTCTTCACGGAAGCGCTGAATCATGACTTGCTTGGCGGTCTGAGCGGGGATGCGGCCGAGGGTTTCAAGCGGGATTTCATCGGGACCGCGCCAAACGCGAATCTTACCGGTGATCCGATCGACTTCCGAGGTGAATTCTTCGAGGTCTTCAGCGTTGAAGTGCTTGCGTGCAGCGGAAATCATGGCCTGCTCGATGTCTTTGAACAAGGCTTCTTTATCAATGTTGCGATCGCGTGCGATCGAGTCGAGCAGCCTGAGCATTTCCGTTGAGTTCATCGTTTTTTGATCCCTGATTGTCTGAAGTCGCCTGGTTTTTCAAACGCCCCTGGTTTTACGAGGGGTCGGCGGGAGTTCTTCCCGCCAGCACTACTGGCCACGTGGCTTTATTAAACGAATAAGGCCACGATGCTTTTTCGCAGTCGTGGCCCGTAACAGCGCTGGATGCGCCTTTTCAGTTTTTAACTGAAAAGGAAGATCCGTCTGACTCCATCGAGCGCGACGGGGCGCTTTTTGGACCGGTTGCCGTGGACGTACGCGTGACAGGTGAGCATAGAGATCACCGGAGATGCGTATCGAATTGTGAATCAGGCAGGTTCTTCATGAAGATCTTGTCCGATTCACTCACGGGCCACTTCAGGCCGGGCACGCGCCCAACCTGTAGAAGCAAATAGTTTACGGCCAATTGGCCTGACTGTCAAACCCCCGGAGCCTTGTTCACTATCATAAATCTTTGATTAAAAAGAACCTACACCGATTTTAGGCCGTGCTGGTAAAATGTTGACCGATGCAACCAATGTTTCTCTCCCTCCCGTTGCAATTACTGACCAGCACAGACGTTAGACTGTCGCCCCATCAAGGTATTTATGAACGAGCTTTCACGTAAAACTGTTCTGACATTCGCCAGCGTCGCGTTCACAGTCGTGTTATTTCTCGCATTACTTGCATTATTTTTCAGTGAACTGTGGTCATCCCCGGAAAACCCACTGGGCACCGACGGCGTGGGGCCCAATAATCGGATGATGGATCATGTCAAAGACCCCGATATGGGCGTCGGCGGCAAACGGTAAGGCAAAAGCCAGCTCACCCCAACCAAGGCTTATTCACTAACCCCGAGCTGAACCGTGCGTCATGAAACGCTCTTGCCCGAGGCGTGCGGTTACTGCGGAACGTAGATGCACAGGCTGGGTTTAACGGGCTCATTGGTGAACAGGAGCCGGTCGGCGATCCACCAGGACTGCCCATAATTCAAGCTCGTCCAAGCGGCGTGGCCATCCTGATACACGACATTTATGCCTTCCGCGGTAAAACCGTCTTTGGCAAGATGGCTGGATTGGTCAGGCCAGCGGATATCCGGGCTGGTGGTGCGGGCATACCCGTAGTCGTTTGCGATAAACATTCGGGAAGGCGGAAGGGTCTGGGGAATGGAAATCTCACCGCCGGTAACCTTTGTGCCGCCGTTGGTCACGGCGCTGGTGGTGGGAATGTAGCCGCTGCTGCGCCCGTCGAAGGTGCCTGCGGTCCATCCGTTGACATCGTTGAATGAGCCCGGGTGAGTCGTGCTTCTACCGCCGTTGCCTGCGAGGTACATATAGCCGATGTAGAGCACCCCGCTGGCGTCGTTGTTGTAATTGCCGCCGTTGGACCGGGTCATTAGAGGCCGCTGAATCTGGGAGGGGCAATTGATGATTTTCTCGGCCATGCCGTAGTCGCGCTTGAGGACGACATAGGCCGGGGTGCCGCCGGTCCAATCCCAGAAGGCATTGCCCTTTCCATTATGGCTGGTGGGGTAATTTTTATAGTCTTGATCGTAGGCCGTGAGGCAAATCATGAATTGCCGGAGATTGGCCGAACAGCGGGTTCTAAGCGTCAGTTCACGAGCAGCCGAAAGAGAGGGCATGAGCAACGCCAGTAACAACCCAATAATGGCAATGACAACCAGAAGCTCTACAAGCGTAAATCCCAGGCGATGAGAGCGGTGGACAGGCATCGAAGAGTCCTTGAAGAATGAATGAAAAGAAATGACAAAAACCACCCCCCGGGATATGAGTTTTGGAGAGACGGTGAATGGGACGTAACACGGAACCTGCAAACCAGCCTCGAAAAAACATTAAGAACTGGTTCATGTCTCATAGTAAATGAGGACATTGTCACGAGTCAACGGGAAATCAGGGAATATCGAAAAGTATTTGTTGCACCATGAAAAACGACAGCCGGACGCCCCATGAGGGCGTCCGGCTGTTTGCGAAAACGTTTGGATTTAAATCAAGCCGTGAGCTTGGCAGCCGTCTTGCGATGGCTGGTGGTGTGGGCGTGCCCGTTGTGGGAGCCCGTCTGGGGAACCTTGGGCACCATGTCGAGGTACTTCATGATTTCTTCGACGTCTTCCGTCTCGGTGCAGATCTGGTCTTCAATCAGCGTCCGGTACGCGGTGTTGTCCTGAGCCACTTCCAAGGCGCGAGTGTACGCGTCGATGGCGTGCTGTTCATGCTCAAGGCTGTACTGCAGCATTTCGTGAAGCACGTTGGTTTCGTGCACCTTGCCGGGGATGGTGGTGGGAATTCCGCCCAGCGCGACCACCTTGGCGGCGAACTTGCGTGCATGGTCAAGCGCCTCGTCAGCAGAGCTCTTGAAGAAACCTTCCCAGGTTCTGCGGTCAGGTCCCATGATGACATGAGAATATTGGTTGTATTGAAGGAGCCCGGTGAGCTCCAGGGCAATGGCCTCGTTGAGACGTTCGATGAGTTTTGCCTTATCCATGGCATGCTCCTTTGCGTGAGCGTGTGATTTGTGAGTAGCAATGCGTAACTAAGTAAACAGTAGTTGCATGGATACCCAAAAGCAATAGGGGAAACCAACAAAAATGCCTTTAAATAAGGCATTTTTGAAAGTTTTTTAGTCTTTCAGAGAGGCTAAGAATCAATCTCAATTAAACAACCTTCGGTACTGCGCACGAGTCGCAATATCTTCCAAATGCCTGCATGGATGAGACTTGGCAAACCTCATTGAAAACGCATGGTTTGATTTACTTTTTGAAGTCCTGTTTGACGACTTCTTCAGGCAGAAGGACCGAATCCAGGTCCCGGAAAAAGTACGCCGGAACAGTCATGAGCCGGACTTCACCGACCACTTTCTGAAAGGCCCAGAACTTGCCGTCCATGCCTGCGGGAACGGCAACCTGGAAGTATTCCCGGCCCTTGCCGGCGAGGTTCAAAATAACCTTGCCGTCAGGCGAAACAATCTCGCCTTCGTTGCCGGGCATGAACCCCCCTACCACTCGGGTGCCTTTGGGAACGTAGAAGTAGCCTGTTGACCGGCCTTGGAAGTTGTTGTTGGTGGTGAGGCCGGAAGGGACGGCGTGCAGCGTCCCTTTGGCTAACTCCAACGTGCTTTTGTTCATCTTGTCGCTCACCCGAAGTCGATAGAGCCCAGGTGTCTTGATGGTGAAGGTCACTTCGTGCGGTTCGCCATCAGGCGCGACGGTGGTCTTGGCAACGGGGCCAAACTCATCGGTTTCACCAAACTCCTCAACCCACACGTCTGCGGGCCCGCGATCGCGATAACCCACAATGAGCCCGGTGGTGACAGTGGCCTTGATCTCCTCATTAGCAGTCCTGGTGTAGACGTAGTACACAGGCGAGCCACGGGTGGCGAAGACATTCATGACCGGCAGCAGCGGGCCCTGGGCAGACCTTGCGGGAATGGGAAGCAGATCCGCGGAGTATTCCCGCGGGGTGAAGGCAAAAAGCTGATTCTCCGCAATGCCCGCGGTCCGGATCTGAGCCAACTGCGCCGCGGTGTAAGGCGCGTCCTGCTTCCAGGGGTTCTTGGGGCTCTCCACCTGCCACTGGTATTCCTTGTCCTTGGCGATCGGAGGGACACCGAAGTACTTGGGGCCTGCGCGATAGATCGCCTTGCTGTGGGTCATGAACGAATCACGCGACCGGTAGACGTGACGGATCATTTCCTCAAATTTCGCCAGCTTCTTATCCGCGGGGGTGTCTTGAATCTGGCGATAGAGCTCGACATAGCGCACATAGACGGTCAGATCATCAAGCCTGGCGACCACACGCGGGTCGGTGTCCGCTTTATATGCAAGGTCGAGCTGGCGGTAGAGACGGCCAACCTTGTCGCTGGAAAGCGGGGTTTTGTCCACGTTGAGAAGGATGTCGTAAAAAGCCTTCATCGGCTCCCTGGCTTTGCCGAAAGCCTTCTCGTAGAAGTCGTTCTTAAGGGCATCGACATTCTTGGCTTCGGCACGATCCCACATCACCCGGGTGGCGATGTAAAAGCCCAGACCATTGGGGCCCCAGTTATCGCTGGACTCCGCAGACATGAAGCGGGCGCCGGCCTCGCGGTAATGGGGAATGGTTTGGAGGAGGTAAGGGAGATTGGCGCCGCGTGCGGAACCGGGAAGGTCCATGTCCCACGCGAAAACGGAGTAATACTCCCGAATGCCGAAGGTTTTGACACCGGCCTTGAGCCAGCCGTCGATGATGGCATCGACCTTGGCCCCGCGGGTGAACGCAGTGGCCACATTCACGATGACCTCGGGCCGGGCAGTGACCTTGGTGGGAGCCGGCGCATGTTCGTTGTACGCATAGAACGCAACAAACTTGCCCGGGTGCTTGGCCGCGATCATCTCGGCGACTTCATTGGCAAGGGTGAGCGCCCGGTCGCTGGGCGTGCCGATGGCATGGCAGAGGTCGCACTGGCACCATTTGCCGCCATCGCTGGGATCGACGGAAACGGAGTCTTCCATGGGGTTTTCGGTGAGGAATTTATCCGCGAAGGCGACGAAAAGCTTGCGCAGGTCGGGGTTGCCGATGCAGACCTTGGTGGAATTGCGCTTGCCTTCCCAGAGCCCGTAATACTCGGGGTGCTCTTTGAAAATAGCTTCGTTTTTATGGATGAAGTTGTCGTAAGAATGGCCGGTGTTGAGCTGAAAGTCCCCCACCGCGCGGTTCTTGGCCTGCCAGGCCGCGGTCTGGGCCGCCAGGGAGTCCCAGGTGCCATAGCCGTACCAGATGGAGCGAAAGGCGTAATCGGGCTTCTGATTGGTGTCGATATCGACGGTGAGGTCCGACGCTGCGGGGATAAACTCCCATGCCTTGCCGGGAAAGAACTGGCGATAGCCGACCCGGTAGAGGAAGTCCCACACGCCATTTTGAACGCCGTAAACCGTCGCGCCGATGATGTAGACGCCTTTGGGGTGCGTCTTGATGATGTACTGTTCGCGGCGCTCCAATGGATCACTGGAGAACTGGGAATCCAGCTTGAGCGAAGGGAAGTCCGCCAGCGTGCCGACGACGATGCCTTCATCGGGCGAGGTGGAGGTTTTTACTTCAAACTTGCCCGCGGTGATGGCCTGAAGCTGGGCCGCCAGCGTTTTGGCATGGTCCTGCTGGGTTGCCGGTTTGGGCGGCGCTTTGACGGGAGCTTTTTTCTTGCCGGCGGCCGGCTCGGGCTCGGGCGCAGGAGCAGGGACAACAGGCTCCGGCGCGACAATGATCGGCATGACAGGCTTGCCGGATTTGGCGAGCTGGACTTCCTGCCCGGCAAAAGCGTGCGTGAGCCCGGTGAAGGCGATCACAAAAAGAGCCAGGAGCAAGTATCGGTAGAGCTTCATGGGGCAAGGTCCTTTTCGACGATTGGCCCCGGAAATGTGTGCATGAAAGTGGTTAAGGATTCAGATACCGGTTGAGAAAGGCGACGATGTCGGGCCAGATTTTCTGCGTCCACGGGTTGGCGTGGTTGTAGACAAAACCATGCCCGGAGCCAGGCGTGGGGACGAAGGAAAACGGACGCTGATGCTTGAGCATCGCCCGGACCATCTGCGCGGTTTGCTCATGGGAGACGGTGGCGTCATCCAGCGCATGCGTGAAGAGCATGGGACAGGTTTGGGCATCCACATAAAACAGCGGCGAGGCGTCATGCCAATGGGCGTTGGGGTCGCCGATGGGCCCGCCCATGAAGGCGACACGCGGAGGACTGTCCTGCTCATTTCGAGAAGTAAGCCAGCCGGCGACATCGTGAACGCCGTGAATATCGACGGCGCAGACAATGCGGCTGGAGATGCCCGCGAGTTCCGGGATGTCATCATGAAGAGTGTCTTGCGTGGCGAGCATGGCGACGAGATGGCCGCCTGCGGAGGAGCCGACCGCGGCGACGCGCTGAGGATCGCCATTGAATCGGGCGGCGTGCTTCTTGAGCCAGCGGACGGCGGCCTGGACGTCATCTGCGCAGGCCGGATATGGGGCGACCCCGGAAAGCCGATAGCTGACGGAGCCGGCGATGTAGCCAAGGTTGGCCAATTGGCGTGAGTGCCAGTGGAATTGGCGGCGCGAACCACCCGACCAGCCGCCGCCGTGGACGAAGAGAACGATCGGAGCGGGCGTTGCCGCAGGCTTGGGGAAATAAAGATCGATGGCCATTTCCTGCTGGGGGCGGATGGCGTAAACCTCAGTGAGGTCGGGGGGAAACGGGCTTTGTGCGTCCTGAGTCATAAGCTGCCTTGTGGGTTTGGAAACCCGGCATTATCGCATGGTCGATTTCAAATGGTTTGACGCACTTACATGTGATTTGTTTCAAGAACCGGTCGATGTAGCATAGCGCAAGTATATTCAGCGACTTCACAACCTAAAAAGAAAGACATGAATTTTGCGTTTCTTTTTTGATTTCAAAACTGTTTTCAAGACGGCTTCTGATGAAGAACTTCGCGCTTGAATTCATCGCTGAGCGGTTGATTCAGCACGTCGGACTGCCACGCGGCCCAGACGCACACGCGTTCGGAGGCGTACAGGGCCAGACAAGCAAGGGCTAACACGACGACCGCCAACCCCAGAGTGAGCTTCAGTGAACGGACCTGAATCAACAGCGAGACTTTCTGTTCATACCGGAGTTTGAAAAAGCTGCTCAGCAGCAAAACCCCAAACACGCCAACCATGATCACGCTGACGGCAAGCTTCACCGGATCGCCAAGCATGTCGCCAGATTGAAGAGGCAAAATGAGCATGCAACCGGCAAACAGAACCTGGCAAAGAACAAACATCCGTCCGGCTTGATATTCCTTGAACGTCTGACGAGGAATAAGCCCGTGCCGAATAAGGTGATGGCGATTAAGGGAAATGCATGCAACGAGATAGATGACAACCGAGCCGGCCACCATGAAGGGATACCAGACCCAGAACGAGACTCCAAAACGCAAAACGGGATTGGCAAAAAGACCTGCATAGAACAACGCCAGCAGCCCCCACGCAACAAGGGCAATCGGCAGCGCCACACGCGAGACCGGCGTGGGCAGCAACCCCGGCGCCTGATGAGGCGCAATTTCGCGTGAAGAAAGCAGAGCAGGGGCCACCCAGGCCACCCACACGCCTGCAAGAAAGAGCGTAAGCACAGCAAGGGAGATGACCAGAAGGTTATTGATCAGGCTCACCCATCCGGCAATCTGCACCCATGCCCCGGGCGGAACAGGCGTGGAACGGGGTTTAATACCGGGCAGATATGCGGTGCTTTGGAATGGGCGCAGTTCCTGAGACAAGGCAGCCAGTGCGCTGGCACTTACACCTGGGCCAGCACTCTGCTTGCCCAGAATGCCTTCCCGGCAATCAGGCAGATAAATCAGCTTGTAGATGGCAAGCGGCAAAAGAGCTTTGGTTTGCGGGACATGCGCCATCTCCCGATCAATAAGGCTTTCAACATCATCAAGCGTTTTTTGTGCCCCGACAAAATCACCGACGTTCGCCTTGGCGTCGGCGCGAAGTACGTACTTGTCTGCGCAAAGAACCGTCGCAGCCAGGCCCTGGGCGCTGAAACGGACGCCGTATCGGTTGATCAAGCCGGAGAAACTGCCAGGAGCACCCCTGTCCAAACGCGTCTGCCAAAAGGCTCCCGAGTCATCGCCCCAGGTCGGCTGGGCCAGGGCGCGGGCAAGGAATTCATCAGGGCGAGTGTCTTTCAGGGCCCCGCGAAGAAAGGATTTAATGTCGCCGGTTGAGCGATGGTAGTTGCTCCAGGATGTGGCATCCAAATGATTGTCCATGCTCCATGGATCAAACGCAGGAGGCTGCGTCATGGGCCGGGTGCTCGAAGGCGTGAGGCTCATGTTTGATATCGCCGCGCCGTAAAGCGCGTAGGCAAATCCAGAGACTCGGGGATCGGGCGTGGGAATGGTGTCCGGCCCCCCTTTGTTAAAGATGCCGTATTGAGAAAACGACCAGGCGAACTTTCGAATCTCTTCAGGTTGATTGGGAAGATAAGAGGAATCAGGCTGTGGGGCTTGTTTGATTGCATCGACCGCGGCTTTGCCGCCATGCCAGCCGCTGGTTTCGTGCCACCAGGTTTCGCGGATGCCGGTCCAGGCGAGTTGAACGGCTAAGAAGGCCAGCGGGAAAGCCAGCCAGAGGGCAATGCGGCGGGTCCAGGCGCCGATGGTGGGCCGTCCGCCGTAGGTGGATTTAAATTCCTGTGCGAGTTGTGCCGCATCGCCGAAAGCTTTAAGGGATTCTTCGACGGCATCTTGCCGGGAGTAGCCCTGGGCCTCAAACTCTGATGCTGCGCACTCCAGATGGGAGCGAAGTTCGGATTGGATTTCGAACACCAGGCCCGGGTCACGCTCAACGTGACGGGTGACCTGATCGAGATAGGGTTGGAATTCCTTGGACAACCAGCCTCCGGAAAATCAGGTAAGCGAAGGCTTAAAAGATGGAAAGCCGCTTACGGCGCCTGCATGACGGAATTAACCGCGACGGTGAAGCTGGCCCATTCCCTGGCGCGCAGTTCGAGCTCTTTCTTGCCCTTGGTGGTGAGGGCGTAATACTTCCGGGGCTTGCCGGTGTCTTTGCCTTCCTGCCAGTAGGACGTGATGAGCGTTTGCGACTCCATCCGGTGAAGCGCGGGATAAAGCGTGCCTTCGCGCCATTCCAGGGCGCCGTTGCTCCGGGCGTTGACTTCGCGGACCATTTCATAGCCGTACATGTCCTGCTTTTTCAGCAGCGACAAGACGATGGGCACGATGCTCCCCCTGACGAGTTCTTCGGAAAAGTCCATGGTGGGTTGCTCCGTCTTTCCTGCAACATCTTACCTTGGGCAACAAGGTAAGAAAAGGGTTGTTGGTGAAAAGCGGGTTAAAGCACGCATTGGCAGCAGACAAGCGGGGCATCACGCGCTGCGGCTGGGCGGGCGGCCGAATTTGGCCTTAAATGCCTTGGAGAAATAAAGCGGGTCGTCATAACCGACTGACCGGGCGACCTGCTGAATCTGCGCGCTGGGGACTTTGAGCAATTCATGGGCGTGCTTCAACCGGGCATCAATGACGTATCCATGCACACTGACGCCAAACTGCTTGCGGAAAAGCCGGTTCAAATGCGTGCCGGTAAAGCCGGAGTACCGGGCCAGGTAGGCCAGGGAAAGCCGGGCGGAAAGGTGGTGATCGATGTGGTCTTTCACCTCCAGCATCATCTGGCGAACGGGGTCGCGTTCGGAGAATTCCGGTTCAGGAGTAGCCACGGCGTGGGTGACTGCGGCAAGCGCGAAAAGCCAGATGGAACGGAACTGTTCAAAGTGCTCCGGCGTGCCGGGGGTAAGCCCCGTAAGCTGCGTGTGCAGCGTGGTGCCCGCCAGGGAGCGCGCCGCCGTCCGGAAGGGAAAGTGCCAGCCGTCGATGCTTCGGGTGACGGCGCTAAAGCCAAAACCATCGGGCGTGACGCTCATCCAAAGCAGTTGATAACCCTGCTGGGCTTGAATGTAACCCTCGGAATGGACGACGCCGGGGTGAAGGTAGGCGATGTCGCCTGCTTTGAGATGAAAGCGATGATCGTGAATCTCCATGCCGGCATTGCCCCAAAGGCAGATGCAAAGCTCGGGCATGGGATTGGTATGAAGGCCCAGAGGGTATCGGGCAACCGGGACGACGGAGGTTTCCAAAATACCGGTGAGCGAGGAAAAACCCGTCATTCCCGGGACGCTCGAAGTGGAAACGCGGGCCATGGCGTCAATGGCAAACAGCGCCGCAGGAAGTGAGGAAAGGAAAGTCCCATCACCTGCGGAGGCTTGCGCTGCCCTGAACGAAATGTGCTTTTTTTCCATAACAGCCATTAGTTTATCCATGGCGCGGAGGAAAGGAAAAGATTGAATAGTGGAGCCCCCGCCCTGATGAAGGCGCGACAGGGCTAAGGCAACACGAAAAACATCCCCCCTGCTTTCCCAAACCGGGAAAAAAAGAACCACGGAGCCTCCCATGACCACCCTGACCTCGACCAAAGACAAGCTTGCCCTCCATGGCGGAACTCCCGTCAGCCCCCAGCAGTTGAGCGGGATTGCATGGCCGCCGGTGGATGAAGAAACCGCGCAGGAACTGGTACGGGTTTACAAGTCCAGGAAGTGGTCATTCGCGGGCCCGGTGGAACAGCAATACGAGTTGGACTTCGCCAAAGCGCACGACGCCAAGCAATGTGTGTTCATGGCCAACGGAACCATCACGCTGCAAGGCGCGCTGGCGGTGAACGGCATTGGCGCAGGGGACGAAGTGATCGTGCCGGCGCTCACCTGGCCCGCCACGGCGATGGCTGCGCTCTACGTCGGCGCAACGCCGGTTTTCGTGGACATCGAAGCCGATACCTTCTGCCTCGACCCGGTGAAATTCGAAGCGGCCATCACCCCCAAGACCAAGGCCGTGATACCGGTGCACATCTATGGCTCGATGGCGAATATCGACGTGATCATCGCCATCGCCAAGAAGCACGGCATCCTGGTGATTGAAGACTGTGCGCACGCGCAAGGCGGCAAGTGGAACAACAAAGGCGTGGGCAGCCACGGCGATGTGGGCAGCTTCAGCTTTCAGGAATCCAAGACCATGGCCTCCGGCGAAGGCGGCGCCTGCCTCACCAACAGCGAAGAAATGGCCTACCGGCTTTACCGCTTCAAGCACATCGGCTACGCCCCCAAGACGGCGCAAGGCAAGGCCGTCGGCGGCCCCCCGGCCGACCTGATGTGCCACAACTTCCGCGCGACGGAATTTCAGGCGGTGATCCTGGCCGGGCAGCTTCGCAACCTCGATAGCCTGATGGCGACATACAACAAAAACGCCGCCATCCTGGAAGGAATGCTGGCAGGCGTGCCCAACATCACCGTGCAGGCCCGCGGCAAGAAGGCCACCCGGCAAAGCTACTACGCCTGGTGCGTGCGCTTTAACCCCGCGGACAAAACGGGCATCTCCATGAAGGAGATTCACCCGGCGCTGGCCGCGGAAGGCATGGGCATGGGCGGCACTTACGGCGTGGTGTACAAGCATCTGCTGTGGAACGCCGCACCTTCCAAATTCCGGATCCAGGACGGCGCGTGCACGGTGGCGGAAAACGTGGTGTGCCCGTGGGTGGCGCTGATGTCCCACACGATGCTGGGCGCGGATGAAGCCACCATCCGCAAAGTGGGCCAGGCGCTGGTGAAGGTGGCGACCAACCTGGATGCGCTGCGCACCCGGTGACTTAGGATTTGAGTTAACCTCTGATTCGGCATTGGTCTGGCTGCGATCCTGAAAAACACATCCCCTCTCCCCAACGGGGACGGACACAACAAGGAAAACGACATGCGAGCAGGCGTTTCACGCGTCGACATCACCCCCCCGCTCAACACGCCGATGATGGGCTATGCCGATCTGGAGCTTAAGCGGCGCGGGGAAACCATCCGTGATCCGCTTAACGCGACCGCGGTGGCGTTTGAAAACAACGGAACCACCTGCGTGGTGATCAGCCTGGATGTGATCATCATCGACCTGGACGACACCGCAGCGGTGCGTGAGGGAATCGCCAAGGCCACCGGCGTGAATCCTCAAGCGATCACCTGTTGCGCGACGCAGACACACTCTGGCCCATGCACAATGACCTTCAACGGCTGGAGCAAGAAGAACACCGAGTACACCAATGGCGTCATGATTCCCGGCGCCATCAAGGCCGGCGTGGAAGCCATCAAAGGCCTGCAGCCGGCCCGGGTGGGCATTGCCACCGCGCAAAGCCAGGTGGGCGTCAACCGGCGTGATATCCGGGAGGACAACAATGTCGGCCTCGGTCACCAGCCCTGGGACCACTACGACCCTGAGATGACGGTGATTCGCGTTGAAGGCAAGAACGGCACCATCGCCAACATCGTGCATTACGGCGCTCACCCCACCGTATTCAATGCTTCAACCCGCGCGATCTCCCGCGATTGGCCGGGCGTGATGTGCGACCGGGTGGAATCTCTCACCAAGGCGCCCACGCTCTTCATCAACGGCGCGGTGGGCGATGTGGCCCCCCGGGTGCTCAACATCAGCGCTGTGGGCGACGGCGAGATGGCCGTGCTGGAAGTGGGATACCGTGCCGCGACCGACGCCATGGGCGCATGGCGGTCGATCAAGCACTTTCAGGAATACCCGGTACAACTCATCAGCGGCAACACCTCATTCCCCTACCGGGACCTGGAACCGCTGGAACTGGCCCAGAAGAAGGCCGCGGAGTGGGAGCCGCAAAAGCACATCTCCGGCACCCCGGCAGCCGAGTATGGTTACTGGAGCGCCGTGGTGGAGGCGTACAAGAAAACCATCCTTAAAGAACTTCCGTACTACCAAACCATCTCCGCGGTGGGGCCGGTGGCGTTTGTGCCTTCACCTGGCGAACCCTTCTCGCAGATCGTCTTGCGCATCCGGAAATTCAGCCCGTTCCAGCACACGCTGGTGTGCAGCACCACCAACGGCGGGCTGAGCTACTTCTGCACCCGCGAATCCCTGCACCGTGGCGGATATGAAGTGTGGGTGGTGCGCGCAATGGGCGCGTACATCTACGCGGAAGACCTGGACGACACCATCGTGAAGCAAAACGTGGCGCTGCTGCGTGAGCTTTACCCCAAGGTGTATCCGCCGCTGTAAGGCCGCAAAAAATGCGTTGCATCCACGGGGTAAGATGTCGGCTCACCTTTAATGAGAGCCGGATATGACTGACTCCGCACCCGCATTTTGCCTGACGAAGATCCTCTGCACCGTAGGGCCCGCAACGGCGGACCCGAGCGTTCTACTCGGGTTGATCAAAGCCGGCTCGTCCGCGTTTCGGATCAACTTTTCCCATGGCACGCCTGAAGACCATTTAAAAAGCCTCCGGGCGATCCGTGAGGCCGAAGAGCAATCCGGCCTTCACGTGGGCGTTCTGGGCGACCTGTGCGGCCCCAAGCTGCGCATCGGTTCCGTACAGGCGCCGGGCGTGGTGCTGGAAAACGGCGACCAGGTGGTGATTCAAAAGTCCCCCACTTTCACACCCGCGGCACGGCCCACAGAAGGACTGATCACCTTCTGCACCAACACCCCGGAAATTCTCGATGACGTAAAGCCCGGCGAACGCGTGTTCATCAACGACGGCGAAGTGAGGCTGGTGGTGATCGGCTGCGCAGGCCAAGGCACGCCGGAATGCCAGATCACGCTGGAAGTGCTTTCGGGCTCCATCGTCTCCACCGGCAAAGGCATCAACCTGCCCGACAGCAAACTGAGCCTGCCCGCGATCACCGAGCGCGACCGCGCCTGCGCCAAATGGGCCCTTGAAAACCATCTGGACTACCTGGCCCTGAGCTTTGTCCGCACGGGGGAAGACATCAAGGAACTGCGCGCGTTGCTGACGCATCTGAGCCCGATGACAGGCACCAAAATCCCGATCATCGCGAAGATCGAAAAACCGCAGGCGGTTGCCGAGATCGACGGCATTCTTGATGTCAGCGACGGCATCATGGTGGCGCGCGGCGACCTGGGCGTGGAGATGGAACTGGCCCAGGTGCCGGTCATCCAAAAGCGCCTGATCACCGCGGCCCATGAGCACGGGAAACAAGTGATCGTGGCAACGCAGATGCTGCAATCCATGATCGAATCCCCCGTGCCCACACGCGCGGAAGTGAGCGACGTGGCCAATGCGATTTTCGACGGCGCGGACGCCGTGATGCTCTCGGGCGAAACCGCAGTGGGCAAATACCCCCAGGCCGTGGTGAACATGATGGCCCGGGTGGCCCGGGAAACCCAGGGGCACTTGAGCGATACCACGGTGCTGGGCAACCAGATCGACCCAGGCTGGGTGTCATCGCGCGTGAACTTCAAACGGCAAAAACAACTGACCAAGTACCGGACCGCCGCCCTGGCCCGGGCGGTGACGGGCATTGTGATCGACCTGGACGCCAAGCTGGTGATTAACTGGTCCGAGGCCGGCGGCGGGGCAAGGTTTCTTTCGCTCAACCGCTTGAGCATTCCGGTCCTTGCGTTTAGCTCCTCCAAGGATGCGCTCCGAAAAATGAGCCTGATGTTCGGCGTGATGCCCTGCTATCTGGATCGGCCTCGCTCCACGGAGGAATTCCTCACCAAGGTGGATTGGTTCGTCACCGAAACCGGGTTTGGAAAAAAGGGAGACGCGACGGTCGTGGTCAAAGGCGACCCGATCGGCACCGTCGGCGTGACCAATGAGATCCGGGTGCACTACGTGGGCGATGCAAGATAGGTTTGGCGATTGTGATTAGAGACGGCCCCACGCGTCCGAGTGATCAGGCACGGGAGTCATCGGCTTGGCGCAGAGTACTACTTCCTGGTTTCCGGCGGCTGTTCGCTGAAGCGCGCAGCGCCGGGCCGAATGACCGTTAACCGGCTGTTGGCCAATTCGTATTTGATGGCCTGCGCCGAAAGTCCGGTGGGGTTTTCCGGGTTGAAAACCTGGGTGATCCGGTCATCGAAGGATTCCAGCGTCATCTCACGCAGGTCGCCGCGGTAGACAAGTTTATCGGTGAGCATCCGCTGATCTTTCATGGTCACGCGGACGTCTTTTTCCGCAACGATCTGATCGATGTCAGGCCGCTGGCCTTTGGCTTTGAGCCAGCCGTCAAGCCCGTCGGCGGTCTTGCGCAGCCTGGCGACCATCTGGTGGCAGTCGAGCTGGACCGGGTCGCCGGCGCCGGCGGGCTTGTGGAGCATCTGCACATCGTCGGACATGGTGAGCGAATTTTCGCGGGCATCCAGCAGCATGCCGGCTTTCCACTTAAAGAGCGTGTCCCCGCCGCCCGAGAGGCGCAGGGCGCGTTCAAAGTCGTTGGGGCCTGCGGGCTGGGTTTGATCGGAAGCTTCTTTGGCCTCCTGCTGCCGGTCTTCGATCAGCATTTTGCCGGGGCCTTTGACATCGATGCTCTGAGCGCTGGGGTCAAACCGGACGTCTTCGCCAACAATGGTGAGCCGGCTGGGAACCTTACCGTCGGGGCCGGGCTTCTTATAGGCCTGCATCTCCACCGCACCGGTGGCGTGGGCGTAGCGGAACTCCTGCAGCGCCAGCGCCGCGCCGGGATCGGCCCCGGCGCCCAAAAGCGTTTTGGTGGATTCGGATTCCTGCGTCGGAGCCGCGGCCTGGTCAGAAGAGAGCAGACGCGGGCGCAGATCGATCTTGAGCTTGTTGGCCTTGATCTGGGTCACTTCTTTTTCAAGGTCCGCTTTGATGGAAACCTTGTCGGAAATAAGCGCGGTGGCGGACTTCTCGTTGTAGTCCATGGATCCGGCCCATGCGACGGTGACGGTGTCGGGCTTCTGGCCTTTGACGGGCTTGGCATCGGGCTTGGGCTGCATGCTGTACTTGAGATCGCCGGGGCCTTTGGCGACGAGGAACTTAAGCCCGCCGTCGTCCCAAAGGGTCAAATCAGAGCCCGTGATAACGCCGTCGGACCGGACGATCCGGGCAAGCTTGGGAGCCTTGGTGGTGACGTGGACCCAGTTGCGCTGGGTTTCCGCATCGACCTTATCACCGTAGATTTCAACGTCTTCGGAAGAAACCTGAGACTTGCCGGCTTTGGCGTCGGGCTTGCCTTTCACTTTGATCTTGACGTTGTCGGCAATGGAAATGGACTTCATCGGCGGCGCAGAGCCGGCAAAAAGCCGGGCATCGTTGGAGCCGGGCTTGGCCTTGCGGTCAGGAATCGTGGAGGCGAATATGATTTCCATCTGACCCGCATCAAGCGTGCTTGGGCCTTGGGAACCGACCACATTGTCCTTCACCATGAGCTTGCCGGGGATGGTCCGGTCACGCTCGTCGGTGGTGAGCTCCAGCAGCAAACGCGTAGCGGAAAGCGCCACGGGCTCGCCATTGGAAACCGCGGAAAGCTTCACGCCGGAATCCGCACTGATGAGCCGAAGCTGAAGGCGGTTGTCCTTAGACGGCCGTGCGTCAAAGGTAAGGGCAAGCCGGCCGGCCTTAAAGCCGAAGTCCGCGTGCTGCACGTCCACTTCGCCGGTGAAGGTCACATCGGAAAGCTTGATGCCCTGCGGGCCGGCAAGCTCCTCGGGAACGACGGGGAGACCGGCGGACATCGTGGTGCCGCTGCTGGCGACGGCGCCGGGGTTATCAACGAATTTCAGGTCCATCTGCTGGGACCATGCCACCGTAAGCCCGGGAGGGAGGCCGTCTTCCTTAGGCTGTGGCTGGCTGCTGGAGGCGGCAGCGAAAGACTCCATGATGGCCTTGGGAATCTGCGCATCCTTGGGCCCGCCTGGGGTGATGATGAGGCCAGGGCCAAAAAGCGTAGCGGCCTTTTTCTGGTCAGCGTAATCCACCCGGGTGGAGCGCACCGCGCCCATCTGCGGGGATACGAGCCAGAGATTGCCGTCTTTTCGGGGCAGGATGGTGAGCTTGCCGAGGCCTGCGGTGTAGTCGATCTGGCCGGCCAGCACGGCCTCACGCCGGACGGTTTCCACTCTCAGGTCCTGGCCGATAAGCCGGACGAAAGTATCGACATCGACGTTTTTGGCTTCCTCAGGAACGTTGCCGACGGCGGGTTCGATGAGGAAAAGCCCGGACCATTTAATGGTCACGTCCCTGTCGCTGGGGGCGAAGAGGACCATGGGGTCTTCCCGTCGAACGCTGGTGGGCTGGGTGCTGGGCGCGCTCAAAACCTCTGCGAGATTGGCCAGGCTTTCGGCGGTGAGGGCTGCGGTACGCTGAGACCCGGTGAGCGGGCCGGTGGTGGCGCCGGCCGCCCCGCCGGGGTCGGAAACCGCGGTGAGCATCTGCTCCTGATTCGACTTGGGATTGCGGGCGTAGACTTCCAGGGAGTCGGCTTGCACATCCGCTTCGGGGGTCCGGATCAGCACGTTCTTTTCAAAACGGATCCGGTACTGGCGATTGGCCTTGGGGTCGAGGTTGGCCTTGGTCTTGGCCGGGGTTTTGGATGCGTCCTGCGTGGTGGACTTTTTCGCCGGGTCGTTTTGGGCAAGGCGGAGATAGTCGCCCTTGGCCACTTCGATCCGGGCGATTTCCCGCTCCGGTTCGTTGTAGGAAAGGGAGATGCCCGTGCCGCGAAAGTCCATCTTCGGCGTCATCAGGCGCAAGGCGTCAGGAGAATCAAGCTGGCCCATTTCAAGATCAAAGTGGGCGTTGTCCAGCAGGATGATGAGCTTCACGTCTTCTGAGCGATCTGAAAGATCAACCACCCGGTTGGCCGGGCCGTCAAAAAGCCGGATGATGGCCTTGCCCTGGAAGTCGCCAGAACGAGGCTGATTGTCGGGCGCGATGAAAGTGCCGCGCTCGGCGAGAATCTCCAGCACCTGATTGGGCTTCAGGTGGATGCGCGCGCTGGGCCGGAGGACATCAAGCACGCCTTGAGGCTTGGGATCAACCTTGTCGGCAAACACCTGGATGAGCTGGCCCTTCTCATTGACCTTGTTGAGAATGGGCTTTTTGACGGACTGAATGGGGTTGGACGGAATCTCCCTATCCGGCGGCTTGGCGACGGATAAAGGAAGCTCTTTGGGCCCAATGGGATCGATCCGGCTGGGCTGCGTGACAGCAATGGGGCCGACGGGGTCAGCCTTAAAAATCCAAATGAGCAGCGCAATGGCCAGCACAATCGAAACGCCGACCGCGAGGTACCGATTGGACATCCGAGCCTTCCGGGTGAATGCAAGAGAAATGCCCCCACTCACAGTGCGGGGCAAGCGCGATATTGTAGCAGGGTGTCGGTGTGTTCCGGCGTCCGTCAGCCGTTTTGTGCAACGACAAAAGTGGATTGCCGGTTCGCGTACCAGTCGGCTACGCCGGCGATATCCCGGGTAAGTTGCGCCTTGAGATGGTCAACACTGGGAAACCGGGCTTGATCACGCACCCAGCGGTGAAATTCCAGGGTGATGCCGGTGTTGTAAAGATCACCGGTAAAACCCAGGAGATGCGCCTCAAGCGTAAGCGTCATGACGCCAAACGACGGCTTGGTGCCCAGGCTGATGGCCGCAGCGAAGGCCCGGCCGTCGGAAAGCCGGGCGATACCGCCATAAACGCCTTCCGCGGGGAGAACGCGATTGGTGAGCAGGCCCAGGTTCAAGTTGGCGGTGGGAACGCCCAGCGTGCGCCCGCGTTGCTCACCAGTGACGACTTGCGAGTTGAGCGAAAACGGCCGCCCCAGGCACCGGGCGGCATCGATCACCCGGCCTTTGGATAAAAGCCAGCGCACCAGCGTGCTTCGGGTTTCAACCAGCGTATGGTCCGACAGCTCCACATGAATGGGAGCAACATCCACCACCTTAAAGCCCAGGCGCGCACCCAAAAGGCGCAGCATGGGAAGGTCGCCCCTGCGGTTATGGCCAAAGTGGAAGTCCGGGCCTTCCACGATGCCTGCCATCCGGTAGGTGTTGATCAACTGCTGAACGAACGCCTCAGGCTCCTGCAGCAGCAGTTCACGCGTGGGGACAATGACATGAACCTGGTCCGCCCCGGCGGCCTTGAGAAGCTCAATGCGTGAAGCGATGTCCGTGATCAGCGGCGGCGCCTTGCCCGGGGCAGGCGCCAAAAGCTGCGCGGGATGAGGATCAAACGTAAGCGCCACCAGGGCGCTGCCGGTCTGGTCAGCCAGCGTTCTACCGGCACGCAACAGGGCCTGATGGCCTAAATGGACGCCGTCAAAATTGCCGATGGTAAGGACACTGGGCTTCATGGGACCCAAAAGGATACCCAGTTGAGGCCGATCACGCCCTTGATTCGAGTCCGGGTTTTGTATGATTGCCCCAATCACTCCCTACTTTCGAGGACTGCCACCATGGCCGAGAAGAAAACCACCAAAAAGGACGAGAGCAAACCCAAACCCAAGAAGGCCGCAAAGCCCGCAGCACCGGCGGTGGAAGCCGCCATCGCCAATGGCAAGCCCGCACCGGCGTTTGAGCTTAATGACCAGGCAGGCAAGGCCCACAAGCTTTCGGACTACAAGGGCCGGTATGTGGTGCTTTACTTTTACCCCAAGGACGACACCCCGGGCTGCACGACGGAAGCCTGCCAGTTCCGGGACAACACCGCAGAGTTCACCAAGCGCAACGCCGTGGTGCTGGGTGTGAGCCCGGACAACGAAAAGAGCCATGCGAAGTTCGCAACGAAGTTCAGCCTGCCCTTCCCACTGCTGGCGGACACCGAGAAAAAGGTCGTCGAGGCCTACGGAGTCTGGAAGGAAAAGAGCATGTATGGCCGTAAGTACATGGGCGTGGAGCGCACGACCTACCTCATCGGGCCTGACGGCAAAGTGGTCAAAGGCTGGGCAAAGGTGAGCGTCACCGGGCACGATGCAGACGTCTTGAAAGCGATCGACGAGGCATGAAACAATCTAAGATTGTTAAATCATTATTTACAATCTAAAGCATGGCGATTGACCGAAATTCAATGCAGGCTCAATACTTTCCCCATCGCCCGATGCCAATGAAAGTGATACTCAATGTCATCGCGGGCGCCTTTTAAAAAGTGCTCACGATGACATTGATTTGAGTAAGGAATCAGGCTCGCATGAGCTTGGTGAAGATGTCGCTAAGACCCATCGTCTGCTTGAGTAAGCGCTTGCCTTTGGCGGTGATCGTCCACTCAAACACACGCTGCTGCTGTGAGTTTTTGGACTTGCCGGACTTGATGAGTTGCCGGTCAGCCATGCGTCGGGTGACGATGAACTGGTAGTTGTAGGCCACTTCCACTTTGGTCAATTTCTTGTAAAACGCGGCGATTTCCGAGGACGTCAGCGGGCCGTGCTTATCAACGATCGCCAAAATAATGCTCTGGTGGAATGTCGTTCCATGAGGGTGTTTGTCGCTTGGCATGACGCTTCCCCTGGCTCCTGAAATAGATGTGAACATGCAGTAAGGGCTAAACAATCAATACGCCCCAGAAGCCGCATCCCCAACATCATGATAGCACGCCCGATGCCCTTGCGCCGGGCATTGCGAAAATATGACATCGAAATGCGACTATGTCACCGGCTGGAAAACATCGGCCAGTAGGAATATGGGTTAGATATCCTCGGGAAGATCCACACCCAGCAGATGTTCCGCGGCCGTGTGAATGAGGTCGTCGGAGCCCACCAGGGCATGGGTCACGCTGGTGCTGGTCCGGCTGGCGGGCTGCTCACCGGCTTTGATGGCGGGGTCGTGATATTCCATCTCACCAAAGCCGGCGCCGTTGAAGCTTTGGAGGGCGTCGCCGGCAATCGGCTTGCCCAGCTCGGTGACGGGCTGGTCGCAATAGATCAGCCCAGGCTGGACGGAGAAGACCCGGACTAACAGCGTGGAAAGCCGACCCAGCTTCCGGTAATAGCCCATGCGCCCGGTTGTTTGGGTGGGTGAGAGTCCGATTTTGTATCGGCCCTGGCCGTCGATTTTAAAGTGGACGGCGCCGCCGATCTGCCGAACCCGGTCGTCGCCGAGTTTGTCGTAGTAAGACCGGGGCTTGGTGGCCAGGCCCACCGTGGGGCACACGAGCCAGCCCGCGGGAGGAATCTGGAGAAGGTCCCAAACGCCGACAAGCCCGCCTGGTTTATCAAAACCGGTGAGGGTCAGGGTGTTGGTGAGGGCGAAGCCAAAGTGGGTGAGGCCTTTGTCGAGCCCGACGGGGGCATCAATAAGCTCAAAAGAACGGGCGACGGAAAGACTCATGAAAGTCCTGGGGTTCAGCCGGTCTTCGATGCGCATGTCTGCGGCAAAGGCCAGGTGCCGGTTGCTTTGAGACGCAAGCCGATAGTCCCCCGGCTCCATCTGGGAAGGCGTAGCGCCGACTTCCTCGGGGTGGGTGAAGACTTTATTGACGTCCTTGAAGATGTAATTCACTTCAGGGGCGATCCACAATCGGTCGCCGGCAGCGGGCGAGGCCCCCAATCGCTTGGCCGCCGTTGCGGGGTTTTCAAGGATGGGATCATGAAAAAACAGGTTGCCCGGCGCGTGTGCAAACTCGCAGCCGATGGCGCGTGCCCCGGACTGCGCCACCAGAAGACGGCCGGTGTCGGAGCCGAGCGCAAAAGCAGGCTGGCCGGCGGTCTGAAAACTGGCGGAGAGCTTTTGAATATCGCTGAGAGGCTGGGTCATGGGTGACCTTTCAGAAAGCTAAGCGGGTTTTTTAAAAATATTACAAAAGGCTTGGCTTATTGAACGGGTGCGGGGCTTGTCGCAGGCGCGGTTTGGGCAGGCGGCTCATAAGGAACTACGGGTTTGAGATTAAAGCCCGAATGGCCGGCAGGCGCGGACGATGAAGGCTGGCCGGAGCCATCTTCCGAAGGCTCCACCGGGTAAAGCGCTTTGATGTAGGGGCCGGGGTGGGGCGAGGCGGGCTCCAGCACGATGTTCACGGGCGCGCGCAGCCAGATCATGCAGATCAGCGCCGCAAGCGCCAGGAACGGGCCGTAGGGAAGAATCTTGACGGCCTTCTTGGTGAGGCCCTGAATGGCGAGGGTGAGGAGCCAGTACCCAACACCCAGGAACGGCGCGACGATGTAGACGGCGAGGATATCGACGGAACCCAGCACAGCGCCCATGGCCGCCATGAGGTGAACGTCGCCCAGGCCCATGGCTTCCTTGCCGAAGCCCAGCGTGCCAAGAATGCGGGTGAGCCAGATGGAGAGCCCGCCGACGAGATAACCCAGCCCTGCGCCGGCCAGTGCGATGAGCGCCGGGTGAGCGTGGTTTTCAACCGTGAAGGGGGAGAATTTGACAAGCAGCACCGCGCCAAGGATGGCCAGCACCGTGGGAATCGCCAGGAACGCGGCTTCCTTGGCCATCTCCCTGCGCGCAAAGGGGTAGGAAAGAATCATGTCCGGCTGGTCCATCGGTTCTTCCGGCGGCAACGGCGCAACGATGGTCATCTTCACCGGCTCGGCAGGCTCAACGGGCGCCACGGCGGGTTCAGTCGGCACGGGTGTATCAGAGTCTTGGGGCTGCGCAGCACGCTCCGCGGCACGCTGGGCTTCCATCTCCGTAAACTTGGCGTCCATGAACGCGTCATAGTCGTCAAAGCTCCGGGGCATGATCTTGAAATGAACCAGCGCGCTGGAGATGGCCAGGCCAAGCAGCCCCCCCGCCGCCAGACCGATGCCGATGTTGTTGCCGATGATGGCCAGGTCAGGCCGGTTAAGCGTCTCCTGGCTGCAAATGAACATCATGAGAGGGAAGATGATGTCCAGGGAATGCGGCAACACACGAGCGCCCAGTAGTTTGCCCACGTCAGGCGAGCCGGCAAAGAGGACAGCGGCAGGCATGAGCACCATCGCGGCGGCGGCCACCGTCCAGGTGATCTGCGTGGGGATGATGTAATACCGGTAGTCGATCAGCGTGCCGGCAATAAGCCCGGCCACCATGATCAGCACCGCGATAAACGCCGGCCCGGAGTGATGGAAGCCAAACGCGCCCAGCCCCACGTTCGCAGCCCCGGGGGCCATGTAGTACCACCAGTACAAAAACGTGAAGAGCAAGCCGGTGAAAAGCTCCACCCCGGGGTATTGAAAGCTGATTCGGATGCCGCAGTGAGAGCACTTGGCGCGCAGGTAAAACCACGCCGCAACAGGGACGTTCTCCCACCACTCCAACTGGTTCTTGCAACCAGGGCAGAAGGAGAACGTAGGCTTGAGCACGCTCATGTCATTGGGCAAACGGTAGACAACCACGTTCAGGAAGCTGCCGATGCAGGCGCCCATGAGGAAAAAGAAAATCAACCAGATGGTGTGGAACAGGATGTCGTCGGGCACCAAGCGTCTCTCTTTCGCGTGTCAGGCGGTACATGGCCTGGAGTGTCAATTCTGGGAATCGTCTGCGCCGGGTTCCCTGCCCGAATCAGGCTTGACGGAGAGTTTACCGTCGGTCTCGACTTGAAGTTCCTTGAGCCTCGACTGCACCCGGCCAAGAATCCCCTCGCAGTGAGCGATCAACTGCTTTCCCCGGACGCACTGGTTAATGGACTGCTCCAGCGGAACCTCGCCGGACTCGATCTGATCGATGATCCGCTCAAGCTCCCGGATGGAGTCTTCAAAGCTGGGCATTTTGTCGTTGGGGCTTGCGGTCATTGGGTTCCTCAGAAGTCGTTGGGACAATTTACCAGACGGACAGATGAAGGTTTTAAAAAGCTGTCCGTGTTAAACGGGCAAAATCAACCGCCAAAGAGGCCGGGGGTGTCGTCATTGGAGGCCTTACGGGGCTTGCGGGCGGGTGCTTTGGGCTCGATCCTTCCACGGCTGGGGGCTTCCTCCTTGCCTGTCACCCTGCTTTCGACCGTGCCGTCAAAAAAAACCGTGGCCAGGGTTTGCCCGGGCTTGGCGTCGGTGGCGCTTCGGATGAGCTTGCCCGAGGCGTCTGTGGTGTAGGTGAACCCCCTGCCGAGCACTTCGTCGGGCCCGACCAGGCGCAATTGCCGGGTTTTTTCCTGGAGCAACTGCTGAGCCGCCTTGGTTTTCTGCTCCATGGCGCGCATCAACCGGGCTTTAAGCGCGTCCAGGCGCTCGCGGTGCGGGGTGATGAGCACGTCGGGCTGGCGCATCACCTGGCGCGCGGCGAGGGCTTCCAGGCGTGCTTTAAGGGGTAAAAGCGCGTTCTCAGGGTTTTTTAAACCCGGGTGTGAGGCGAGCTTATCCAAGGCGGCGCGGGCCCGGATAAGCCTAGGCTCCAGCACATGGGCCAAGCGGGCGCCGGCTTGGTTCAGCCGTGCCCGAGGACCATCCAGAAGCGTTTCAGACTTGCGAAACACCGGGTGCCGGGCGAAACCATCCAGCGACTGCCGGGCGTGCTGAATTTCTTTTTCCGCGACGAACATAAGCCTGCGGGAGAGCACGCCGGTCTGGCGCAGCAGGGTTTCTTGTTCAGGCACAAGCTTCATGGCCGCCTGGGTGGGCGTGGCGCAGCGTTCATCGGCGACGAGTTCGGCGATGGTGGTGTCGGTTTCATGCCCGATGGCGGCGACGATGGGAAACGGGCAGCGGTAGATGGCATCGGCGACGATGCGTTCGTTAAAGGCCCAAAGGTCTTCGATGGATCCGCCGCCACGGGTAAGGATGATGGCGTCAATCCCCAGTTCGCGGCCGTGAATGGAGATGGCATCGATGGCGCGGGCGATCTCCGGCGCGGCTTGCGCGCCCTGCACGCGCGTATCCAGCAGGAAAAGCTCACAGCCGGGCCAGCGCCGATGCTTGGTGTTTAAGACGTCCTGCAGCGCCGCGGCGATGCGCGATGTGATCACCACGATCCGCTGGGGAAATGCCGGCAGCGGCTTCTTGCGTTCCGGCGCGAAGTACCCCTGCTGGCGCAGGTCTTCCATCAACGCCTTTAACTGCGCTTCTAGCGAACCCTGGCCCACGGGCTCCAGGGAATCCACATAAAGCTGAACCTGGCCGGATTGGTCGTAATAGTCGATGCGTCCGGTGGCGATCGCCTGCACGCCATCGGCCATTTTGAACGCCACTTTGCGCGCACTGGAGGCAAAACAGACGCACCGGAGCGTCGCGGTGGCGTCCTTGAGCACGAAATACCAGTGATTACGCGCGGAAAAGTTGCTCACCTCGCCCACGATCCGGATCTTGCCGGGGATCTTGGACATCAGGGCGTCACGGATCATGCCCGATACTTCGGTGACGGACATCGCCTTGGCGGCGGCGGGCACCTTGGGCCCGGGAACTTTGCTGGCATCAAAAGGTAAGCGCGTCATAGGGGAATCATACTTGGGAACTGTGCCCGCCCGCTGCTTCATTTCGCGAGCAGAGATAAGCATCACATCTGCAAGGCGGATCGCCACACACCGGGCAACCAAAATTATGCGTCAGGCTGTCCTGATACCAGTACGCCTTCATCACGCGATCCACCTGAAACCCCAGCGATTGCAGCATCTTCAACGACGACTGCGCCGAGCCCGACTCCCACGAAAGCGTGACCAGCGTTCTGGCCCCCTGCTCCCTAAACCACTTGAAAACCACTTCGTTCAACCGTTTACCCAAGCCCTGGCCCCGATAGTCCGGATGCACCACCAGCGACTTCAAAAAGCCGACCGGCCCGCGGTCCGCGTATGACTCAAAAGGCGCATCGGGGATGCCGCCGAACATCTTCACATTCATGATGCCGGCAAGAATATCGGCATCCGGGTCGACCGCGGCATAAACAGCGCCATCGGTGCACCACTTGCGCAGTGATTCAAGGTCGTAATACCCTTGGCCAAGCCCGTCATTGAGCAGCTTCACGCCCTGCACAAGCAGCGCCGTTTCATCAGCGGACACCAGATGGATGGGGAGAGTTTTCAGGCGATAACCCCTGCTGCATCAAGCCGGCTGAGGGGAAGCCCGGCCTTCGCTGGTGTATTTGAGAATGGCTTCCACGAAGGCGTTGCCGCGGTGCTCGAAGTTTTCAAACTGGCCCCACGAGGCGCAGCCGGTGGAAAGAAGCACCACATCGCCCACACGTACCCGCTCAATGGTTTCTTCGATGGCCCGGTCAAGGGTTTCGCAACGGACGACTTCTGCGCAGTAGCGCTCCCAGGAGGAAGTACCGCCGCAACAGGAGGCCGGCGCTACGCCATGTGTGCTGGATTCGTCATACGTCAACCCCTCAACCAGGCTGGCGATGGTGGGTCCGGTCTTGCCGATGGTGTAGACAACCTTGGCGTGCCTGGCCGCGGCTTTGGCCAGGGCGTTAAAGTCGCTGCCTTTGTCGTAACCGCCTAGGATGATGTGCACCCGATTGGCGGGGAAGCTTTCCAGCGCGAGGATGCTGGCCTCCGGCGTGGTGGCCTTGGAATCGTTGAAATAGCGGATCCCCGCATGCTCGCACACGAACTGAAGCCGGTGCGACAGGCCGGGAAACTTGGACACCAGCTCAAACACCTGCTGACGCGAAGCAACGCCGGCGGCGGCCACGGCTTCAGCGGCCAGCGCCGCGTTCCACCGGTTATGCGCGCCGGGAAGAAGCATGTCCAGCTCGGGGGCCGGGGCATCCGCGGGCCAGGTGATTACGTTCTTTGTGACGGGCTTGAAGTGCTGCGTCTGGCCGGGACCGATGATGGCGATGTCATGCGGTTTCTGGAAGTCCAGCAAAGTCTGCTTGGCCTTCTTGTACTCCTCAAGCGTGCCGTGCCGGTCCAGGTGGTTGGCGCTGAGGTTAGTCATCACGGCGATGTGTGGCGACCACTTATCAAGCTGAAGGCCTTCGAGCATGAAGCTGGAGATTTCCAGCACCACCCAGTCGGTGGGCTTAATGGAGGCCAGGTCACCCAGGAGGGTTCCGCCGATGTTTCCGCCGACGTGGACGTTGGATTCGCCGACGATTTCCTTAAGCGCCAGGCCGATCATCGCAGTGGTGGTGGATTTGCCGGCGCTGCCGGTGATGCCGATGACGTGATCGGGATTGGGCAGGTTCTGGGTCAGCAGCCGAATCTCGCTGGTGAGGGGGACGCCGGCCCGGATCGCGGCCTGGAGGTATTTGTTTTCCCGGGTGTCCACCGCGGGGTTCACCACGACAAGGTCCGCTGCGGTGAAGTCGGACTCCAGGTGTTCGCCAAGGCGCAGTTCAACCCCCAGGCCATCGAGTTGTTTGACGCTTTTGGCCAGGGTCTCGGGCGCGGCCTGATCGGTGACCAGGACTTTGGCGCCTCGGGAGACGAGGAATTTGGTGACGCCGACTCCTCCGCCGAAACGGCCAAGGCCCATGACGACGACGCGCTTGTTTTTAAGGTCTTCCATAACCTGAGCCTTTTTGTCGGGAGAACGAAACGTTGCTCCTATTTTATCGGCCCTTGAGGGACGGGCGCTGGAACGAATGTTGGGTTAAGTACAATCGCCCGCTCGCTGAATCAAAAGGAACTGTATGGGTTTTGATATCAAGATCGCCGAAAAACTGGCCCAGGTGCTGAATTCTTCGGGGTATGCATGCACGCAGGCCGCCAATGAGATCACCCTGCCGGGTTGGCCGGCCAAGATCATCGTGGTGGGCGATAACCGGGATGACAGCACCAACGGCGTCTCTCTCATGGCTCGGATCATGACGTTTCACCCCCTGCTCCCCCGGGGCATGGCGCAGGAGTTGTCCGTGGGCTGGGCCTCCACCGAGCAGGAAGCCATCGAAAAGATGACGGCCTCCTGGATGCTGGTGTTTTTCCCGGGGCTCAAGTTCCTGTTTGATGAAAAGCCGCACGACTGCACCGTGATCCAGGAACCCGTGGCCCTTCAGAACGCCGCGGGCAAGGAATACCGCTTGATTCTCGGTCCGCTTCAGCACATGAACTTTGGCGAGGAACCCGCCACGGAACCCAAGGACTTCCATCAGCGTCTGGCCTGGAATGCCCTGGCGGACCTGATCACACGCGAAGCGGGCCCCGGCGTGAATCATCTGCGCTTTTACTTGGCGCGCACGCAGGCCGGCATAGACGGCGATGTGTTTCTCAACGGCGTGAATTGGCCGGCGGGCTCTGAACTGCTTCGCCGGCAAGCCGAAGGCTTCCCCGCCATCGTCCACCCTAGCGCGGGCTACGGGCTTAAGCAGCATGTATTCATTAAACCCGTCGACACCGCGCAAGGCGTACACGACCGGGCCGAGCACCTGATCGGAAAGTGGGTTGGCGCACTGAACCGACACCCGGAACTCACAAGCAACCCCATGACCGGGCGCCTGCTCCTGGCGCTGGACACCATGGCCACGCTGGGTTCCGAAGAAGAATACGAAGCGGCCCTGCAAAACCACGGCGTGCCGGCAGAACAAGCCCAGCGAATCGTGACCTTCCTCCCCTGCGCCGCCATCCGCTTGCACTACCCGGACGTGAAGTACGCCGACACCTACTTCTGGACCAACGACCAGACCGAAATGGCAGAAGTACGGCATTACAAGGAAACATCTGAATTTGTGCTTGCGATGGACATTCTTCAGGCGCTGCACAAAGAGAACCTGGCCATCGACGAGACCGCCTGGGTCGCCACGATCAGCGCAGAGAACAACGGCATCAACGACGCCCGCAAGCAAGGCGTGGACCTCTCCACGCTCAGCTTCAAATACATGATTCATATGACCAGCGAGCCGGTGGAAGGCGAACCCCTCAAAGGCTTGATCAAACTGGCCAACGCCCACGCCCCGACAGACAAACCGTGGTGGAAGCTTTGGTGAGATTGATCAAAAATACTATTGTGGATAATCAAGATTATTCAAATTTATATTCACAAAGGTATTGACAACCAGACCAAGCGCCGATAGTATCTCTCACACTATGTCACCTTTAGCCCCCCACAACTTCTCAGATCGCAAAGCCGACGTGCAAAACGTCGCCAGCGGTATGTGTGTGGGTGGTTTTGCCAGCTTCTTCGGCGGCGAAACCCATGGCGAGCAAGGGACGTGGTCCATCTCCCTGAGCCCCAATACCAGCGCCATTTACACCGACAAGTCCATTGGCGCAGATTGCGGGCAGCTACTTAGAATACGACGAACCCCACGGTTCCTCTAAGCAGCGTAAGTCCCACAAACACAACCTATTAGGTTCCACAAGAACCAGCCTGAAACGCTTCTTGGCGTCCCTCAGTTGTGCGCTCGATTCACCTCGAAACGCACCTGAAATTCAAGCCCCCTACCCGGGTGTTTGGGTTCCAAAGCTGATGGCCCAAGCTGAAGCCAAGCCCGCAAAGTAGCTTCAAGGCAAAAGGATCGTCTCCTCCTTTCAGGTACGAAATTTGATTCGCATCTGCATCAAAACAAAACCCTTTCCGGGAAAAGCATGCATGAATAAACAATCATTGCCGGTGTAGCTCAAAGGTAGAGCATCGGGCTCATAACTCGAAGGGTGAGGGTTCAAGTCCCCCCGCCGGAATAGTAATACATTGGACGCCGGACAATATCAAAAATTGATATCATAAATATCTTATTGATATCGATAAGTAGATTTGTCAAACCTAATCAAAGCACAAGGATTTTCCCATCCCTGCGCTCACGGGTATCGGCTTGCCTGATGTGTCTGGTCCGCCCGGTTAGCTCAATTGGTAGAGCGCCTGTCTTACAAGCAGGAGGTTGAGGGTTCGAGTCCCTCACTGGTCATTCAAAAACGCTGTGGAGCTCAGTTGGTACGAGCGCCCGCCTGAAGAGCGGGAGGTCGCCGGTTCGACCCCGGCCGCAGCGGCTTATTCATCGGTTTCACTGGGCTTGCCCAGCGGTTCCGGTGTGATCTTTGACAAGTAAAGAGATGGATTGATTGATCACACTTGCCTGCCCCGGCCTGACCGCCTGGGCAGGTGTTGGTTGACACAATTCGGGCGCCATGCGTGGGCGGCCTTTCCGGGGTGCCCATGCAACAAGCGCGCAGGGCGATCCTTTAAAGCCGACCACCGGCTTTGCCCTGGCCATTGCGGCGCCCGATTTACACCTGTAGCTCAATGGTAGAGCACCTGGCCTATAACCGGGAGGATGAAGGTTCGATTCCTTCTGGGTGGATTGGCCTTGCCGACGCACTCGTAGCTCAGAGGCAGAGCATCCGGCTGATAACCGGAAGGCCGGAGGTTCAAGTCCTCCCGGGTGCATTGATTTTCGCCGCCATACCTCAGATGGAAGAGGGCCTTCCTGGTACGGAGGATGTCCCGGGTTCAAATCCCGGTGGCGGCTTTCGTTGAACGCCGGTCGTATAGCTCAGCTGGCTTAGAGCGCTCCCCTGTCGAGGGAGAGATCGCGGGTTCGATTCCCGCTACGACCGCTTTTTACGTCTGTGTTCACATGCCGCGTTGGCTCAGTCGGTAGAGCAGCGGTTTTGTAAGCCGCAGGTCGTGAGTTCAAGTCTCACACGCGGCCTTGCCCCCCGTCCTTCTCAACGTCTCCCCAGCCAAATGGACTCGGCGCCGGACTACGAATCCGGAGATTGTGGGTTCGACTCCCACGGGGGACGCTTTCGGGCTTTCGCGCCTGTAGCTCAAAGGATCAGAGCATTCCGGTTCTAACGGAAGGGTTCCGGGTTCAAGTCCTGGCAGGCGCGCTTACACCGGATTCACCTTGAAGCTCAACTGGACGAGCGCCGCCCTCCGAAGGCGGCGGATGTGGGTTCGACTCCCATCAAGGTGGCTTTTGGCTTCCTTTTCTCCCGGAGCCCCTCGTGGGGGCTCCACTACACCCTCGTGGCGGAACTGGCAGACGCTGTGCGCTCAGAACGCGCTGTCTTTAAGACATCCCGGTTCGACTCCGGGCGAGGGTATTTCACGCGGTTGTGACGCAACTGGCAGACGTGCTGCCCTGAGATGGCAGCGGGGAGGCTTCCCCTTGGAGGTTCAAATCCTCTCAACCGCACTTTCTTCGCATCGGGACCTTGGCGTAATTGGGAGCGTATCACCCTTGCAAGGTGAAGGCGCCGGTTCAACTCCGGCAGGTTCCATTGCCTTGTTTCGGTTTCATTCACGGGACAGTAGCTCAACTGGGAGAGCACTAGCTTTGCAAGCTGGGGGTTAGGGGTTCGACTCCCCTCTGCTCCATTTCCGATCCAGGTCATACCAAGAGGATGACCCTCAAAACCACGCCCTTTGCCTGGCCACGCCGGGCGAAGGATTTCCCTAACGCATCCGAAAGGAGGTGGGCCATGACAGAGCTCACGTCGCCAGTCCTCGTGCTGGACCGTCACTGGTCCGCCATCCGAGTTGTTCCCGGGTGGCGCGCGCTTGGATACATCGTCCGAGGTATCGCAGAAGCCATCGACACCGACACCGCGGGGTTCCCCGGCCATGACATCAAGTCGTGGGAAGAACTCAGCTCGCTGCGCGCGCAGTATGAACCCGAAAGCCACCGGTTCGTGAAGACCATCCGTTCTCGCCTGGTGGTGCCTGCCGTCGTCCGGCTCACCACCCGCAGGGCCGGCGCGTACAACAAGCACCGGGTGCGCTTCAACCGGCGCAACATCTACGCCCGCGACGGCAACGTCTGCCAGTATTGCGGCAAGAAGTTCCGTACGGAAGACCTGAACCTCGACCACGTGGTGCCGCGTGCGCGAGGCGGGCGCTCGTACTGGGACAACATCGTCTGCTCGTGCATCTCCTGCAATACCCGCAAGGGATGCCGCACGCCCGACGAAGCCGGGATGAAACTCATCCGGCAGCCCAAGGCGCTCCCCTTCCCAGCGGATGTCGCCCCCCTGCCGCACAAATCCTGGCAACACTTTGTCGACCAGGCCTATTGGATGGTGGAGCTTGAGGCATAGGCCTGAAAACCACAGACTTTCCCCCACGGGCCCGCCCTGGGCTTGAGCGTTCAAGCCCAGGGCACGGCCCTACAAAACCAACGTGCCCCGCCACCAACGAGTCGGGGCACGTGACTCCAGCGTGTAGCTCAGTTTGGCAGAGCGCCTGGCTTGGGACCAGGAGGCCGAAGGTTCAAATCCTTCCCCGCTGATTTTGACGATGACCGTAGCTCAAGCGGCAGAGTACCGGCATGTGAAGCCGGGGGCGCGGGTTCAAGTCCCGTCAGTCATCCTTCGAAGCGTGCATAGCTCAATCGGCAGAGTGGAAGTCTTCCAAACTTCATGTCCGGGTTCGACTCCCGGTGCGCGCATTCCTCCAACGCACCCAAGGCGGCTTAGCTCAATTGGAAGAGCATCGGTCTTTTACACCGTACGGTGTGGGTTCAACTCCCATGGCCGCCATTTGTTTAGATGCACTGGGAAAACCCAGGCATATGCACCCGGGGTATCGGATGACGGGTTGTCGGGTGTCCATGAGGAATCCAAAAGAAAAAGTGGATCAAAAGGGCATCAACCTTAAATGGCTGAAGCTTTCTCGAAGCCCCTCGATAACCCGTCACCCGACAACCCGGGCACGGAGTCTTTCAGTTGCAAAAATCGCCTTACCAATCGCCGTTGTAGCTCAGTGGCAGAGCACCGATCTCGTAAATCGGGGGTCGCGGGTTCAAGTCCCGCCTGCGGCTTTTTTCCTGGTCCCGGGGGGCGCGCCGACCCAACTAGCGGCGCCCCCCCTCTGCATTCTCTCTCCCCCCGTCGGCGGCGTTTTTAGCACGCTGCCGGCCCCTCGCGGATGTAGCTCAACTGGTAGAGCAGCCGTCTCCAAAGCGGCAGGTTGTCGGTTCGATTCCGACCGTCCGCGCTTGTCTGGTGTCGCGGGTGTAGTTCAGCGGCAGAACGCTTTCTTGCCAAGGAAGAGACCGAGGGTTCAAGTCCCTTCACCCGCTTTTGTTTGCCCGGTGATGTAGCTGGTTGCACGTCTGACTCTGAATCAGAAAGTCGCAGGTTCAACCCCTGCCCGGGCAGCTTTTCTGGGCCGTGTTGCGGAATTGGCTAACGCACTGGATTGCAAATCCGGTTTGTGCAGGTTCGAGCCCTGTCGCGGCCTTTGTTTTTCAGATCAATCGGAGAATGGCCCGCCCGGTCTGGGGCGGCTCTTGTTGCTAACGAGATGGAGCCGTTAATCGGCTTGCGGTTCGTGCCCGCCGTTCTCCTTTTTCAACGGAAGGTAAAGCAAGCCAATGGGTGCGGCCCCGGTCTAGAAAACCGGTGGTCCCTTTCACGGGATGGGGTTCGAATCCTCTGCCTTCCGCTTTTGCCGGCCACGATGACCAAGTTGGCCAGGTCCACGGTTTTTCACACCGTGATTCCCGGGTTCGATTCCCGGCGTGGCTGCTTTTGACACCCGGTTGTCAATGGGCCGTGGTGCAACCGGCAACACCCCTCCCTTTGAAGGAGGTGATGCAGGTTCGAATCCTGCCGGCCCAGCTTGAGTGATTCCGCTGCAGCATAACGGTCATGCACCCCATTGTTAATGGGACACATGCAGGTTCAAATCCTGCCGGCGGAGCTTGCCGTTTACCGTCAATCCATCTCTTACCGCGGCGCCTTAGCCAGGCCCGACGATCTTCACCACAAAGTGGCCGTCCTGATACTTGATGCCCGTGCCCATCAGGTTATTCAGCGGCGGCAGACCCACGCCGACCACCGATTGCACAGACTTGCTGGCAGAGATGCCGAAGTTCGTGTCTGAATCTTCCGCGCCTGCCGTATCCACCCTCTTGAGCGAAACCAATCCAAGCTTCACGCCCGCGATCACGCTGCGGATAAAGCTCGGGGCCGGGGGAAAGCCAATGATCTTGATGGTGACCGTGCCCATGGTGGCCAGCGGGTTGGTAAACGCCGTGTTGTTGTCCGGCAACCCGGTGGGGAGCGCAGCCTCAAACGCGTAGCCGGAAAGAATCATGGAATCCGTCATGAAGCCGATGTTCACCGTGCCGATGGAGCCGGTCGTCCGGATCACGCCGCCGTTCATCGTGGTGCCGATGTTCACGGGGCCGATGTTGTCCTTGGCGCTCACCGTTGCGGAGAATGTGGAAGCGGATGTCAGCGTCGTGATCTTGCCGCCGACGGTGTAGTTGCCTCCAAACACCGACAAAATGCCCGTGGTGGAAAACACTCCAAGGTTCCCTGAAATATGACCCGTGCTTTCGGCGTCGTAGCTCTTGGCCGTCAGCTTTGTGACGTTGCCGTTGATATTGAAGTTGCTCTTGGTCACATCACCCGCGATGGAGATGGGGCCCATGTTGGAATAGATGCCCGTGCCCGTGACGTTCAGTGATGCCGCACTGCCGGTGATCGTCAGCCCGGTCAACGCCATGTTCCCCTTGTTGGTGGAGCCGGCCTCGTTGACCGTCAGGCTCAGGCCGGAAACGGCGCCCGTCACGGAGACCTGCGCCATGGACGTGGCCTTGAAGCTGGATGTCGTCACATCGCCCTTGAGCGTGATGGTCTGCAGCTTGCCCGCGGTGACATGGACCGACGAGATGCCCGGCGAGCTGAACGTGGTGCCGTCGCCGTTGAGCGTGATGGCGGAATCCGTCACGCCCTGCGTGAAGGTGAAGGCGCCGAAATTGCTGTTGGCGCCGCTGGCGGTGATGGTCAGGTGGTCTGCCTTGCCCGTGGAGGTGAAAGACCCCAGCGCCCTGAACGACTTGGCCTGCGTGGCCCAGCCGGTATTCAAGGTCAGCTTGAAATCCGAAACCACAAACGACGCAGCGAACCGGCCCAGCGAGAGCAGGTCCATATCCACATTGTTTAAGCTGCCCACGGTGATGGAGGCGACCGTCTTGCCTTCAAAATTCAGATCGCCCAGGGTGCCGATGGTGGTGATCGAAGAGACGTTGCCTGCAATGATCCAGTTGCCCGCGGTCAGGCTGTTGACCAGATTAATCGTGCCGAAATTGCCAAACGCATTTTCAGATGTGATGTCCAGCCCAACGGTGGTGCCGGTCACCTTGAAACTGCTGTTGGCCTGGAAGACAGCGGTGGCTTTGGATTCAAACACAAAGTCGGCATTGGTCAGGCTGCCGCCGATGGAAACGTTGGACACCTTGGAGGCCGTGATGGAAACACTCTCACCATCGCCCTGAAGGACAAAGGAACCCATGGCCCCGGCATTGACGTTGAAGTCTCCGACGCTCTTGCCGGTGTAGCTCGCGAAGTTGCCGGCCACCGAGGCGTGGAAATTGGTATTGCTGCCGGTCACCGTCACCGCACCGATGTTCGAGTTGGTGTCCGTGGAGGTGATGGAAAGATTGGTGGCGTCGCCTGTCACGGAAATGCTGCCAATGGCCTGGAAGTTCACCGGCGAGGGCGTCCCGTCCTGGTTGATCCGGAGTTTCACCACATCGGCGCCGCCGCGTGAGACAAAAGAGCCCAATTGGCCTGCGGTCACCACCAGCTCAACACTGCCGGACTTTGTCGCTGTAATGGAGGCAACCTTGGTTGCATTGATATCCACGTTGAAGATAAAACCAGCGCTGATCGCCCCGATGAAACCTGCCGCCTGCCACTTGGCGCCGTAAATTTCCCCCGCGATGCTCGCGGAGCCCAGGGTCGGCTGGGTGGCCACCGCGTTGCCCGACAGCGTCAGGCTGACATTGAACTTGCCACGGCTGCTGACTTTACCGATGGACTTGGCGTTGATGGCGTCATCAGTGCCGTCGGTGTCGTCCCATGAGGCGACATCCACGCTGGCCAGCGCTCCGTCGATGGTGATGGAGCTGTCGGTCACCGTGCCGAGCTTGATGTTCGGGCCCGCTACGGTATTGCCCTTGTTGAGCGTGATGTCGCTCCCGGTCACGTCATTGAGCGTGATCGTGTTGGACGTGGCGTCAACAGTCAGATCACCCAGCAGATTCACCTTGGTCGCATTGATGGCGTTGATCGCACCCGCCGCCACGGTGATGCTGCCGATGCCCACGGTGCCAAGCTCAGCGCCGCCCTTGACCGTCACGGTCAGGGAGCTGGCCGCGGTGGTGCCTGACAGCGAAACCGAACTGAACACCCCATCCACCGTGTGGAGTATGCCCACACCCTTGCCGGTGAGCGCGAACGTCACCACGTTGCCGTTGGTGGCGGTCTGCGTCAGCACCATGCCGGGCGTAAATTCATGATCGACCACCACTGAAAGCATCTGCCTGCCTTCCAGCGGCTCAAACAATTGCGCCTCACGCGACGGACGATCCAGCAAACCGGCCAAACGGGTCTTAGCGCTTTTGCCAATACGATCAAGAACCTGGGAAAAAGACGGGGTCATCATGAGTGGAATCCGTGGGTGAACTGTGTATTTCAGGCGGGCGGTAATGGTAAGGGCGGCAATGCGCCATGTCTATGACGATTTCGTTTTAAATAGCCCGCTGGACGTCGCCCGATTCACCGGTGCGAACGGATAGGCAGAGCAGAAAGAGAAGCAGACTTTTAACCGCGAAGATGTCATGAGTTTGAGAAAGAGGCGGTCTCCCTCCTCGTAGGGTCG
>CAZIWA010000047.1:0-38540 GCA_964542875.1 uncultured Phycisphaeraceae bacterium
GTGTGCCGGGGACGGCCAAGAGCTGGGTTTCCGAACACCTGGCGGCGGCGATTTCCGGTGACTCGACATTGCTGGTGCAGGGGACCGCGGGGACGAGCGAGGAGCAGGTGCGCTACGGGTGGAACTACGCCATTTTGCTGGCCAAAGGACCGTCGAAAGCAGCGCTGGTGCCCAGCCCGATGATGCGGGCGATGGAGAAAGGAGCGATCGCCCGGGTGGAAGAGCTGACGCGCATTCCCGCGGATGTGCAGGACACGTTCATCACACTGCTGTCGGAGAAGACGCTGCCGATTCCTGAGCTTAACGATGAAGTGCAGGCGGCGCGCGGGTTTAACGTGATCGCGACGGCGAACAACCGGGACCGGGGGGTGAATGAAATGTCCAGCGCGCTCAAGCGCCGCTTCAACACGGTGGTGCTGCCGGTGCCGGCGACGGTGGAAGAGGAAGTGGAGATCGTGCAGCAGCGGGTGAACTCGCTGGGCAAGAGCCTGGAGCTGCCCGCGGAGCTGGCGCCGCTGGCGGAGATCCGAAGGATCGTGACGGTGTTCCGGGAACTGCGCGACGGCAAGACGCTCGACGGGAAGACGAAGCTCAAGAGCCCTTCGGGGACGCTTTCGACCGCGGAGGCGATCAGCGTGGTGAACTCCGGGCTGGCGCTGGCGACGCACTTTGGCGATGGCCCGGTGAGCGCGTCGGATGTGGCTTCAGGCGTGGTGGGCGCGGTGGTGAAAGACCCCGCGCAGGACCCGGTGGTGTGGAAGGAATACCTGGAGACGGTGGTGAAGGAGCGTGAGGGGTGGAAGGATTTTTATCGGGCGTGCCGAGAGATTGGTTGAGGAGGGGTCTGGTCAGAAGTCACAGGAAACTGGTGTTGTGGTGATTTTTGAAGGTGCGGGTGAATGATGACGGATGGGCCGGTGCACTTTTTTGGGGTTCGGCATCACGGGCCGGGGTCGGCCCGGTCGCTGGTGAAGGCGCTGGAGACGCTGAGGCCGGATCGTGTGCTGATTGAGGGGCCGACGGATGCCAATGAGTTGATCGGGTTTGTGGCGGATGCGGAGATGGTGCCGCCTGTGGCGATTCTGGTTTATGCGGTGGATTCGCCTTCGGTGGCGGGGTTTTATCCGTTTGCGGAATACTCGCCTGAGTGGCAGGCGATGAAGTATGCGATCAAAGCAGGGGTGCCGGTCTCGTTTATCGATCTGCCTTCTTCGCTTCAATTGAAGGTGGAAACGACCGAGCGGCAAGGGGAAGCCGGGGCGGTGAAAGAAGAGGCCGGGGAGGCCGCCCCTGAAGCATCAACGCAAGAGGAAGAGAAAGAGGGCGAAGATGATCTGCATGCGCAGATTCGAGCAGATCCGGTGGGGGTGCTGGGGCAGCTTTCGGAATATGGCGATGGCGAACGGTGGTGGGACCACTTGATGGAATCGACCCCCGGGGGCGAGGGGGCCGGGGCGGAGGTTTTCGCAGGTGTTTTTGAGGCGATGGAAGCTTTGCGGGAAAAACTGGGGCCTGACCCGGACGTGCGCGAGCAGCAGCGCGAAGCGTACATGCGGCAGATGATCCGGGAAGCGGTGAAGGAAGACGCGCAACGCGTGGCGGTGGTGACGGGGGCGTGGCATTCGCCTGCGCTGACGGGATATGACGCCAAGGGAAGCGCCAAGGAAGACAAGGAAACCTTAAAGGGCTTGAGCAAAACAAAGGTGGGCGCGGCGTGGGTGCCGTGGTCGTATCAGCGGCTGAGCCGGGCGTCGGGGTACGGCGCGGGCGTGGTGTCGCCTGAGTGGTATCACACGGTGTGGTCGGGGACGCAGGAGATCGCGCCGGTGTGGCTGACGCGCGTGGCGAGGCTGATGCGGGAGAAGGACCTGGATGCCTCCAGCGCGCACGTGATCGAAGCAGCGCGGCTGGCCAACAGCCTTGCGGCGATGCGCGGGCGGAGAATGCCGACGCTGGAGGAATTGTCCGAGGCGGCGCTGTCGGTGATCTGTCATGCCGATGAAGCGCCGATGAAGCTGGTGCATCGCAGGCTGATCATCGGGGAACGGATCGGCGAGGTGCCCGAGAAGGTGCCGCAGACGCCGGTGCAGTTGGACTTCATGAGAACCGCCAAGCGGCTGAGGCTGGCGATGTCTGAGGTGGAGAAGGAAGTGGAGCTGGACCTGCGTCAGCCGTTTGATCTGGAGAAGAGCCAGTTTCTGCATCGGCTGACGGTGCTGGGGATGGAGTGGGGCGTGCGGCTGGCGCGGTCGCAGGGGCGGGGGACGTTCAAGGAAGTCTGGAAGCTAGTTTGGAAGCCGGAATACGCGATTGAATTGATTGATGCGAGCCGGTTCGGCAACAGCGTGCTGGAGGCGGCGGCGGGGGCATTGGCGCAAAAGAGCGATACGTGTCCGCTGGAAGAGTTGGCGGAGCTTTTGGACAGCGCGATTCTGGCGGATCTGCCTCGCGGGGTGGAGAAGCTGGTGAGGGCGATCCAGAGCAAAGCGGCGACGACGGGGGATGTATCGCAGCTCATCAATGCGCTGCCGGGGCTGGTGCGGGTGGTGCGTTACGGGGATGTGCGCAAGACGGATACGGCACTGGTGAAGCCGGTGGTGGATGGGCTGCTGGCGCGGGTGATTGTGGGTTTGCCGGGGGCGCTGTCGAGCCTGGATGACGATGCGGCGGCGCGGTGGGTGGATTTGATCAACGCGGCGGACACCGGGGTGCAGACGCTGGATGATGCGACGCATACGCAGGCCTGGAATGCGTGCCTGCTGAGCCTGGCGGACCGGAGCGGCCTGCATGGGACGGTGGCGGGCCGCGCGGTGAGGATTCTGCGCGACCGGCAGGCGATGAAGCTGGAAGACGCGCACGACCGGCTGGGGCTGGCGCTTTCACAGGGGGCCGATCCGGGGCAGGCGGCGGCGTGGCTGACGGGTTTCATTAAGGGACCCGGGCAGGTGCTGGTGCATGATGAGGCGCTGCTGGGGGTGGTGAGCGCGTGGCTGTCAGGGCTGGCGCAGGAGCGGTTTGTGGAACTGCTGCCGCTGGTGCGGCGGGCGTTTGCGGACTTTACGGGTCCGGAAAGAAAGATGATCGGGGAGAAGGTCAAGACGATGCCGCTGGAAGCCAGCGCGGCGGCGCCCAGCGCGAGGGTGAAGACGGCTGGGGATGGGTTTGATGAAGCGCGGGCGTTACAGGTGCTGCCGATCCTTCGATTGATTTTGGGAGCCGGGAAATGATGACCAAAGAAGAGCGCGACCGGCGGTGGCGGCTGGCGCTGGGCAAAGACGCCGACGGGGCGATGGGCACGAAGCTTTCAGAGGCCGAGTCGATTATGGATCGGTCGCTGGAGGCGCTGTATGGGCCGGGGGCGGGCGAGCGCAGGGCGGGGCTGGGGCCGAGCTCGCCGAATGTGCCGAGGTGGCTGGGGGATATCCGGAAATACTTTCCATCGAACGTGGTCCGGGTGATGCAGAAAGACGCGATCGATCGGCTGAACATGATGAGCCTGCTTCTGGAAAAGGAAGTGCTGGACCAGATCACGCCGGATGTGCACATGGTGGCTTCGATTTTGTCGATGCGGGGGATTCTGCCGGCCAAGACGCGGGATTCGGCCCGGGTGGTGGTGCAGAGGCTGGTGGATGAGCTGATGCGCAAGCTGGAGAACCCGATGCGTTCGGCGGTGGCCGGGGCGCTCAACCGGTCGGTGCGAAACAACAACCCGCGATTGCGGGAGATCGACTGGCACCGGACGATCCGGGCGAACCTGAGGCACTATCAACCGGATTACAAGACGGTGGTGCCGCACAAGCGCATTGGTTATGGGCGAAAGCGGTCGAGCCTGCGGGATGTGATTTTGTGCATCGATCAATCAGGGTCGATGGCGGCGAGCGTGGTGTACTCCAGTATTTTCGGGGCAGTGATGGCGTCGATACCCGCGGTGACGACGAAGATGGTGGTGTTTGATACCGCTGTGGTGGATCTGACGGATCAATTGGCCGACCCGGTGGAGGTGTTGTTTTCGACGCAGCTTGGCGGGGGGACGGACATCAACCGGGCGGTGGGGTATTGCCAGAGCCTGGTGACGCGGCCGACGGATACGGTGATGGTGCTGATCAGCGATTTGTATGAGGGTGGGGTGGAAGAAGGTTTGCTGCGCAAGACCCATGAACTGGTGAGCGCGGGGGTGCAGGTGGTGGTGCTGCTGGCATTGTCGGACGAAGGGCGGCCGAGCTATGACCAGCATCTGGCGGCGAAGCTGGCGGCACTGGGAGCGCCGAGCTTTGCGTGCACGCCGGAACTGTTCCCGGACATGATGGCGGCGGCGCTGAGGAAGGAAGACATCGCGGCGTGGGCTGCGGCCAACGGGATGGGGACGCAAAGAGGAGAGGATGCAGAGGGGTGAGTTATGAAGTATGAATTACGAATTACGCATTGAAGAAGCAAGCAGGAATTTATGACCAGGGATGAAGCGGTTGAGATGATCCGGGGTGCGGGTGTGGGCGAGCATGCGGAGGAATTGGTGGGGCTGCTGCGCCCTTCGGCGAGGATGATCCTGGGGGAAACCGGTGAGGATGGAGAGAAGTCTTACCTGGGCGGGAAGCCGAGGCTGGCGGAGGGCACGCTGTGGCCCAGATGGAACCCGGCGGAGCACTTTCGCAGGCGGATCGCCGATGCGGAGCGGCAGTGCGCGGCGCGGCCGAATGACATGGGGCTTCGGGATTATCTGGAGGGGATGAAGCAGGGGTTGGGAGAGATTCCGCTGGCGTTTTTGGGTCAGGTGGATCTGGGAGAGATGGCGGAGCAGGCGGCGGTGCCGGGGTGGCCTACTCAAGGGGTGCTGCTGTTTTTCTATGAGTGCCTGGTGTGCCCGTGGGGGTTTGACCCTGGGGACCGGGGCGGGTGCCGGGTGATTTATTACCCGGCGGGGACGGAGCAGGTGGAAGCGGAGCCGCCTATCGATTTGTCGGTGGAGTTTCAGTTTCCGCAGGTTGGGGTGCGCTTTGAGCCGGAGTGGACGCTGCCGACGGAGATCGGCCGGGAGAGGCTTGCGGACCTGGGATTTTTAAGCGCGCACATGAAGCTCCTGGCGGAGCTTGCAGGGACGGTGGATGCGTCGGGGGTGATTCATCGGTGCGGCGGGCACGCCGACGAAGTGCAGGGAGAGATGCGGCTGCTTTGCCAGTTGGCGAGCCATGGGATTTATTGCGGAGATGCGGCGGGCTTGGCGGACGTGCGACGGGGTACGCTGGAAGGCGGGACGGGGGATTGGGAACTGCTGCTGCAGGTGGACTCTGATGAAGAGAACCTCGGGTGGATGTGGGGGGATCTGGGGCGGGTGTATTTCTGGGTGAGGAAGCAGGATATGGCACGACTGGATTTTGAGAGCCCGTGGGCGGTGCTGCAGTGTTCGTGAGGGGCAATTGTGCAAGAGCGTTGAAAAGTGTTTTAACCTCCTGGTGTCTCAAGGCGGGGGCAGCCGCAGACGGCAACCCCGGGCACTCGCGTTTTTAAGAGTATTACGGTTTTAGAGGGTGCCGCCTCGGGAGCGGAGAAGGGCGGCGGCGGGCTGGTTTTTTCTTTCGAGGGCGATGGCGAGGGGGGTGAGGCCGGCGGCGGTTTTGGCGTTGACGTCTGCGCCGCGGTCCAGCAGGAGGAGGACGACGTCAGGTTTGTACCAGTCGACGGCTTCGTGGAGGGCGGTGCCCTGCTGGTGGCGGCCACAGGAAGGGGGCGTGGGTTGGCGGCGGTTGATGGCTTGCGGGTCTTTGTCAAGGATTTCGCGGACGCGGTCGATGCCGGGGCCGAAGTTGCAGGCCTGGAAGAGGTCGAGTTTTTTGCTTTTGGAGATGAGGAGCCGTTCGATTTCGGGGTGTTTGGCGTGGGAGGCCCAGCCCCAGGGGAAGCCGTTGAAGAGGTCGTCGCGGATGTCGACGTCGGTGCCGTGTTGAAGGAGCGCATCAACGGCGGCACGCTTGCCGAGGAAGGCGGCCCAGTGAAGCGGGGTGGTGCCCCAGTAAGGCCGGGGGTTGGGGCTGGAACCTTTGGCGAGGAGCCAGTGTATGGCGGCTGCCTGGTCGTTCATGGCGGCGAACATGAGGGCGTCGGCAGCGGTGTGGTCAGGGTCGTTGCGCAATGGGCATTGGGGAAATTCATCGTGAGGGCGGTGCCAGGCGAGATCGGCGGAGGCCTGGGGGGTGAGGGGTTGGTTTTGCGGCCAGAGTTTTTCAAGGAGGTCCAAGCGGCCCAGGCCAGCGGCGGTGCGGAGATTCAGAGGGGTGAGGGCGGTGGTGGAGAGGAGTTGGGCGTTGACAGTGCAGCCGTGGAAGAGGGCGTGGACGAGAGGGGTTCCGCCTTGCGGGGGCTCGCCGGCGTGGAGGGTGGGGTCGGCGCCTTTGGAGAGAAGCAGGGTGACGCGGTGGGTTTCGGGGTAAGTGGAAGAGAAGTGAAGGACGGTTTCACCGGTGGGGAGTTGGGTGTTGATGGGGAGCCCGGCGTCGAGGATGGCAGTGAGCGTGGCGGGAGAGGCATCGCAGGCGTGGTGAAAGAGGGAATAGCCGTTGGGCGGGGTGCGGACGGCGAGGAGGTGAGGGTGGGTTTTGAGAAGGGCGATGACTTCCGAGGTGGTGTCTTTTTTGATGGCGTCAAGGAGCGCGAGGAGTTCGGGCTGGTTTAAGAATTCAATGTGCGCCTTGAGCCTGGGCCATGAGGCGAAACCGTAGCTTTGGGCCAACTGGTGGTAGCACTGGGAGAGGGTGAGGGGCGTCTGGCCGGGTTGATGGGACTGGCGCTGGAGATCGTGCGCCTGGTTCTGGAGATGGTCCAGGGAAGGGCGGGCGGGGAGCTTTTTGGGTTTGGCGGGGCTGGGCTCAGAGGGGGATTGGGACACGATGGTCCTCCTTTCAGGTGATGCCCGGTTGTCCGCGTGTTGGGGCGTGAAAAGAGGAAGCGTGTTTTTCAGACGGGATTCAGGGGGGCTTCTGCCCTTTGCGCGGACTGCGGGCGCCCTGTGCGCTCACAGGTGAGAATAACCGAAGCGAGGGTTGGTATCCAGACTCGCGTGGAGGGCGCAGGGGCGATTGCATTTGACGATCGTTTGTGCGCCCGGGCGAACATGTCACCAGTTCCTCCAAATGCAATTGCCCTGAGGAGGGTGAAGATGAAGTTATTTGAAATTTAGATGAGATGGGGTTTTTGATTCGGAAAATACATGGTGGTTGGTTTGAATTTCCATGTGAGATTCAATTGAAAGTTCGACATTTCAGATGGCCTTGGGTTAAAATCAAGCGGTTGGGCGTGGCATTGAAGTTGCTCTTGTGATGTTTGTTTATCGGGAGATCAGAAACGTGGACCAGCCGATTGCTGATTTGGAAAAAAACGCACGGGTAGAGGTGGACAAGATCCTGGCGAGCAAGGAAGCGACGGTGTTTGCGTTCCTGAACCGGATCGTGAAGGAATCGCCGTTTTTGGATCGGCAGGAGTTGGTGAATGAGGTGCAGTCGTTCCATGTGGAGCGCATGGGGAAGGTGCCTTCGAAGGCGAAGTATCCCGAGGCGCAGCGGTGGGCTGAGCATCAATTGAAGCTGGATGCGAGGGTGAAGGAACTGGCGAACCTGACGGACGAAGAGATGGCGGTTTACCGGAGCCTGGGGCAGTACATGACGTTCAGGGGGTTTCGGCGCATCGGGAACAAGATTGCGGCGCGGGCGACGTTTGTGCCGGAGAAGTGCCGGGTGGCGTATGTGCCGGACACGGACCGGGGCGTGGTGCACATCAAGAATCTGGATGACCCGATCACATATTGGAAGAAGCGGCCGGCGATTGCGGCGTTTCCCAAGGATGGGCTGCAGTGGGACGCGACGGGGAGCGGGCTGCACATCGACAACGAGCCGGAAGACACGTTTCCGCTGCCGGTGCCGGTGATGTGCATGAGCAGTTGCACGACGGTGCCGGAGGCGGTGGATTTTCTGACTCGGTACTGCAGCTTTTTCGGGAAGCAGAATGTGCTGCTGTTTGACGGCAGGAACCCGACGATGGCGGTTGAAAAGTGCAGCTACAACTACATTCAGGTGAATGGCCCGGATAAGAACGGGCGCAACCACATCAGCGGGATGGTGTGCCGGGATATCAACTCGCCGATCGGGAAGCATCAGGCGGAGCGTCGGCAGGAGTATCTGAAGCTGTTTGGCCTGCCCAGCGATGGGGCCGATGCGGCTTATTGGGCGGCATCGGGCAGGGCGGAGGCAAAGCTGGCGAAGTTCCTTTCGCAGCCGAGCCCGATGAACGCGCAGGCGCTGGTTGAGTACTTCATCACGCCCCGGCCTGAGGGGCTCAACAAGAACGGGGACCGGGTTCACCCGGACCAGGTGGCGCTGGACCTGACGCTGGCGACGACGGCGTATTTCGTGACGGAGAAGAAGGCGCTGCGGTGGCAGAGAGAGCCGGCGGACATGGCGTGGCCCAAAGAGCCGGAGCGGTATGAGTTTTGAGGAAGGGGTCTGAGTGTGGGGTTTGGGGTTCGGGTGAGAACAGAGGAAGAGGGGAGCAGAATTTTTACCGCGAAGGCGCGAAGGCGCGAAGGCGCGAAGTTAAGAGGCGGAAAAGCGGAGTTGGGGGAGGGTGAAGAGCAGGTGGAGTTGGGTGGCGTGGACGTGGGCGCGTGCAAGAGTTTTTTAAAGCGCTTTAAGCTCAGGGTGGCGCATGAGTACATGCTTACCCAGGGCTTTCTTATTTATCGCCTTCAGCGAATAGACAAAGACGCCGATTATCTGGGTCTTAAGTCGATTGTCATGTCTTCCAAAAACCCGGGGGTTGTTAATCTGGCGGAATGTGTTAAAAAATTATCATTGAGGTTTGTGGTTGGTTTTAAATGAGGGTGTGTGATGCGTGCCAAACGAAAACGGGTGATGGGCAGGGTTTGTCTGGCGGTGTGCTTGTTGATGGGCGGGTGGGGGATCATGGAAGCGTGGGGGGATGCGGCGGAGACGGCGTATCTCACTGAGGTGAATGAACTGACGCCCTGGATGCAGCAGCCGGACTTCACGCTGGAGAAGCTGGATGAGAGGCTGGCGGAATTGTTGAAGAAATATCCCAGCGATGCCCAGCGGGGAGGGATTTACCGGGCAGCGGCGGTGCGGCTGGCCAACGGCCGCCCGAAGTATCCGGAGAAGTATGCGGAGCTGGCGGCAAAGGCATTGGAGCTGGAGAAGGACCCGGTGAAGCGGGCGAGGCTGCACAGCTACTGGGGGGATATGCTGCAGATCAAGCATCGGGGGATCAAGGGTGAGGAGATGTCCAAGGCGCGGCGGGAGGTGGCGGTGCAGTATTTCCTGGGGATCAAGGAAGTGGATATTGAGCCGCTGCCGGAGGTGAAACAGGAGGTGTCAGGGGGGAAGTTTTATGATTTCAAGGGCAAGGAACCGCCTGCCGACATGAAGGAAATGGTTGAAAAGTCCAATAAGGAATATTTGGAGAACATGCGCATCCGGCGGGTGAATGATTTGATTTTCGAGCGGGATATCGGGGTGATGCAGTTGACGTCGATTTACAACCTGCGTCCGACTAATTCTGAGGAGATGGAAGCGCTGGCGAAGGAGCATTTGAGCCCGGCGATGGCGGAGTTTGTGATTGACAAGGTGCATGCGGGGATCAAGCGCAGCAAGGAGCTGGTGCTGGAACGGCAGGCCAAGGCGGCGACGCGGCCGGCGAAGGTGGAGACGAAGCAGGGGAAAGAAGCGCCGGGGCTGGCGGAGCGGCCGTGAGGGGGGGCGTGCCGCAATGGGTTTTACGGGTTGGTTGGCGTTGAAGTGGGCGCGTGCAAGACACAGCACTGCCGCGGGCCGTGCTGTGCCACCCGGGGGCTTGGGGCGGGTTCGGGGGGATGGGTGCGTCACGTGGGATTTGGGATTGGGTCACATCGGATACACTTGTGGCTTGTCGTTTGACGGGCTTTTGTGATGTTTGGAGAGGACCCGGATGCGCCGGCTGCTAATCACCCTTCTTTGCGTTGTGCTCCTGAGTGCGTTTGTGGGCCGGGCCGTGGCGGCAGAGCCGGTGGCGATTGCGCCGGTGAGCCAGGCGCCGTCGGCGGACCGGTGCGTGTATGTGGACCTGAAAGACCCGGCAAGCGTGACGGCGGGCACGGCGCTGGCGTCGTGGCTGAGCAAGGCGACAGGGCAGAACATCAGCGTGGCGGCCAGGCCGGGCGACGCGCAGGCCGCAGGGTTTTATGTGGGGTATGGCACACCGGCGCCGGGGGTGGCGTACTCGATCGATATTCAAGACGGCAAGCGGGTGATGCTCGATGGGTCCGACGCCTCCAACCTGCGCATGGCGGTGTATGACTTTCTGCAAAACGACCTGGGGTTCAACTTCTGGTCGTTTGACGATGTGGACCTTCCGGTGAGCAAGGCACCCGTGCTTAAGGCGGGCAAGCGGGAAGTGAAGCCGGGGTTTAGCCAGGTGTTTTTGTGGAACCGCGAAGCGGATAACATGCCGGGGGAGTTTCGTTACGCCACCCGTTCGATGGTGGGGCCGAAGCTTACAGGTGCGCACAATTTGTATGCGCTGATTTCCGACTATGCAGATTCCCACCCGAATGTGTATCCGATGGATCGGCGCGGCGAGCGCGGGCCCAACAACCTGCACCTGTGCTACAGCGCGCGCGGGCTGGCGGATGCGATCGCTGACGCCTTGAGCGAAGCGGTGGAGCGCCGGCGCGGCAATGTGAAGGATTGGGTGTACTTCGTGGGTCCGGGCAACCCGCAAGGGACCGAAGGCGGGATGTGCGAGTGCAACGAGTGCCAGCGGGTGTACAAGGAAGAAGCGTGGGCCGACTCCGACGGCCGGAAATACCCGGGCCACAGCGCGACGCTGATCAAGATGATGAACCAGGTGTCGGGAACGCTGGCCAAGAAGTATCCGGGCATTCAGGTGGGGGTGCTATTGCAGATGACGCAGGATGCGCCTCCGGGGCTGACCAAGCCGGCTGAGAACCTGGTGGTGCAGATCCGGAGGGTGAACACGGACGCGGTGCATGCGCTGGATCAATCGGCACGGAACCAGGCTTTTTTACGGAAGATGCAAAAGTGGACGCAGCTTTCACCCGGGCGCACTTATGTGTGGGACCCCGCGGTGAACTTCGACAATCAACTGGTGTCTTTCCCCAACCTGGTGGCCGCAGGCGACACGCTGGGCGTGTACCAGGGCCTGGGCGTGGCCGGTGTGACGCTCGAAGGCAGCCACGGGAGCCCGGGGACCGACGCGGTGGTGATGAAGAACTGGGTGCTTTCACGCAAAGCGTGGAACCCGGCGCTCAATACGCGTGAACTGGTGAAGACCTTCTGCGAAGGGTACTACGGGCCGGCATCCGGCAAGGTGCTGGAATACCTGGCGGCGCTGGAAGCCACAGTGGACTCCCCCAAGGCGACGCCGGTGTCAGAGCTTGAAGACCCGATGCGCAGCTATCTGACCCAGGAGAGCCTGGTGAAGCTGGACGCGATCCTGGAAGAAGCCGGGAAAGCCGCAGGCGCAGAGCCGTACAGCCGACGCGTGGCGCAGCTCAGGGCGAGCGTGCAGGCAGGGCGGTTCTGGGAGCCGGGGCCGCTGGAGGAACGCGAAGGGAAGCTGGTGCGGACGGATTTCGCGTTTGATATCCGGCCTCAGGTTGAGGCGATGATCAAGAACCTGCGGGGCGGGTCTGCCCGGGAGTCGGCCAATGCGCAGTGGTACTACCAGGCGCTTTTGAGGCAGTCCGGCGGGCCGGTGGTGACGCTGACGTCGGACACGATTCAAGCGGTGGTGGCCCCGACGCAAGGCGGGGTGTGGAAGGTGTTTTACGCAGACCTCCCGATTATGGAAAACGTCAGCCTGCTGCCCTCGGGCTCCGGGTCGTTTCTGGAATACAAGAACGATGTGGTGGCCTTTACCGGGCCGGTGGGCATCACCCGGCAAAATTCCCTGCCCGGCTGGACGGCAACGACACAGGCGACCTTCAAGGGCGACACGCTGCAACTGACCACGAACCTGCAGCAGACCGGAAGCGAAAGCGTGCCGGAACTGCTGACGCGCACGCAATACCCGGTGGCCGCGGGGGACCGGATCATTCTGGAAGTGCTCGACGGCGGGCAGTATGTGCCCGTGACCTTCAAGCCCGGCGAGAGCCGGGTGAAGATGGGGAAATTCGAGGCGATCCGGGTCCGGTACTTCAAGGCGTCACGGACGATCACGGACAAGTACCCGGACGTGACACGCGGGCTGACGGGGGAACTGTCGCACGACAAGGAGACAGGTACGGTGACAGTGCAGGTGAAGCTGCCTGAAGTGGTGACCATTCCCGGCAAGGATGTGCGTGTGTGCCGGAGGGATGTGGTGTTTGGGGTGGTGCAGAGGTAGACGTGTGCAGCGCGTGTCCTGTGTCCCGAGTTAAGAGTTTAAGAGTGATTTTGGAGTCGGGCGCGTGTTGCGCGCCCGACTTTTTTAATGGGTTAGTGTGGCAGATTGACTCACTGGAGCCGCTATAGTATTATATTTACGAATCGTAAACAATAAGGAATACTTATATGTCGTACGTCATTGCCCTCCCTTGTGTGAAGACAAAGGATACGGCTTGCGTGGCGGTGTGCCCGGTGGACGCGATTCATCCGACCAAAGACGAAGCGGATTTTGAAAAGGTGGACCAGCTTTTCATAAATCCAGACGCATGCACCTGGTGCGGGCTCTGCATGGATGAATGTCCGGTGCGGGCGATCTTTCCGGAAGAAGACATTCCCGACAACTTCGTACCGTTCATCAAGAAGAATGCAGACTACTATTCGCAGAAAGCCAAGTCGTAACCGGCTTGTGTATCTTGAGACTCTTTCTCAACATAATGTCTTGCAAATGGATGAGTTAAGAGAAGTTTTGTAAGTCAGTGGGTTTGCGCGTGAGGATGATCCTTCTATACTTACGCGAGACTTTGCGAGTGCATCAAACTTTTATCGAAAAGGAGTAAACCATGCCTCATGTAATTGCTGAACCGTGCGTCGGCACCAAAGACACCGCGTGCGTTGCCGTTTGCCCCGTGGACTGCATCCACCCGACCAAGGACGAACCAACCAACGCCGATGTGGACCAGTTGTTCATCGATCCGAGCACCTGCATCGACTGCGGTCTGTGCGTCGATGAATGCCCCGTGAAGGCGATCTTCCCTGAGGAAGATCTTCCCGATGCGTGGAAGTCCTACATCACCAAGAACGCTGAGTTCTTCACCACGTAAAACCTGGTGGATGAGCCAAGAGATAAAACCCGGGCCTATTGGGCCCGGGTTTTTGTTTGGGCGGGGTGAGTCTAAGTGTTGATTAGGGTTTGGAGGAAAGGCAGAGGGGGGAGTGTAAAAGTGATAGGCGTCCAGGGATACGAGGGGGAGTCGGTGAGTTGAGTGTATCTTGTGGGGCCGGCAATCTCATTGAGGAGTTTTTATGGCTGCCAAGGTTGTGATCACGGAAACGCTGGATGCGGTGTGCGCCAACTGGATGGCACAGCGGCATGATGTGGTGTGGTGTTCGGCCGAGAAAGGCCAGCCGCTGGATGCGCATTTGCCTGATGCGGATGCACTGGTGGTGCGTACGTATACGCAGGTGAATGAGGCGCTGTTGGCGCGAGCGCCGAAGCTGAAGGTGGTGGGGCGCGCCGGGGTGGGGCTGGACAACATCGATCTGGAGGCGTGCCGGCGACGCGGGGTGGTGGTGGTGTCTACGCCGGATGCGAATACGCAGGCGGTGGTGGAGTATGTGTTTGGGCTGATGCTGGACCATTACCGGCCTCGCACGAATATTCCGGAGAAGGCGGATGCGGCGACGTTCCATAAACTGCGCAAGACGGAAGTGGGCCGGCAACTGGATGAACTGACGCTGGGGATTTTGGGGTTTGGACGCATCGGCAAGCGGCTGGCCAAGGCAGCCAAGGCGATGGGCATCCGTGTGCTGGCGTGCGATATCCTGCCTGCGGCAGAGCTGAAGGCGGCGGTGGACTACCCGATTGAACTGGTGAACCTGCCGACACTGTGCAAAGAGAGCGACATCTTCACGATCCATGTGGATGGCCGACCGGAGAACCGGAACCTGGTGGATGCCGGGGTGCTGGCGCAACTGAAGAAAGATTGCCTGCTGATCAATGCGGCACGCGGAATGCTGCTGGATGTGAACGCACTGGCGGCGTGGGCCAAGGCGAACCCCAAGGCTGCTGCGGTGCTGGATGTGCATGAACCGGAGCCACCTGCGGCGGATTATGTGGCGTATGGGGTGAGCAATGTGAGGCTGCTGCCTCACCTGGCGTCACGGACGGGCCCGGCGCTGGAGAACATGAGCTGGGTGGTGAAGGATGTGGACCGGGTGCTGAGGGGAGAGAAGCCGGAGTATCCTGCGTGAGGGGGAAGAAAGGTATAAGAGACAAGGTATAAGGAAAAAGTAAGAGGGATTGGATGAGTTGGGGGTGAGGTGGTTTGATGTTTTTTGTTGGAGCGCGGCCCGGACACAGCGGTGCGGGCCGTGCCGTGCCACCCAATTGGGATATGTGGGGCTTAGGGGGTGAGCTTTTTTGATTCGAGATCCAATAGGCAGGCTTTGGTTTCCAGGCCGCCTGCGAAGCCGGTGAGCTTGCCGGTGGACCCGATGACGCGGTGGCAGGGGGCGACGATGGAGATGGGGTTTTTGCCGTTGGCTGCGCCGACGGCGCGGACGGCTTTGGGGTTGCCGATCTGCACGGCGATCTGGCCGTAGCTGCGGGTTTCACCAAAGGGGATGGTGAGCAGGGCGTTCCAGACTTTCTTTTGAAACTCGGTGCCGGTGAAGTGGAGCTTGAGCGTGAATTTTTTCAGTTTGCCGGTGAAGTAGTCGTTGAGCTGCCGCTGGGTTTCCAGAAGGACGGGGTGGTTCTTATCTTCGGTCAGGGGACCGAGGCGGACACGGTTGGGCTTGTCGTTTTCCCAGAGAATGGCGGCGAGGCCTTGATCATCGGCGATGAGTTTCAGTTCACCCACAGGGGACGGCATTGTTTTATAGACGTATGGCATGGGAGAGAAGTTAGACGATCAAAGAAAACCATGCTGGCCGTTTTCGGACATCAAAACGAATAAAATCAGATGTCCGAAAATGGCGAGTATGAAATGTTGCGGCGGCATATAAAGGTGAGCATGACACTGGATGATTCGGTTTATTACAAAGCCCTGACGGCGCGCGACCGGCGGTTCGACGGGTTGTTTTTCGTGGGGGTGACGTCGACGGGCGTGTACTGCCGGCCGATTTGTCCGGCGAGAACGCCCAAGGAGAGCAACTGCCGGTTTTTCGCCAATGCCATGCTGGCGGAGAAAGAGCTGTTTCGGCCGTGTTTGAGGTGTCGGCCGGAACTGGCGCCGGGAAACGCGCCGGTGGACGCGGCGCAGCGGATATCGCATTTGATCGTCCAGCGGATCGAGGAAGGAGAGAGCGATGAGGGGCTGGAAGATATCGCCTCGCGGTTTGAGTTGAGTGCGCGGCAGATCAGGCGGATCGTTCAGCAGGAGCTTGGGGTGTCGCCGATTGAGCTGATTCAGACGAGGCGGCTTCTGCTGGCGAAGCAGCTATTGACGGAGACGAAGCTTTCGGTGACGGAGATTGCGTTTGCCAGCGGGTTTGGCTCGCTGCGCCGGTTTAACGATGCGTTTGGTTCGCGGTATGGGATGCCGCCGACACGGCTGAGGAAGAATGCCGCGGGCGGGGAGGTTTCGGAGGGTGGGGAGACGTCGACGTTGAGGCTGAGTTATCGTCCGCCTTATGACTGGGAAGGGATGCTGAGGTTTCTGGGGGCACGGACGCTTAAGGGTGCGGAGTTTGTGGGAGAAAGCGCGTATTGCCGGACGGTGTCCCTTGGCGGGTGCAGGGGGTGGATTCGGGTGCGTCATGCGCCGGAGAAGCATGCATTACTGGTGGAGTTCACGCATTCGTTGACCGGGATGCTGCCTGCGCTTTTGGGCCGGCTGCGGAACCTGTTTGATTTGAGTGCGCGGCCGGACTTGATCGGTGAGCAACTGCTGAAAGATGAATTGCTCAGACCAATGGTGATGCGTAACCCCGGGCTGCGTGTGCCGGGAGCGTTTGATGGGTTTGAACTGACGGTGCGGGCGATACTCGGGCAGCAGGTGTCGGTGAAAGCGGCAACGACGCTGGCGTGCCGGTTCGCGGCGGCGTTTGGTGAGGCCTATACGACGCCGTTGGGGGAGTTAACGCATCTTTCGCCAACGCCTGAGCGTGTGGCCGGGGCAAGCGTGGATGAGATCGCCGGACTGGGCATCGTGGGTGCGCGGGCCAGGTGCATCATCGCCATCGCCAAAGCCGTGGTTTCGGGGGAACTGCGGCTGGAGGCGGGGGGCGACCCGGAAACGGTGATCAATCGGCTGATGGAACTGCCTGGCATCGGTCCGTGGACGGCGCATTACATGGCGATGCGGATCCTCCGATGGCCCGACGCCTTTCCCAAGGAAGACATTGCGATTTTGAACAATCTCGGCGGAGTGTCATCCAAGCGGGCGCTGGAAATGTCGCAGGCGTGGCGACCCTGGCGGAGCTATGCGGTGCTGCACATCTGGCAGAATCCGGGGTGAGGGAATTATGAATTTCCGGAGAGGCCGCAGACGGCAGCCTCAGGCACCCCTCCAAGTGCAATTTCCCTGAAGGTGCCGGGGCTCCGGTTCCCGGAATGATTTTGGGGTGGTTAGAATCGGGCATGGTAAAAAATCTCTGGCTGAATCTGCCCATCAAGGATCTGGACCGGTCGCGTGCTTTTTTTACGGCGATTGGCTTCCGTTTTAAGGATGGGTACACCGGCAACGGGTTTTTGTGCATGGAAGTGGGCGACCCGGGGGTGGCGGTGAACATGTGGACGCACGAGGTGTTCAAGGGGTTTTGCTCCACGGGGATCGCCAACCCCGCTGATGCGCCAGAGGTGCTGCTTTCGTTTGATGCGCAGAGCCGGGCTGAGGTGGATGAGATGGCGCAGAAGGTGCGCGATGCGGGGGGCGAGATTTTCGCCGAGCCGAAGGAAAACCAGGGGTGGATGTATGGGTTTGGTTTCAAGGACCCTGACGGGCATCGCTGGAACATGCTTTATATGGACATGAGCAAGCTGCCCAAGAAATGATTGACGGGTGGCTGAGGAAAGATTTTTTTGTGGGGCCGGCGCGAATGCGGGTTGATGAATTCATTGGCATACGTGCTTAGGTTATTGCCTACAAAGAGGGATGGCTTCGAAGGCTCACTGACCGCCGACTGCGGGCGGTCGCTCCGCTGGGGCGTAGAGAGGCCCAATGCGCAGACGTGAGAACGCTGCGGCTCTGTTCTCTTTAGGCCGCTATAGACATGAAAACGTCAATTAAAAGCAAACCAGGGACAGGGCGTGGTCCCTTGGCAAGGAACGTGCGGGGTTCCTTTGATGCCATGGTGTGCTTGAGGGGTTTGAGGGTTAGGCGGAGCGGCGGGGGGTGGTTTTTTTGAGGATTGGCGTGGGGAGCGGAGCGGGGGGTGGGGTGGGCTTTTCTTCGCGCAGGAGGACGGAGTGGTAGAGCTCGGGGGTGAGGAGGTCGGCGACGGAGTTAATGACCCGGTCGGGGGTGTAGGCGAATTTGGGGAGGTCGGTGAGTTGAGTGCCGCCTGAGAGGACGAGGATGGTCTGGTAACCCATCTGCACGCCGCCGACGATGTCGGTTTCCATGGTGTCGCCGATCATGGTGGTTTCGTCGGCGGTGAGGTCGAGGGCTTTGCGGGCCTCGCGCATCATGATGGGGCTGGGCTTTCCGACGCTGAAGGCCTTGATTCCGGTGGCGGATTCAAGCATGGCGACGATGGCGCCGCAGCCCGGGCGAAGGCCGTATTGGGTGGGGCAGTTGGGGTCGAGGTTGGTGGCGATGAGCTTTGCGCCTTTGACGATCATGCGGACGGCGTTTTCGATCATTTCAAAGGAGAAGGTTCGGCCTTCGCCGACGACGACGTAGTCTGGGTCGTGATCGACGATGGCGTAGCCGTTTTGATGGAGTGCGTGGAGGAGTCCGCCTTCGCCGATGACGTAGGCGGTGCCGCGGGGCTTTTGCTTGGCGAGGAAGCGTGCGGTGGCCATGGCGCAGGTGAAGATGTGTTCTTCTTCGACGTCAATGCCCATGCGCTGGAGCTTGGTGGCGACATCGCGCCGGGTGCGCTGGCTGTTGTTGGTGAGAAACATGAAGGGAATCTGTTTCTCACGCAAGGTTTTGATGAGGGTGTCGGCGCCGGGGATGAGCTGGCTGCCACGATAGATCACGCCGTCCATGTCAATGAGAAAACCATGCTTGCCCATAACACTACTCCTTCGCAGCAAGCGCGAAAAAAGAGAAATTAATGCGCCTGTTTACTACGCAGGAAACAGGCGTGAAGTAGGTATATGCAATTGGTGTGCCAGAAGGGAAGGGTCTGGGGTCTGGTCAGATATGAAGAGAGGAGAAGGAATGGTGTGGACTTGAGTGTTCCACCCTGGGCGAACCTATTTATCGCCTTCAGCGAACACGCAAAGAATGTTGACTACTTGGCCCTGAGGTTCCTTGTGATGACTTCCAAAACTTGGGAGTGGTCAGCTCAAAGGGGGAGAAGGGTTTTTAACCAAACTCAGGGTTTGTAGAGCAGGGCGACGACGTGGCAGGCGATGGAGCGGTTTTCGCCGAGGGAGTCGACGTGTTCGTGGGTTTTGCCTTTGAGGTTGACTTGGGTGAGATCGATGCCCAGGGCTTTGGCGAGGTTTTCGCGGATCTTGATTTTGTGCGGGCTGATCTTGGGACGCTGAAGGATGACGGTGACATCGATGTTGCCGACCTTGTATCCGGCCTGGGCGACGCGTTTGACGGCTTCGTTGAGGAAGATGATGGAGTCGGCACCTTTGTATTTCGGGTCGTTGTCGGGGAAGAGCTGGCCGATGTCGTCCATGGCGAGTGCGCCCATGAGCGCGTCGACGACGGAGTGGTAGACGACGTCACCGTCGGAGTGTGCGGCGCAGCCTTTGTCGTGTTCGAGGTGGATGCCGCCGACGATGAGCTTGAGGCCGGGTTCGAGGCGGTGGAGGTCGAAGCCGTGGCCGATGCGGTAAGGGAGGGTGGTCATGGAATTTATAATTTAAAATTTATGATTTACGAATGAAGAGGAGAAGGACGTCCTTGGCTCCTGAGTGCTTGGTCGTGAGAGGGATTTTACCCGGATGGGGGGAGGGGATTTCAACCGAAGGCGGAGGGGCCGCCTGAGCCCCAGATGAAGATGTAGAGGTCTTGCATGAACTTGGCGAGGACGGTGTTGGTGATGATGATGGCGACGAAGGACATGACGAAGGATTCGGTGGCGGCTTTGCCGACGCCTGCTGCGCCGGCTTCGCAGTGGAAGCCTTTGTAGCAGGAGATGAGGCCGATCATGCCGCCGAAGATGACGGACTTGGAGAGGCCGGTGATGACGTCGTATTTGGAGACGAAGAGGCGGGAGAAGTCCCAGTAGTCGTAGGAATTGACGCCTTGGATCTGGACGTTCCAGAGGTATCCGCCGTAGATGCCCATGATGTCGCCGAAGACGGTGAGGATGGGGATCATCAGGAGGCAGGCGAGGACGCGGGGGACGACGAGATAGCCGACGGGGTCTGTGCCCATGACGCGCAGGGCGTCAAGCTGTTCGGTGACGCGCATGGTGCCAAGCTCAGCGGAGATGGAACAGCCGATGCGTCCGGCGAGCATGACGGCGGCGAGGACGGGGCCGATCTGGCGTACGACGGAGATGTTGATGATCCCGCCGATGCGGGTTTCCATGCCCAGGATCTGGAATTGCTTAAAGGATTCAACGCTGAGCACCATGCCGATGAAGGTGCCGACGATGAGGATGACGGGGATGGACCGGGTGCCGATTTCGTAAAGGAGCGGCAAAAGGATGCGCGGCTTAAGCCAGAGCGAGGCGCCGGTGAGGAACCATGTGAACGCCTCCCAGCAGAATTTGGAGAAGCGACCAAAGCCGTCAAGGCCATCGATGGTTCTGGTGTAAAGATAACGACCCACTTCGCCAAGTGCGTCGATGGATTGTGCGATCGGCATGGGGCAATGATACGCGCGCCGACGGGCGCGAGAAAGTGGAGGCTGGTTAGAGAAAGGCAGAGGGGGCATGATGGATTCTGCGTGGAGAGCAGATTCAGGGAGATTTGCGACTGAAGAATTCACTTATGTCGGTGAAGGTGGTGGATCGGGAGCCGGCGGGACGCCGGCGCTCCCGGTTCAGGCCCAGAGTTTTTTCCAGGACTTTTCACGCATGGCGTTTAAGGCCCTGTCGAGCATTTCAACGCGCCAGCCGGAGGTCCGGTGGATGGGGAGCTGGATGGCGCCAATGAGCCTGCGGGTGGTTTCGCAGATGGCGTAGCCGGCGATCAATTCGGAAGAGACGGCGGGGCCGCGGTGGGTGCGGTACTGGCCGATGAGTTCCTGAGCGGCTTCGATGGGAAGCTGGGAGAGCGCCAGATGGGCGAGGGTGAAGCCCAGATCAAATTCCGGGTCGCCGGGGAAGCAGAATTCAGGGTCGATGACGACCAGGCCCTGGGCGGTTTCCAGCCAGCTTGAGGGGGCGCTGTCGCCGTGGCAGAGGCAGGGGCCTTCCTGAAGGTAGCGGTGGCCCATTTTGTCGAAGAGCTCCCGGAAAGCGGGATTGGCTTTGAGCCGGGAAGCGGCTTGATTCAGGCCCAGCTCGTATTTATCAAGCTCAAGCTGGAAGGACATATCCATTGGGGTGACGTAGATGTTCTGATAGTTGAGCGAGCGCATTTCCCGGCTGGTGGGGAGGTCGGGGTCGCCCATGGTTTCGGTGTGGAGGCGGGCGAGATAATCGGCGAGGCTGTCGATGAATTTGTGGGGAAGCGGGCCTTTTGCATAGAGATAGGTCATGTCCCGGCAGGGCGACATATCGGACATGAGGAGTGTTTTGGCGCGTGAAGAGTAGCCGAGGATTTCCGGAGAGCGTTTTTGGACGGAAGGAATGCCCGCGGTGCGCTGGTAATAGAAGGTTTCGGCTTCAATGCGGTCCCAGGGTGCGGGGATGTGGTCGTAACGTTCGATCCAGGGTCGTGCCTGCTTGAGGATGAGGGTGCGCTGGGTGGTTTTGATCCGGAGGGTGAGGTTCATGCTGCCCTCACCGGCTTTGAAGACTTGGGTGATTTTTTCGCCGGCGCGGAGCCAAGCATGGTCGAGGAAAAGCTCCGTGAGGATGGAGGAATTTTCCGCAGTGAGCCAAGGAAAGCTCGGATGTTGGGCGATGATGGATTCGCGGCTCATGTCTTGGAGTCCGGAAGGGTTTTGATCGTCGAGTTGACGTGAGTTTCTGGCTTTATGGTCGGCATCCATTAACCGGTTGCCCAGATATGTGGGCGGATGGCGCAATGAAATGGGTTGCTTTGACATATGACAGATGAAAGGTGTTCACGAACATCGATTCACGAGCCAGTATAGCGGGTGGTTGTGTTCTGTCCTAGGTCTGTTTTGCGTGTTGGAATGAAGTTTATGGGAAAAAGTTACAGAAAGCTGTGTGGCCGAAGGGACGAGCTAAGAAGGGTGAAAGGCCAAATTGGGGGGTATGAATGGTCTTAATGCGTAGTTGGGTTAATTATCGGACTTGGTGGTGAAGGGTTGGGCGAGGAGCCATGCGTGGGTTTTTTCCGGGGCGGAGCAGATGAGAAACACTTCCTGCCAGCTTCCTTTGGAGGTGTAGATGCATTTGAAGCCGGAGGGCTTTTCCGGGGTGCCGGTGGGGTATTGGATTTTGAGTCGGGCTGCGGTGTTGCCGGCTTTGCGGCCCATTCGGCCGGGGATGATGCGTTCGACGCCGGGGCAATTGGAAAGGATGTGGTCGAGGAGGTCATCGAGCCCGTTGATGCGGCCGTGCTGGCGTTTGATGGAGCCGAATTTCATGGCTGGGGAAGGGGCTAGGGTCTGGGGTCTAGGGATGAACTGGTCGATCGACCTGTGTAGGAACTCGCCTGTATTTTAGGCTTTGGGATCGGTGTCGATGAGTGCTTCGGTGACTTTGTGGCGGCGGACTTTGCGCACGAGGATGTTTGCGCCGTCGATGGCGGCGGTGTCGCCGCCTTTGGGGTGGTCTTCGAGTTTGTCGCAGATCCACTGGCTGACGCTGGCTTCGGGGGTGGAGCCGGGCGCGAAGTCCGGGCGGTTCATGACTTGGCGCGCGCGTCCGATGGTGGCGCCGCCGCCGACGACCCATTGGCGGCCTGAGGCGATGACATGCTTGGGCAGGCGATCGAATTCATCGTCGATGTCGCCGACGAGTTCTTCAAAGATGTCTTCCTGAGTGATCAGGCCGACGATGATGTTTTCATTGTTTCTCACGATGGCCAGGTGGAGGTTATTGGCCACCATCTGGCGCAGCGCCTCGCTGACGGAGAGGTTTTCGTTGAAGTCAAAGAGCGGGCGGGTGATTTCAGTGAGCTTGGGGTTGTGCGGGTGGGTTTTAGCCAGCAAAACGAGCTCTTTGAAGTTCACATAGCCAACAATGCCTTGAGGATCAGCGCGCTTGTCGGTGACGGGGAAGCGGGTGTGCAGGTCCAGGTGAATCTGCACGATGACCTCGGTGAGGGGCGAGCCCTGGTAGAGCATGATGATGTCGTCAGCGGGGACCATGATCTCCTTGACCTTGCGGGAGGAGAGCCGGCTGGCCTGGATGATGATGCGTTCCTGCTGGTGGCCGATGAGATTGGAAATGCGGGCGTAGCCGGCCATGGTGGAGATTTCGGCAATGGTGGCCTGGCCGGGAGTTGCGTGGGCGGACTTGCCTTCGAAAGGCTTGTTGACGAAGTTGACGAATTTGGTGACGGGGGAGAAGACGATGAGGGCCCATTTAAGGGGCTTGGCGATGAAGACGGCGAGCTCTTTATTGAACTTGACGCCCATGGTTTTGGGCAGGATTTCGGTGAACTGGAGCATGACGTAGGTGAAGGCGAGCGAGAAAAGCATGATGTAGCCGGCGCCGAAAAGCTCGCCGAACTGGAGGCCGGCGATGGAAGCGCCGATGGTGTGTGCGGAGGTGTTGAGCAGGAGAATGACGGCGATGGGTTCTTCGATGTTGTCTTTAAAGCCTTTCCAGATATTCCCGGCGGTGGGATGCTTTTCCTGGAGTGAGGCGATTTGCGCAGGGGTGAGGGAGAGGAGAACAGCCTCAAGCATGGAACAGATGAAGGAAACCGTGAGGGCGAGACCGACACCCATGAGGAAGATAATGAATGCGTAACTGCGGTCTTCTGGAGCGAGATGGCTGGTGGAATCGCTGGTGATGGCGGAGGCGAGGAAGAGGCCGGATAAATGAGGGTCCACGGGAGTTGAAGCCTTTCAGGGGTTCAAAGAAGCACGAAAAAGCAACCCGGAGTATAGGGCTTTTTGAGAGGAAATGGGAGATAAGGGTGCGTTAAATCGTGATAAACACGATGTAAGTCGGTTGGGTGGAGTGATTTATATTTGTCTTAAAAGGTTGGGAAAAGCGCGCGCCCGCTTAGAGGCTGGGGGCGTCGGAATTCTTCCAGCGGTATTTGAGGTCCATCGCGGGTGTGGAGGGGTCGGCGACTTTCTGGTCGGCCTTGAGGCTCTGGATGCCGGTTACGGTCTGGCTGAATTTGGCGATGTTTTTCCAGACGAGGATGGTCTGGTAACGGTCGTTTTGCCGGGAGATGAAGAGTTGAAGGTCCGTGTGTTTGCGGAAGAGGGCTTCGAGATTGGCGCGGCCTTGATCGTCGGTGGTGGTGGTGCCGATGATGTCGAGGTCTTTGCTTTGATCATTGATGTTGACGTATTGGACCAGAATGGTGGCGCCGGAAATGGGCTGGCCGGTGGCGCGGTCGGTGAGCTTCATTTCAAGCGTGCTGCAACCGGCGAGGAAAGCGGTGGCCAGGAGGAAGAGCATGGAGAGGTATTTCATGGGAATGCTCACGGGAAGGTGGGGGGATGGGGTTACAAGGTACAAAGGAAAGGCATGCAAGTATAGGAGTGCAATGCGGTTCAAATGGTGATGCGCAGGTTGAAGAAGGCCGGAAGGAAGTTGAGTCGTTACGGGGCGTGGGCATGGACGCGGGCGCGTGCAAGGGCGTCATTTTTTGTATTTTTCCAGGGGCTACGCGCTTAGAAGCGCTCCATCCCTGGCTGTAATAGGGCCGCGCCTTCAGCACTCTGGATGAAGCGGGAAGAGGCAGCGGGAATGAGTTGAAAGTTGTGGGTCCAGATTGCATTTGTGCCGGTCGGTTAAGATTTCACGCCATGATTCCAGCGATTTTGATTTTGGCGGCGATTGGGTTTGCGATCTCGCTGCCGAGCGTTTGGGCGCTGATTCGGCTTGGTGAGAAGACGGGGAAAGTGGATTTGCCGGATGCGCCGGGGTCTGGGGGGCGCAAGGACCATGCGCGGCCGATCGTGAATATCGGGGGTGTGGGGATCGTGATTGCGGTGGTGCTGCCGATGGTGCTGGTGTTTATCGGCGCGTGGACGCTGCCGGAACCGGGGCCGGGGGCCAATGCGGTTTATCATGCCGTGGGGCCGCATCTCAAAGGCATGCGGGAACAGACTGTGCCGGGGCTGTGGCTGGTGGGGTCGATTCTGGTGATTCATATCCTGGGGCTGGTGGATGACCGATACAGGCTTTCTGCGAAACCGAAGCTGGCGATTCAGATCGGCGTGGCGCTGGCTCTGGTGCTGGGGGCGGACTTTCGGGCGCTGGAATTTCTCGACAAATTAGGCCCGGCGGGGTTTTGCCTGAGCGTGGCGATGACGGTGATCTGGATCGGCGCGTTGACGAATGCGATGAATTTTCTGGACAACATGGACGGGCTGTCGTCGGGTGTGGGGATTATCTGCGCGGGGATGTTTGCGGGGAGCGCGCTGATCAGCGGGCAATGGTTTGTGGCAGGGCTTGCGGCACTGCTGGCGGGGTCGCTGCTGGGGTTTTTGTGCTTTAATTTTCCGCCTGCGCGGGTGTATATGGGGGACGGCGGGTCGCTGGTGATGGGTTTGCTGCTGTCACTGATTGCGATTCGGGTGACGTATGTGCCGATGTCGCCCGATGGGGGGGATTGGGGGCATTTTTATGGGCTGTTTACGCCACTGGTGATTCTGGCGGTGCCGATTTACGACTTTGTGAGTGTTTCAGGCATCCGGATCCGGCAGGGCAAGAGCGTGATGGTGGGGGACCAGCAGCATTTTTCGCATCGACTGGTGAAAATGGGTCTAAGCCGGAGGGCTGCGGTGCTGGTGATCTGGGCATGCACGCTGGCGACGGGGTTGGGCGGGCTGATGCTGCCTCACCTGGCGCCGTGGCAGGCCGTGGTGGCGTTTGTGCAGACGCTGGCGATTCTGGGGGTGATAGCGCTGCTGGAGATCGCCAAGGCAAAGACGCCGGGGTGAGGTTGGCGTGGAGTTTGTGATCGGGGCGGGCAGGCAACATTGGGAATTACGCTGGCGCGTGCAGGAGACGATTCTGCTTTGGGCTGTGCTGTGCCATCCAGAGGGATTCAGGCGATTTTTGCGGATTTTGCGAGGAATTTCGAGAGCTTGTCGAATGTGGCCTGGGAGATGACGGCGTGTTCGACGATGGCCTGGGTTTGTGGGAAATATTCGCGATCGGGATTGCCTGCGGCGTCGTCGATGGTTTCTTCGATGGTGATGAGTCTGACATTGGGGCAGGTGGTGCAGTGGGGGAGGAAGACGCGGATGCCCAGTTCGCCGTTATCACCGGGTTGGAGGGAGCCGAGGGCGCTGAATTCGCCTTTGGTGATTTTTTCACGAAAGCCGGGGAGGTCTTTGGGCAGGCGGAAATGTGCGTAATAGCTGTTTTCCGATGTGCTGATGCAGCTTAAGGGTGAAGAGCAGGTGGTGCAGAGTTCGGCGAGCTTGTTTTTGTTTGGAATGAAACCGGGAAGGGCGCAGAAGAAAAAGGCAAGGGCTTCCAGAAAGTAGCCTGCTTTGCCGATGAAACCGAGGGTACGGGCTTGAGGGCCGGGGCTGGGTGTGCCGTGCTGCCAGGCATTTGAAATGGCCTGGGTGAGGGAAAAGTCGCCCTGGGTGCCGATCCAGAGCCATGAAAACCAGGAGAGGAGGAAGGCCATGCCCAATAAGGAGAGGCTGAGAAGGAAGAAGAGAAAGGTGGATGGGTGTCGATTGGCTTGTTGAACGGGTTTTCCGACGATCATTCCGGTGAAAAAGCCGCCGAAGACGGGAAGGATGCACCAGAGGCCGTAAAGGATGGCCATAAGGAGGATGGAGCCGCGGGGTTTGCGGCCGCCTTGGGGGTCTTGGATGAACCCTGTGAGGCCGTGCGCCATGGCACCGGCGTAGTGCATGACGACGCCATAAAGGAGGCCCAGAACGATGCAACCGATGGCGGCAACGACGATGGCGGTGGCGATTTTTGCGGTATCGAACTGGATTTTTGGCTGATAAAAAGTGAGCGAGGGGGTGACGGACATGAGGCGACCTCCGGAAAAAGGGTGAGGGAATGTTAACAATGGTGTGCAGGTGGTGGGATGGTGAGTTGAACAATAAATGGTGCGAGTGGGGAAGACACGTGAATAACTTTTGTGACGAGTGCTAAGGTTTTGTGGGGCGCTATCTTCTGTTCCACCCATGATTGAGTTAGGCGTCAATATTGATCACGTTGCGACCGTTCGGCAGGCCCGCCGAACGTATGAACCCGACCCTGTTTGGGCGGCGGTTGAAGCTCAACTGGCGGGCGCCGAGGGGATTACGGTGCATCTGCGGGAAGATCGGCGGCACATCCAGGACCATGATGTGGAGCGGATCAAATCAACCTGCCAAGTGAAATTGAATCTTGAGATGGGTGCGACCGACGAGATGGTGAAGATCGCCTGTCGGCTGAAGCCTGATCTTGTGATGCTGGTGCCGGAGGGACGTCAGGAAGTGACGACTGAAGGCGGCCTGGACGTGGCCGGGCAACTGGCGCGTATGAAAAAAGTAGTAAAAAAACTCGCCGACCATGGATTGGTGACGAGCGCTTTCATTAATACGGATGCGCATCAGGTGGAAGCGTGTGCAAAAGTTGGCATCAAGGTGTGCGAAGTGCATACGGGGCCATACGCGCATGCGTTTTATACACACTCTGGGGATATTCGTAACTTGAAGGTTGTGGAAGAACTGGAAAAAGTCAGGGCAGCCGGAGAGCTGATTACCGGAAGCGGTATGCAGTTCAATGCCGGTCATGCGCTGAATTATTTAAACGTGACCCACATCGCTGGATTGGCTGGAGTTCGCGAGCTGCACATCGGGCACGCGATCATCAGTCGGGCTATTTTTGTGGGTTTACGTGAAGCAGTCCGAGAGATGAAACGCCTGATGGAGACCGGCGCGCGCCGGTCGCAGGGACCGTTTTAGAGGGTTTGTATAACTGGTGTTTTGAGCCTGTCAATTCAGGTGTCAAGTAATCCACCTTTGGGGAAAAGCAAGTGACGCAGCTGTCAGTCCCGTTGACAAAGCCACTTGCGGCCCGTTATACACCCCATGTATATTACGCCGGGACCGTTCCTCTGTTGTGTAACAGTAGGCGGTCAGGAGTAGAGGTTTCAAGCCCGAGCGGATTGAAAGTTCTATTCTGGAAGCTGGCGAGTATCGCAGTACGGCAGACTTTGACTCAAGCCCGAGTTCACTGACCCAGGGAGATCAACTTTGTTCCAGCGACACTCCTTTCTCGTGATGGCACTCTTTACCGCGCTGCTGGTGGGCGCGGGTACAACCCTGTCTCAGACGGGCTCTTCCGAGAGCGCCTCTAATTTGCTGAGCCAGGGGAACGAGGCCTATCAAAAAGGCGATTTACAGGCCGCAAAGGAGACCTTGAAGAAGGTTGACCCTGTGCAGTTGGATCGGCCGCAGCGCGTGCAGCTGTCGAAGTTGTTGAAAGATATTGATGCCAAGCTGGCGGAGAAGGCTGCTGCGGAAGCGGCTGCTCCTGCGCCGGCTGCGGCCCCGGCGGAAGCGGCAGTTGCCGCAGCCCCCGCGGTGAATGCTGAAGACCAGGCCAAGGCGGCTGCTGCGGCCAAGGCCGGAGCGGTGGCTGCTGCGGCGAAGGCCGGCGCTGAAGCGCAGGCCAAGGCTGATGCGGAGAAGGCTGCCGCCGACAAGGCTGCGGCTGAAGCGCAGGCCAAGGCTGACGCGGAGAAGGCTGCTGCCGACAAGGCTGCGGCTGAGGCGCAGGCCAAGGCTGACGCGGAGAAGGTTGCCGCCGACAAGGCTGCGGCTGAAGTCGCGGCGAAGGCCGAAGCGAACAAGGGTGCGGCATCAACGGCGGCCAAGGCTGGCGCTGTGACCGCTGCGGTGGCTGCTGCGAAGGCCGCCGACGACAAGAAGGCTGCTGACGATAAGGCCGCGGCTGACAAGGCTGCGGCTGATGCTGCGGCTGCCGAGAAGCTTGCCGCCGAAGAGAAGAAGGCTGCTGACGAGAAGGCTGCTTTGGAACAGAAGGCTGCTGCTGATGCTGCGGCTGCTGCGACCAAGGCTGCGGAAAACAAGGCGAAGGCTGCTGAAGCCGCGCGCCTGGCTGCTGTGGCTGCTGCTGCCGACGCGAAGGTGGCATTCGACAAGAAGGCTGCTGAAGCCGCCGAAGCGCAGGCCAAGGCTGATGAAGCGAAGGTTGCCGCTGAGAAGGCTGCGCAAGCGGCTGACCAGCAGAAGGCTGACGATGCCAAGGCTGCCGCCGAGAAGGCCGCTGCCGCCGCCGCGCTTGCCAAGGCTGACGCTGACAAGGCCGCCGCCACCCAGGCTGCTGCCGACAGCGATGCCGCCAAGAAGACCGAAGAAGCCGAGAAGGCCAAACAGACCCTGCTGCAACTGGCGGTTTCGCTGCGCAGCCAGGAACAAGTGGCCAACGGCAAGCGTTTTGAAGCCAATGACCAACTGCCCCAGGCGCTGGCTGCCTACCGTGACGCACTGGCGCTGGACCCCTCCAACAAGGACGTTCAGGCCTTGATCGCGGGTGTGGAAGCCAAGCGCGCCGGGACGAGCGCGCCCACGAGCCTGCTGGGCGACAACGTGACGGGCAACGTGGTGCGTGCCGACGCAGCGGTGCTGGACATCAATACCCAGTTGGGTCTTGCTGACGACCTTCGCAAGAAGGGCCAGTTTGCCGCGGCGCGCAACAGCGTGAGCCAGGCCAACAACGTGCTTCAGCAGAACCAGAAGGCGATTCCGGTGGACCGTGCGGCCCAGCTGCGCAGCCGGATCGACGCGCTGGACTCCCAGATCGCGATCGAAGAAAACACCACCAACCAGCTCAACGCCGAAGCGGCCAAAGTGGCCGACAAGGAACAGCAGGAAAAGAAGAAGCAGGACTTGGCCCGTCAGAAGGACGAGGAAGTCCAGAACCTTCTGCGCCGCGTGCAGGAACTGCGCAAGGAACAGAAGTACGACGAAGCTCTTCGTCTGGTGAACCAGATCCTGTTCATCAAGGAAAACGATCCCGCGGCGCTCTTCATCAAGGAAATGATCGAAGAAGCCCGGATCATCACGATCTACCACAAGCACACCAAGACCCGCAGCATGTACATCGCGGAGCATTCGGCGATCAACGTAGAGGCGACGACGCCTTACACCGCGCTCTTGACCTATCCTCCCGATTGGCCGCAGCTGACCGAGCGCCGGTTCCGTAACAAGAACAAGGACGCTGGGGACTCCATCGCGAACATCCGCGTTCGTGAAAAGCTTGACGAGCCGTTGGAAACGGTGGACTTCCAGGCTTTCCGCCTGAGCACGGTCATCGATTACCTCCGCCGTATCACTGCGCTGAACTTCGACGTGAACTGGCCTGCTCTTGAAGAAGTGGGCGTGGCCAAGGATACGCCGGTGACTCTGCAGCTCAACAACGTGCCGGCACGCGAAGTGCTGCGCCTGGTGCTGGCTCAGATCTCTCCCCCGGGCGACTCTTTGAACCCGGTGAGCTTCGCGGTCATCAACGGCATCGTGCGCATCTCGACCCAGCGCGTCCTGAACAAGGACCTGGACACCAAGATGTACGACATCCGCGACTTGCTGCATGAAGTTTCTTCGCCTCAGGCGAGCTCGCTGCCTTCGTTCAGCTTGTCGACGGCGCTGTCTTCCTCGGGTACGAGCGTTTCGAGCTCCGGTAGCTCGGCGTTTACCTCCGGTACACAGTCCGGCGGCTCTTCGAGCATCTTCCCGACGACCAACACGACCGGCCAGCAAGGCCCGCCGCTGCTGGAACGCATCCAGGAGCTTATCCGTCAGACCGTTGGTAACCCCGAAGACTGGGATACCGCAGGCGGTACGGTGAGCAGCATGCGCGAAATCAACGGCAACCTGATCATCAAGACGACCCCGCAGTACCACCGGGAAATCGCCCGGCTGCTGGCCTCCCTGCGTGAGACGCGCGCTCACCAGATCACGGTTGAAGCCCGGTTCCTCCTGGTTGACCAGAACTTCCTGGAAGAAGTCGGCGTCGACGTCGACGTGCAGTTCAACCCCAACTCCACAAGCTGGTCACCCATCAAGGTTGCCCAGGACAGCTGGAGCCTTGCTCAGCGCGGCAGCACCGGTCTCCCCGGCTCCTTCGGCAGTCAGGCGACCCAGCCGCCCCCGATCCCCAACTTCACCCCCGGCACTGGCTTTACGCCGTCGGGCCGCTCCTTCGACTTCGGCGTGTCTTACCTCGACGATGTGCAGGTCAACCTGCTGATTCGTGCGACGCAAGCCAACCGGCGGTCGATCTCGCTGACTGCGCCCCGTGTGACCTTCATGAACGGTCAATCGGCGTACGTCGCGGTTGCCAAGCAGATCTCCTTCATCAGCTCTCTTGAACCGGTGCCGGATGCGGCAGGCTTCAACCCCGAGCTGAGCGTGATCTCCTCCGGTGTGCTGCTTGCAGTGCGCGGTACGATCACCGATGACCGCAGGTATGTGACGCTGACCCTGAACCCCAGCCTGTCGACGGTGACCCAGCCCATCCGCACGATCCCCCAGATCGCCTCGGTGACGCCGACCACTGCGACGACGACGACGACGACCGCAGGCACGACCGGTACGCAGATCATCTCTGCCTACATCGAAGCGCCTGAAGTCGACGTGACTCAGATCGAAACCACCGTGACGGTGCCGGATAAGGGCACCCTCCTCCTGGGCGGTCAACGCCTGGTTGGTGAAAACGAAGTGGAAGCCGGCGTGCCGATCCTCTCGAAGATCCCGATCATCAACCGGTTGTTCACCAACCGCAGCACGATCAAGGACGAGCGTACCCTGCTCATCCTGGTCAAGCCGACGATCATCATCACCGACGAGGAAGAAGAAGAACTTTACCCCGGTCTGCTTGAGCGCTACGACCGCGGCCGCGGCGTGAGCTCCGGCCCCCGGAGCGCGAGCATCGGCGTGAACTAAGCCGAGCAGCGAGCGAATAAACAACAAACCCCGGCTTAGTGCCGGGGTTTGTTGCTTTACAGGGGAGTTTTCAGGGGAGAATGTATTGTTGGGCGTAGAGGATTTGGGCCAGCTTGAATGTGGGCAGGTGCAAATCTGTTTGTTTCCGTGAAGCAGTTTTGGGGGGCATCTGTCGATGAACCTTGCGGCGGTGTGGCGGGCTGCTTGCGGAGACTTTTATGAAGGAGATAGGGATAGAGAAAACCGTAGGACGGAATCGAATTGGATTCCGACTGAGGAGCGTTGCGGCTTCGGCGGTTGTGTGTTTGGGGGTTTCGGGGTGGCGTGGTGAGCCTCGCGGACACCCTACAGGAGTGGATTTTAAAGTCGAAGGTATCTGAGTTTTCAGTGGTTTTGTGGGAAGCGTGGCAGCAGTGACAATTGGCGTAAACTGCGCTTATCCAAGAGTGTTTGCTTATTTTTGTTTAAAATATGAGCTTAAACTTCATGCATAATTAAGTTTTGGTATTCTCATCGCACACACTTTTCGGTCTGGAGGACCACACGTGGCGAAGAACTACAAAGATCTCGGTGTTTACAGCGATCTGGCGACCGTTGCACAAAAGGCATTCAAGCTCTATCCGACGATGAAGCCCGGCAAGAAGGCTCAGGCGCAGGTGAAGTCCTGGCTGGGGTCTGATCTCGGGCCCGCCAAAGCACTGAAGGTGAAGGTTGAAAAGCGTTGGACGAAGGACGGCGTGGATGGCGAGCTGATCACGTACTCGGTGGGATTTGGGCCTCGTACTGAGGCATATTACCTGCGCCCCGCGGGCGTGAAGGGCAAGCTGCCGGGTGTTGTGGCGCTGCATGATCACGGCGGGTTCAAGTACTACGGCAAGGAAAAAGTGGCTGAAGGCCCGGATGCGAACCCGGACATCATCAACAAGTGGTACGGCAAGGCTTATGGCGGGCGTCCGTTTGCCAATGAGCTGGCGCGCCAGGGTTTCGCCGTGCTGGTGAATGACTGCTTCAGCTGGGGCAGCCGGAAATTTCCGCTGAGCGAGATTACGGAATGGGACCGGATGCAGGGTGAGGCGCTGCACGCCAAGAGCCCGATGGAACCATGGCCGGGCACATCAATGCCGGCTGACGTGAGCCTGTATGCGTGGTCCGCGGTGACGCATGAACACACCATCCAGAAGTACTGCCACGTGCTGGGCACTTCGATGGCGGGCGTGATGGCGTATGAAGACAACATCGCGGTGAACTACCTGCTGAGCCGGAAAGACGTGAAGCCGGGCGGCGTGGGCTGCGTCGGGCTCTCGGGCGGCGGTCTGCGCTCGACGCTGCTTCAGGCGACGAGCGACAAGGTGAAGGCGGCGGTGGTGGTAGGCCTCATGAGCAGTTACCCCGGCCTGCTTGACCACAACGTGGTGACGCACACCTGGATGATGTACCCCACACCGGAACTGGCCCGACACGCGGATTGGCCTGATCTTGTGGCCTGCCGTGCGCCGTCGGCCCTGTTTGTGCAGTACGACATGGAAGACGCGCTCTTTACGATGGCGGGCATGAAGGAAGCCGACAAGAAGATCGCCGCGCTGTACAAGGGCGTGGGCAAGGCCAAGAACTACCTGGGCAAGTTCTACCCCGGCCCGCACAAGTTCGATGTGCAGATGCAGGACGACGCCAGCAAGTGGCTGCATGAGCAGCTTGGCTGAAGGATGAATGACAGTTGATTAGATGGCCGGGCTCCTCCTTGCGGGGAGCCCGGTTTTTTTGATCTGGTCAGAGGCTACAATTCCAGCTTATGCGCATCGCGGTGCTTAACGACATTCATGGCAATCTGCCTGCCTTTGAGGCGGCCCTTGCCCATGTGCGCGGGCTTGCGCCGGATCTGATGGTGATCGCCGGCGACCTGATCATCGGCGCACCCGACAGCGCGGCCTGCTTCGAATTGGCGCTTTCGCTGGGATGCCCCATCCTGCGAGGGAATAACGACCGATATGTCGCGGATTACGGAACGGCGCGGGCCCATCGGGATTGGGAGCATGCACGGTTTGGCCCCATGCATGAAGCGCATGGGCAACTCAGCGCGGCGCAGCGGGAGATGATCAACGGCTTTCCTCATTACCTTCGCATCCATGATGCGCCTGGCGTGCTTTTCGCGCATGCCTCCGTGCGCAACGATGTGGATTCGGTGGCGCTCTCCACGCCTGAGGAAGAGCTGCAAAGGATGTTTCCCGGTTGCTTGGATGCGATGATCGTGCGGGGTCATAATCATGTGGCGCAGATGAGGCCGTGGGGCGCGGGGCAGATGATCGTGACGTCCGGGTCGGTGGGGATTGCATTGGATGGACACACCACGGCGCAGTATGTGGTGCTGGATCAGACAGCCAGCGGCTGGCGGGTTGCCCACCAGAGCGTGACGTACGATTTGGACAGGGTTCGTGCTAGGTTTCTCGATACCGGGTACATCCGGAAAGCCGGCCCGATGGGGCGGCTGTATATGCGTGAGGTGATGACCGGATCACATCAGTTGGTGCCTTTTATCCGGGCGTGGAAGGCGATGGAGGAAACCGGTCAGCCGCCGGCGCTGGGGGAGGCGGTGGAGCGGTTTTTGAATGCGTATTAGGTCAAGAAAGGTATAAGGTACAAGGGATAAGGTAAAAGGCATGCAGGTGGGGTGGTTACGGGTTGATTGGCGTGGACGTTGGCGCGTGCAAGAGTATTTTGAAATGCTTTTACCCCGGGTGTCACATGAGTACATGTTCAACCCGGGGCCGCATTCTGGTACCCCCTCCGGGGGATGCAGGATGCAGCGTTGTCGCCAGATTCAGGCGGCGGCGACATTGAGTTCGGGTTTGCGCTGGGTTTGATTCAGGGCGAAACCCAGGACTGCGCAGACGGCGATGGTGATGGACATGGCCAGGGCGGTGTGGCTGCTCATGAGGCTCATGAAGACGGTGGCGACGGCGGCGACGGCGAATTGGATGGTGCCCATGAGCGCGGAGGCGCTGCCGGCTTTGCCGCCATGCGGGGCCATGGCCAGAGCGGAGGAGTTGGGGAGGACGAAACCGATGGAACCGATGAACGCGGTGAGCGGGAGCAGGGTGCCCAGAAGCGCCCAGGTGGAGCTTTGGCCGGTGAGGGACACGCCTACAAGAATGATGCCGGCGGCGATCTGAACGAACTGGGCGATGCGGATGACTTTCACCGGGTCGGCGCGGCGAAGGAGACGGCCGTTGACCTGGCTACCGGCGACGAAGCCAAATGCATTGGCGGCGAAGAGCACGGAAAAGACCTGAGGGCTTAAGCCGAAATTCTTGGTGAACACGAATGAGGAAGCAGCTATGTAGGCAAAGATGCCGGCGAGGCTTAGAGAGCTGATGAGCGTGTTGATCATGAAGACCGGCTCAACCAGCAGCGAGAGATAGTTTTTGGCCACTTTGCCGGGGGCCAGCGGGGTGGCGTGGGCAGGGTCGTGTGATTCAGGGAGCATGAAGATGACGGCGACGGTGCAGGCCAGACCGACGAAGCCGACGAACCAGAAGATGGCCCTCCAAGTGGACCAAATGAGCACGCTGGAGCCCAGGAGTGGGGCGAGAATGGGCGCCAGTCCGGTGACGAGCATGAGGTTGGAGAACATCCAGCGGGCGTCGTCTGGCGGGAAGAGGTCGCGGATCATGGCGCGGGAGATGACACCGCCTGCGCAGGCGCCGACGGCCTGGAAAAACCGGAGCGTGGCCAGGGAGGTGATGGTGGGGGCCAGCGCGCAGCCGAAGGTGGTGATGATGAAGAGCGCGAGGCCGAAATAGAGGGGTGGCTTTCGGCCAAAGCGGTCGGCGATGGGGCCAAAAAAGAGTTGGCCGATGGCGAAACCGGCAAAGAAGGTGGCCAGGGTGAGCTGGGCGTGGCCTTCGGTGGTGGAAAGCTCCTGCGCGATGGTGGGCAGGGCAGGGAGATACATATCGATGCACAGGGGCGCAAACGCCGTGAGCACGCCGAGGATGACGATGATCTTGAATTGCGATTGCGTAGAAAGGGGAGGCGGGTTCATGGTGTTGGATCGAATGTGGGGATGGAGGATGGTATCTGATTCGGTCGGATAATCAAGTTATTATACAAATATTGTTTAAACGATAGTTTGAACATGAAAACAAAAGGAGGCGCCAAAAATTGTGCTTTTGAAGGCATGGGCAAATAGATTTCCGGACTTGTCCTACCATATTGAGGAAGCGGTCAAAGGGATGGTTGCGGCCAATGGATGAATCAGGGATTCGGGCGCGGAGGATGAGGTGGGTGCGGTGGGTGGCGCAGGCCGCATGCCTTTTGTTTTTTGCGTTGGGCGTGTTTTTCATCTGGCATTCGGGGCAGGCGGTATGGGCGTTGTGGCATGAGGGGGCGCAAGTCATTCAAAAGAGCGGGCTGGACCAGGAAGCCAGGAACGCATACGAACGCATGCGGCGGGAACTGGGGCAGCAGCAGGAGAGCGCCCGGGTTTATCTGGTTCAGATGGAAAATGATATTCAGATCAAGCGCGCCCAACTGACGCAATTCACCATGGAGATGCAGAAGGCACGCAAGGAACGGGATGAGTTCGAAAAAGAGGCGCGGGAAAAAGGATTGGTGAAAGGGGCTGATGGACGGTGGGCGCCGTCTTCGCAGTGGTCGGTGAAGCAGTGGTGGGACAGCTTTTGGCAGAACGTGGATGAAGTGAACCGGAGGTGGGCCAAGGTCAAGCAGACGGCGGAGCTGGCGACGCAGGTGCTTAATGAGGCGCAAGAGAAAATGAACGCCGCTGCGGGGTTGCTGGCGCGGCAGGAGATCGAGGTGGACAGGCTTCGCGGGGAGATGCAGAAGCTGGGGGATTGGGATGGCTTTGAAAAGCGGTTCCGGGAGGAATGGGAGCGCGAGGGCATCAGCAAGGCCCTCAAGCAAGCGCGCTTGAATGAGCGCGCGAGCCGGGCGGGGCTGCGGGTGATGGCGATTTTGCACTTTACGACGGGGTTGCTGGCGATCCTGCTGGGGCTACGGTCGCTGGCGCGGGTGCTGCAGCTTCGCGGCTGGTGCGAGCAAAAGTCGCTGGATGCGAAAACCGCATTGGCCAAACCATGGGGAAGCGGGGGCGTGCATGCGGGTTAAACAAGGCGAGAACACGATCGAGGTGGAGACCGAGGCAGGGGAGACGCTGTACTACGCGCCCAAGTATCTGGAGACGGTGAAGATGAAAACGCCGCTGGTGCCGGTATTCTGGCGGCAGTGCCCGGTGGGAAGAATCATCAAAGGGGTTTATGCGCTGTGGCATACACCCGAGGGAAAGGCGGAGACGACCACGCTGACAGGCTATTGGCCCAAAGGGACGTTTGAAGTCCTGAGGCTGGAGGCCGGAGAGGCGGCGTATGTTTCATTGCGGCACCTGGCCGGATTTGTGGTGAGGCAGGGGCAGGTGGGCGTTAATGGTGTGGTGATGCGTCCGGTGTACCGGGGGTTGGTGTCGCCGGCGGCGTGGATCATGGGGAGCCCGGTGCCGTGCGTGTTTCAGGGGCCAGTTTCGGTGGTTTTTTATGGTCAGGCGCTGAGGTGGGATGATCGGCCGGGCGTGAAGGAATTGAAGGTGGGTCAGGTGGTGAGCTTCGATGTTTCGCGGGGGTTTGAGGTGCGGGCGATGGATTCTTCGCCTAACCCGATGTCGGTGCTGTTTAATGCGCTGACACTGGAGAGCCGGTTTGTGCAGGATGGGGGGGCGGTGCTGAAGGAGAATTTCTTTGGGGAATCCGGCGGGGCGTGGCGGCTGCTGAAGCATTTTGTGCTTCACATGGTGTTTTTTGTTTTGTGGGTGATCGTGCTGTGGCTGGGGAGTTAATTCACGACACTGGTGGTGGCGGCGGGGAGGTGGACGATGGGGCCCTGGTCGGACTGGATGATGAGGCCCAGTTGAGGGTCGATGTCCAGGACGTTGCCGGAGGTTTGGCGGCCGTTGGAGAGGAGGGTGATGTGCTGGCCGAGCTGGCCGGAGCGGGAGCGCCACTGGTCACGCAGCCAGGCGGGGTCGGCGCTGTGGGCGTACTGCTCCAGGAGCGTGAGCGTGCGTGACAGCAGAATGAGCCGGTGGGTGTGGACGTTGATCATGCGGAGACTGGTGACCCTGGCGGCGACATCCGGCGCGAGGGGGGCCAGGTCCTGAGGCGTGAGGTTGACGTTGATGCCGATGCCGATGATCGAAGCACTGACGGGCGGCTGGCCGCGGGTGATTTGTTCAACGAGGATCCCGGCGAGCTTTTTGGAATGGATGAGGATGTCGTTTGGCCATTTGATGCGGATGGCGCCTTGCGGCATGCCGGGGAGGGCTTCCAGCGCGTGGGCGACGGCGACCGAGGTGGCGAGCATGATCCGGTCGGTGGAGATGGAGGTTTGGGGGGAGGCCAGCAGGCCGGTGCTGAAGGTGAGGCAGGCGGCTTCGGGCGCAACCCAGGAGCGGCCCAGGCGTCCGCGGCCGGATTCCTGAAAGTCCGCGACGGCGAGGCATGACGCGCTGGCGGGGCCGAAGAATTCAACGAGCCGGGCGATGGCGTCCTGGGTGCTGGACGTGCGTTTGTAGAGTTCAATGAGCCGGGGCGTGCCCGCGGGGGTGGGCGTGGTGGCCTGGAGGTAATCGCACCAGACGCCCAGGCCGGCATCCATGAGGCGCACCTGCCCGGAAGGGCCTTGTTCAAAGGTGCAGCCGGAGGCGCGAAGGGTGTCGAGGTTTTTTTGAAGGGTTTGAGGGGCGATCCTCAACTGACCGGCCAAGTGGGCGAGGGGGAGCGAGTCTGAGGCTTGAAGGAGCAGGCCCAGCAAGGTTGTATCGATGGTGGCGGGGCCTAGGCTGGGGTGCATTGCGGAGGAAGGGTCTGGGGTCTAGGGTCTGGTCAGAGGGAGGAGAGGGGGCAAGAGGTTGGTGGTTACAGGTCGATGTCCATGCCCAGGTCGAGTGAAGGGGCGGAATGGGTGAGCGCGCCGATGGAGATGCGGTCGACGCCGGCCTGGGCGATGACGCGGACGGTTTTGAGGGAGACGCCGCCTGAGGCTTCCAGGAGGACCTGGGGGGCGATGCGGTTGCGCATGTCGACGGCCTGGGAGAGCTCAACGAGGGGCATGT
>CAZIWA010000048.1:0-6718 GCA_964542875.1 uncultured Phycisphaeraceae bacterium
CGGCGCCTCCGACGCCAAAGCCATCGACCTCCGCGGCCAACCCAAGTGCGAACGCTCCTGGAAACGAGACGGCACCGTCGAGCCCCGCTCCGACGGCGGCCTCCTCTCCCTCCGCGACGCCCAAGCCGTCGGCGTCGCCTGAAAAGCACCGCAAATCTCCCATCTGGGTGGCACAGCACGGCCCGAAGCCGTGCTGTGTCTTGCACGCGCCAACAACAAACCCCTCACCCACCTCACGTCAAAAACACGTTAGCCCGACACGCCGGGGAGGGTACTCGGGCATCAGTCCGACCTCCCACCAACCCAATAAAAAACCACACCGCACACTAAAACACCAACCACCACAATCCCCTTCTCTTCCTTCGTGTCTTCGTGCCTCAGTGGTTAATCCGCCCTCCCCTCTTCCACATCTTCCATTGACTTCCTCCCTCAACAAACGATGATTGATTCGCGTCATTGTTTAATGTCCCAATAAAAGACACCCCATGACAACCGCAACCCTTCCATCGCAAAAACCCATCGTCCAGCCGCACCAGAAAAAGCAGTTTGAAGAACAAGGCTTCTTCGTCACCGATGTCCTCTTTGACGAGGCCACCATCGCCGGTGTCCGTCAAGCCTTTGAAGAAGTCTGGGCCGATGAAATTCAGCGGGTCACCAGGCAAGCACCCAACGACCAGAAAGCCATTAACTTCGCCCGCCTGCGCCCCTTCATGCCGCAGCTCGACCATAAAAAGCCTGCATGCAAGGCGTTCCTTCACCACCCCATCTTCCTCCAGATCGCCCAGGAGATGATCGGCCCTGATGTCGATCAAGGCTGGAACCAGGCCATCATCAAGGCCCCCCAACCTCAAAACCCTGACAACGTCGACACCGCCTTCGGCTGGCACCAGGACCAGTGGTACGCTCAGAAGGGCAACTTCGCCGCCGACGCCAACTGGGACATCCTCGTCGACCCGGACAACTCCATCACCTGCTGGGTCGCCATCACCCGCACCTTCGTTGATAATGGTACGCTCTGGGTGCTTCCCGGCCGCCACAAGGAAGGCCTCTTCAACCACATCTGGAGCGACAAGAACAACGACTGGCACGCGCAGATCGACACCACCATGCGCATTCCCGCCGTGCTCAACCCCGGCCAGGCCCTCATCTTTAAAAAGTTCCTGCCTCACGCCTCTGGCCCAAACATCAGCAACGAACCCCGCATGGCCTACCAGTTCGGTTACGGCGTTCCCGGCCTCAAAAAAGGCTCCTCCCCGGACGTCACCCCCGTCCTGCGCAACGGTCGGCGCATCGTCCCCTGACGCAATAAAAATCCCACACCAAACCGCCCCCTCAGCGTGCCATGCTCTCGTCCGCACGAGCATGTCTTATTCTTTATTCCGTGCCCCCACACCGCATCACCCCCATTCCCCTCTCTCATCCTCTTAATCATCCTCAATCCTCTTAATCCCAGTCAAAAATTCCGCTCCCTCTGACCAGACCCCAGACCCTAGCCCCCAGACCCTTCTTCCACCTACTCCTCATCCACATACCGCGCCTCACCCGCTTTTCTCACAAACCACGTCATCACCACCATCGTCACCCCCAGCGCGATCACCGGCACCGCCCAGGTATGCGTCAGGTCGTGCAGCACGCCAAACACCACCGGCCCCAGTCCGGCGATCAGGTACCCCACGGCCTGCGTCATGCCTGAAAGCTCAGACGCCGTTCCTGCCGTGCGCGACCGCAGCCCCAGCAGCACCATCGCCAGGCTCAGGCATCCGCCCGTGCCCAGACCCATGATCGACACCCACAGCCACGCCAGTTTCGTCCCCGGAAACAGCAGCACCAGCGACCCCACAACGCAGATCGCTCCGATCCCTGTCCCCAGCCACACCTGGTTCTTCATCCTCACCGCCAGGTAAGGCGCCCCCAGCGACGTGAACACACTCACCAGTTGAAACAGCAGCATCATATATCCTGCGTCTTCAGGGGTCATGCCGCGCTCTTTGAAGATCGTCGGCATCCACTGCGCCAGCGTGTAGAAATACAGCGATTGCAACCCCATGAACGCCGTGATCGACCACGCCAGTTTCGACCGCCACACCGATGCCTTTTTCTGTGGCTCCGCGCCTCCTGGCAGCACACCCTCGGACCGCGTGATATGCCGCATCGCATAAGGGGCCCAAAGCAGCCCTGCGATCACCCCCGGCACCGCCCACACGACCAGCGACAGCCTCCACGACCCGCCCAGCATCTCCATCGCCGGCACCGCCAGGCCTGCCCCCAGCCCCGCCGTCAGCCCCAATATGGCGGAATAAATCCCCATGAACACGCCCATGTGCCCGGCGAAATCCCGCCTCACCAGCGCCGGCACCAGCACATTCAGAACCGCAATCCCCGCGCCCACCAGAAAACTTCCCACAAACAAAAACGTCACCAGCCCCAGCGACCGCGCCATGATTCCCACCACCAGCACAATCAGCGCCCCCAGCATCGCCCGTTCAAAACCAAACTGCCTGCCCATCCGCGGCGCAATAAACGAAATCAACCCAAACGCAATCAGCAGCACCGTCGAAATCATCCCAAACGCACCGTTGGAAATCCCCGTGTCTTCCATGATCGGCGACGCCAGCGCACCCACCCCCGTCACCGCCCCACGCATGTTGAACGCCACCATCAGCAGCGTAAACAAAAGCATCTTCTGCTCGCCCAGCGGCCTCGCTTCACCTGTGTTTCCCGTCATAGGCCGTCATTGTAGACACAAACACAAGCCCATCGGCCAGCCCATCAAGACCATTAAAGGCTCCGGATGCGCTCAATCAAACTGGACTTCTGTCCCGCTTGATGCATCTTCGGCTTACGAATCTCCCGGGCCCAATCCTTCGCGTCAATCGACCTCGCCCCGCTGTCTGCGCTCAGCTCCCGCAGTTCGAAAGTTCCTTCCTCTGTTTCCCTGAAACAAAAAATCCCTGTCTTGTCCGTCTCCGTCTCGGTGACAGCCAGCCCGCTCTTGCCGATCCATTCCAGTGCCCGCTGCGCGTCCGTCTGCAGCTCTGCCAGTGCCTCAGCCTGCGCATCACGTTCGCCCTCTTCCCGCTGCATGGGCCTGCCGGCGCCAATCGTTTCTTCCTGCGGAATCAGCGCCATCAACTGCTCCGCCAGAACCGGCGTCGTAGCGGGCATGCTCATCGCGCCCCACGTATCGCCGCCCACGGCTTCGGCGCGCTTTTCGCGCCTATAGCCCGCCTCATTGCCCAGCCCCCGCGTCGTCCGCGTCGGCGCCGGGCTCAATGCCGGCATCAGGATCGTTCCGATAAATGCCATACCCACGCCCATCATGTGCGTTTTCATAACCGTTCCTCGCTTATTCGGGTGAAAAGGCGATTGCCTGCCGGGAGATAATCTTCAAAATCAATTCAGATAGCCCAAACCCTCAAGATCATTTTTGTGCCACCCGGCTTCTTACCACCGGCTGCGCATGCAAGACGCTCACGGCTCAATGTTTATTGCCAGGCCCCCGTAAACTGATTTTTATTCTCACCCAAACGGTAAAGGGCTTCGGCAAACCACTGCCGGCCAGGATCATTGCCCCATCATGCACGAATCCCCCGTGAACATACTCATGGACACCCGGTAACCCGCCACCCGGTAATCCGGGCGCATGCGAAATCGACAAATGCCCTCCCCCACGCACTCCAATCTCACCCGCCTCGCACCGTCAGTCCCACACCGCCAAGCGGCGCGCGCTCCAGCACCCCTTCGCCAAATCGCCCATAAAGCCCCAGGCCCTGCATATGCACATAACCGATGTGGCAGCCGCACGTCTTGTTGGTGCACGCACGCGCCATCAACCCCGTTTCCCACTCGGCCTGATAAATATTCCCGATCGGCGTATCGATGAAATGGCACCGGCGCATCACACCTGCCTCATCCACCGAAAATACGCTCTCCCCTGTCAAACAATCCTTACCCAGGCTCGGGTGCCGGGTGTTGTTGGTCTCAAACAGCGCATCGATACCGGCCAGCAGTTCGCGCTCTCCGTCGCTGTAATACCCCTCCACCCGCTTATACGCATTCACCCACAGGTAAACATCCGCTGGCAATTCCGCCCGCAGCAATTGGATCTCTTCCAAATGCTCTTTCATCCCCACCACACCCACGCTGAAGCTCACCCCCGCAGCCTTAAGCGCCCTGCATTTCTCTAAAAAAGCTTCGCGTTTCGTCTGCGTCGGGTGATAGGTGCACCACAAGCCCAGCCGGCTTGCATCCGCTTTGGCGATCCACTCCAGACGGCACGAAAGATTCGTCTGCACCGCGGCTTTCTTCACATGAGCCATATGCGTCAGCGCCGTCATCGCCTCGCGATACCACCCGCGCACCAGCGCCTCCCCCCAAGGCGTAAAAAACACTCGGATCGTATGCATCCCCTCCTGCTGCCTCACCCACGCGATGAACCGCTCCAGCGATTGCCGGTCCCTCCGCAGCGCATCGCGATCCTCATGCCGCATCGCAAACGGGCAATACCCGCAAGCATAATTGCAGCTTGAGAGCGAACCTCGGTACAGCACGGTCAAATCCATCACGCTTCCCTTTCAAGACCACGCATGCCCCTGCATCTCTCGCATCACCCGATCTGAATACAACATCGGCCCCATCACATCCGAAAGTCCCAGCCCTTTCACAGTTGGCCCAAGCCGTTCTTTCGTGCGTTCCAGCCAGCCGCGTTCCACCATCAAACCAAGCACAGGCAGATCCGCAAATAAATCCGACCCGAACCGCACCAGATACTCCTCCAGCTTCATTCCTTCAGCACGCAGCACACCTTTGATCACCCATCGCCGCTTCTGCTCATCCTCATCCAGGCGGCATCCATGCCGGGTCTGCGCCATCTCCATATCGCTCTGCGCGCTGTATTCCCGAATGATCTCTTTCACCCCCGGTTGCCCCACGGCGTAACGCGTGGAGTAGTGCACGCTGCGTGTGTACGATCTGGCCCCCGGCCCTAATCCCACCATGCCGTCATCCTGGCAGCAGTACACCGGCCCACCCGTTTCCGGCGCATGTCCCGCACGAAACATCCGCATCGAGTGCTGCACATATCCCGCTTCGCCCAGCATTTCGCACGCGGCCCGGTAAAACACAGCCTGCTCGGACAATTCCGCATGCTCTCCCGCCCGCTCCAGCCCCGTCAGCGGCCGCACATAAAGCGGATACAGATAAAGCTCCTCCGGCCCATACTCCAGCGCATGCCTCAGCGTCTCCCGCCACGTCTCCAGCGTCTGCCCCGGCAATCCATAAATCAGATCAAGATTCAACGTCGGAAAACTCAGACCCCGAATCAGCTTGATCGCCCGGTCCACCCACGCATTCTTCTGCGCCCTGCCGGACCCGGCCACCTCCTCTTCCACAAAACTCTGCACCCCCATGCTCACCCGGCTCACCCCATGCGCCTTCAGCACCCCCAGCCGTTCCCCGTCCGCCGTACGAGGCGATGTTTCCACGGAACACCCCATCCCCCGCGCATCCGCCCCCATCATCTTCGCCACGCCAAACACCCGCTCCAGTTGCACCACCGTCAAATACGTCGGCGTCCCCCCGCCAATCGCCATCCGCGCATATCCCGCCCGTCCCAGCGCCCGCGCCACCGCGCCCGCCTGCCGCTCCAGCGCATCCAGATACCCCTCCACCATCTCCGCGCGCGCGTTGGTCGCCGTGAACAGATTGCAGAACCCGCACCGCATCTCACAAAACGGCACATGCAGATATAAAAACAAGCTTTGCTTCTGCTCATCACGCCACACATCGGCCAGCTCCAGCTCCGGCTCAAACGCCCGATACGACGTCTTATGCGGATACGAATACGTGTACCCCACGGGCCGGTCCGTCTCATCTCCCTGAGGCAGCGCAATCGTTTTGCTGTTCATGTTTTCCCCCGAGATCCAATGATCATTTCAGCATATGGCACCGTCCACACGCACGGGTGCGCAAACCTGTGCCCATGATAGCCGTCGTCCCCATACGCCGTGCCGTGGTCGGAGCAGATCACCGCCAGCGTAGGCCCCCGCTTGGCCACCGCTTCCATCAGCACCGGCAGACATTCATCCACATACGCCAGCGCCGCGGCGTGCGTCTCCAGTGAATCCTGCTGTGCCCCGGGAACATAAAACTTATTGGGCTGATGCAGCGCCGAAACATTGATGAATAAAAACACCCGCTTGTCCGCCGGCGTTTGCGCCAGCACCTCCGCGGCCAGTGCAAACTGCCGCTGCGTGGACGCCGGATTCGTCACCCCCAGTTCCGGGCTCCAATGGCTCTCGCCAAACAACCCCGGCAGCACGGAGCCAAGCGGCGTCAGCTTATTGAAAAACCCCACCCCACCCACGCACACCGTCCGATACCCATGCTGTGCAAACCCCGTCACGATGTCAGCCGAATCAAACACCAGCGTCCGCTCCGTCGTCGTTTCGCTCCCCGCAAACCTCGCAGCAAACAGCCTCTCATGCCGCCCGGGCGCCGTCGGCGTGGGCAAAAACCCCGCAAAAAACGCGTGATGCGCCGCATACGTAAAGCTCGCCGGCGTATGCCTCTCCTCCCACATCCCCCCGGGCACAAGCGCCTTGAAATTCGGCGTCCGCCCCTCACGCATACACGCCGCAGCCACATCATGCCGCAGCGTATCCAGCGTGATCATCAACACATCATGCGTCCCCAAAATCGCCCGCGCATCAATCATTCC
>CAZIWA010000048.1:6818-38466 GCA_964542875.1 uncultured Phycisphaeraceae bacterium
ATCTCCGCATCGTACGTCCCCACCCCCTCATGCGTCACACCTTTAAGCAGGTCGCCAAAGGCATTCACCTCCAGCACCGCCGCGCCGGACCAATCGCGCTTGATCAGCAAATCCACCCCCGCATGCAGCGATCCTGAAAAACACTCCGCCGCCTTCGCAGCCAGTGCAATCGCCCGTGAATACCCCTCAGCCCCCATCCGCTGAACCACTTCCTCCACCGGCGCACGCTTATTCAGCAGATGCAGATTCGTAATCGGCGACCGGCTCACCCGCGCCACCGCATGCATGGCCCGCCCTCCGATCACCAGCACCCGCAGGTCCAGCGCTCCATCCCGCACGCCCGCTTTGGGCACCCACACCTCCGCATGCAGCCTGTGCCCTGCCAGCGCATTCACCAGCACGGCGATCGTCCGCTCATCCTCGATCCTTCTCACCTTCCGGTTGTTGTACAGCGCCACGCCCTCGCCCCCTGAAACCATCTCCACCGTCGTCATCGCCGCACACTTTGCGCCACTCCTGCGAAACGCCACCACACCTGATCCCCCCGACCCATGCGCCGGCTTTAAAAACACCTGCGGGCATCGCGTCTCTGCCATCAATGCCAGCAAATGCTCATACGACGTCACGCACCCCAGCACACCCGGCACGGCGATGCCTCTTTGCATCAACATCTCCTGGCACGCGGGCTTGTCGTACATCGTCTTCACATCCTCCACGGCATTCATCAACACATGCTCCCGGCATCCCGCCAATTGCGACTGAACCATCTCCAGCGCGCTCCGCCAACCCAGGTACCACTGTCGGCTGGGCATCATCAATCCCTTGTCCTGCGCCATCGCATCCAGTGCTTCCGGGCTCATCCTCAGCATCCCCGGTTCCTCCGGCGCACACGCCCCCAGCTTCAGCAGCGCCCGCTCCACCGCAAAATTCTGCCCTGGTGAATCCAGCCGGACCACATCGCCCGGCTTCACCAGGCTTTCCAGCCGAACCTCGCCACGCAGCAAATCCAGCCATGGCGCCACCCGCGCAGGCCGCAGGCCGCGCCGTGCTAAAACCTCATTAAACAGCGCCACCCGAGGGCTTTCCGGATTCGCAATCAGCACAAAGGAAAGGCTCATTCGCTGACCGCAATATGCCGGCCCCCCTCGTCGTCGTCGACTTCCTGCGCGTCCTCCGCACTCACCGGAATGCCAAGCGACTTGAGCTTCTCCACCACCTGCTGGGAAACATAATGATGGTCAAAAGCCAGTCCCTTGAGTTTGCGTGTCGTGGGGCTTTCAAAAAGCGCTTGAGCCCCTTCATCCCCCAGCGTGCCCATGCCCAGGTCCAGCGTCTCGAGTTGTCCAAAAATTCTGGATGTCACCAGCGCCTTGGCCACGCCGTCTGCGTATTCACAATTTTTGATCTTCAGGTTCACCAGGCTGGGAAACAGCCGCCCATCCAGGATCAACGCCACATCAGTCAATGCGGAATCACCACCGTAGTTGTCTGTGCCCGTCCAGATCTCAAGGGTCTTAAGCTTCGGCCAATGCGTCTTGCAGATCTGATCGATCACATGCGCCCCCAGTCCGCCGGTCTCGATCACCAGCGTCTGAAGGTCATGCTTATCCACCGGAGTAAAGCTCAGCATGTCTCCGCCGCGCACACCCAGGCTCACCAGCCCGGGATACGCCTTAAGAATCAAAGACATGTCGCTCTGGCGAATCCACGAAATCTCACATTCTTCATACGTCATGTCCCCGATGAAAAGGTGCTTGAGCCCCTTAAACACCGACGCCAGTTCCACGAGCTTACTAACCACCGCATCCGACGTTTCATCTGTCGTGTAAAGCTCCGTCGCCCACTGCCCGATCACGATGGCTTCTATTTTCCCCGCAGCAGAGTCTTTACCCAGGTTGTCCAGCGCCGTCGGCGCATCAACCACCTCTTCCCCCTCTTCCCTGGTTTCCACCCTCACCCCGACTGCTTTATTTCCCACAACAACCGGCTTATTGCTGATGTACTTTTGCAGTTCCACCCCGCCAAACGCAGTCATCTGTTCTGAAATCAAACCAAACCTCCCGGTAATTCGCCTGAGCGTTGCCTCAGGCTCTTCGTAAATGATTCGCACAGGCTCCCCGTGCGCGCCAAAGGCACTATACCCTCGGCAACTCCATCCGTGGCGGCCCCCGCCACCACTCGGAACGAATCTCCCTCAAGCGCGTCAAACCAATATCAACCACCCTCTTTAAATCACAATTTTTAAATTTCAAATTCAAACTTCCTCCCCAAACTACAATCCTCCCATGCCCAAAAAGCCCCACATCGCCCTGGCCCTCGCCCTCGCCTCCACCTTCCTCGCCGGGCCTCTGGCCCCGGCCCTCCTCCTCGCAGACTCCCCTCCGCCCATCACCACGCCCGCAAACCAGGCCCCCGCCGCCGCGGCCTACATCTCCTTTGTCGAAACCGTCATGGCCCAGGTCCGCAAAGACATCCCTCAAATCTCCAAATCCGCTGACGCCGCCGCCACCGCCTACATCGCCGGTAAAAACCTCGGCATCCGAGGCGGCATCGGCCTCCACGACGAACTCGGCGCCCGCGCAGGCGGCATCTGCCTCTACCGCTCCACCCCCGGAAAAGAAGGAGACACCATCCTCTACGCTTTCGGCGTCCCCGCCGGCAAAGACCAGGCCGACCCCAAGGCCGCACTCGAAAAAGAACTCACCGCCGCCAAAGCCCTCAAGGAAAAAGGCTCACTCGTCTACGGCATCGCCTCTTTCGAACACCTCAAATCCTTCGGCCTCCTCGACACCGCCAAAGAAGCCACCACCGACCTCTTCGACAACCACTGCCCCGCCGGCGACGGCCTCGTCAAAACACCCGACGGCAAACAGCTCATCCCCACTTTCGTCACCGCAAACGCCGTCGTCGCCTGGGTCTGGATGGCCGAGTTCTTCGCCGCCTGCACCCGCCAGGGCAAAACCCTCGCCATGTACCAGTCCATCGTCAACGACAAAGACCGCGTCCGCTACGACAAATACAAGCTCGTCCGCTTCCACGACGACATGACCATCGCCCCCATTCCCGCCGGCCAGCTCGCCAACACCTACCTCGATTCCCTCGTCGGCTCCTTCAACACCATCAAATCCAAGCACTGGTCCGCCCTTACCCAGGCCACCGACAAAATCGCCAAAACCTTAAAGTCCGGCAACAAAGTCCACCTCCATGCCACCGGCCACTACCCCCCTTACCACTCCGCGGGCCAGCTCGCCCAGGACCCCAAACTCTTCACCCCCCTCAAGCCCGACATCAAACGTCTCGACCCCAAAAAGCCCGACGCGCCCCCGACCATCATCCCCGGCTCGCCCGACCCCTCCGAAAACGACCTCTCCATCGCCATCGGCTACAGCCTCCCCCCCAGCGATGAAAAGTTCTGGCGAGGCGGCGCTGAAAAAATGCGCAAAGCCGGCCAAGGCACCATCTGGGTCGTCGCCGGCTTCCTCACCAAACCCACAGACCTCAAACCCAACGAAATCCTCATTGATCAATCCTGGGCCGACGGCGACGCCGCCATCCCCGTCAAAGGCTACGACGTCAACATCTGCCCCCCCTCAGGCGTCATCGCCGAAACCCTCATGTGGGCCATCACCGCGCAAGCCCTCGCCGACACCACCAAATAATCCCCGCACCTCTGGCTCTTTCTATCTCCCCTGCCTCAAGGCCGGTCATTCCCCAAGTTTTGGTCACCATCGCAAACGACCAGGGGCACAAGTGATCCGCATCTTGTCTATTCGCCCAAAACCATGAATTCAGCCCAGGCTACCTCGCCGCCTTAAGCGTCCACGTCTGCAGCTTTCCATGCCGATAAAGCGGCGTCACATCCAAATCCGGCACACAATAAAACCCTTCTGTCACATCCATGAACCGCTTGCCCAGCAAAGCCCCAAGCTCTGGCGCCCGCGCCACATCCCGCACTTCAAACACCGCAGGCCGCGCACCTTCTTCACACGCCACCAGCGCCCGGGCCAGCACATGATGAAGCTGATTGATCCCCAGACGATCCGGGAACTCCCCGAAATTCGCCGGTAATCCGCCGGCCTTCTCCACGTGCGACAGCGTCTCCCGGCAATGGCGCACCAGGTCTTCCCAGGACAGCCCCAGCTTCTCCGGCGCCACGATCGGATCGCGCGTAGGCCCCAGCACGTCATCGCGTTTCACCCGTTCCGGCAGCACCCCGTGTTCATCCGCCCACACCACCGCGCGTGCTCCCGCCGCCACGAATTCCGCGGGGCTCATCACCCCGCCCAGAATGATTTTTCCGCTCTCGATCACCGCCCGTGCCCGCGTCACCAACTCATGCTGGCTGAACCATTTGGCCTGCACGCCATACTTGGCCACCACCTCTTTCATCGTCACCGGACGCAGCCGTTTGTCTTGGGCGATCCACTTCGTCAGCCGCTTGAAATTCTTCAGGTTCTGCTCGTACTCCTCCTTGGAATACAACCGCGGCATCCCAAACTTCTTGCCCACCATCTCCTTGGGCAAATTCACCCCATTGCGCGTCACATACCGTTCAATGTAGTCCTTCAACCTCAACCGCAGCGGGTGGTAAAGCAGCGCCGACATAAACGGCTGCCCCGCTTGATGGCACGCCTGAATCCGTGCATCAAACTGCTCTAATACGGCTTCAAACGCCGCATCCTCTGAGTAGCTCTCGTCAAACCCGTCAAAGTACGGCTCCACCACGCCTTCATCGCCCGGCAGCCTCGGGCTCAGCCACGGCAGCACCAGCGCACCTGCATACCGGCTCACCCCATATTTCCCCGGGCATGCCGGAAAGCCATACACATAAGGCAATCCCAAGGCCCCGGCCGCCGCCAGCGTATGCGGGCAGGCGTAAAGCCAATGCGTGCTCATCGCGCAGGCCTTCATCCCAAACGCTTCTTCCACCCATGCAATCCCCTGCTTCTCGCTGGCCAGCACCCGGGCATACCCGTCCTCAAACGAAAGCCCGGCCACCATCTCCGGGTTTGTCGGGTGCAGCGTTGACCGCGTATGCAGGCCCACTTCATGCTTGCGCACCGCGTCGATCACATCCTGTCGCCCGCGTTCCCCCAGAAGCTTCGCCCGATCGCCGATCACCAGAAACACCCCCGGCAATCCCGCCTGCGTCATCGCCGTCGCCAGGTCCAGAATGCTGTCATCGCTCCCCGCCTCAGCCGGGCTCACCATGTCTTCGGTATCAAACAAAAGCACAATATCGATGGGTTCACGCATGAAAACACCCCAATCTCAAAAAAATGAAAAACGCCACTCTGAACCGCCCCCATCCGCAGGACATCTTACATCTTGCCCCCCGGCAACACGCACCCGGTCTTACTTCCCCTTCACCATCTTCAAAAGCTTCTCCACTGTCCTGGCATCCTGTGTTTCGATCTCCCCGATAAGCTCTTGCTCCTGAGGTAAAACCTTCATTCCCGGCTCATCCGGCGTCTTCAAATAAGCCTGCAGCTTCTCGAGCTTCTCCTGATACTTGGCCACTTCACTGGCATCCAGCGTCTCCAGCAGCTTCAGGCAGTACATCCATTTGGATAACAGATGCATGGAATACCCCCGCTCCCGGCCATCTGATGCGTCCTGTGGCAGCGGGGCACGCACCCTGGTTTTCCCTTCGTAGCGCTTGCCGGCCTCTTGATCCTTCACGTCCAGCAGCGAGGCGCACATCTGGGCCGCCTGCACCCGCTCCTTCATGGGCAGCGCCGTCACCGCGCGTAGCCCGGCCTCCCGAATCCAGTAAAACGCCTCCGCATCGCACGCAAGACAGGCCATCACCGCATCCCGGGATGCGTCGGAAACCTGCAGCATCGAGAGCTGCCGGAGCAATTGCCCCTGCTCATAAAACTCGTTGTAAAACGACCGCTTGATATCCAATCCCTGCATCGCCAGATAAGTCAGCCCCGCAGGCATCTTTGGACATTGCACCACCGAAAACGCCTTCCAGATGGCCTTTTCAAGCCGTGCCAGGCCCGCAGGGTCCAGGGTTCCCCGGGCCCCGCCCACGGGAAGGTTGCATCCAAACCACCAGTTCGCGGTTAGATTCCTTTCACCAGGCCTCTTTTCCCGAAGCAGATTCCGAGCCGCCAGAGCGTTGAGTGTCAGGTACACAGGCTCGCTTAGAAGCTTTCCCCCGCCTCGCTTTTCCGGGTTCTCGATCACATCCACCAGAAAGTCCAAAAACTTCGGGTCATCTCCGAATCGCTCCACCAGCGCCCCGATGTAGGACCTGGACCCCAGGAAATTCTTTTGTGCGTACAACCACCCGAAATCCTCCATCCTGCTCTGAGGTCGGGCGACTTCCTCTTTGATTTCCTTGATGGTTTTCTCGGGCCTCTCAGCACCCCAAGCCGAGCCGCCCCCAACAAACGCGCCAGCAACCACAACAACAAAAATCCAGCGCTTCATGCCCACCTCGCTTTTTAAAATCAACTCGTCCTTCTCTTAAAAAAACATCTCACATCCGACACGACTACTTCGGCAGCCCCTCAGGAAACGTATCCAGCGGCTCATACCCCAGCAGCCTCACCGCGTCGGTCCCGTCCAATCCATATTCCCCGCTGGGCCGGCTCACGCCGTTCACGGTCACTTCCTTGCCCGGCTCCGGATACGCGCTCTCCACGCAAGCCCTGAAAAGCCGCCCCGCGTCCGCGGCGCTCAGGTAGATTCCCCGTGCGTGTTCCGGGACGCACATCGCCATCTCCACCTCGCGCGCGTTGCGGATCATCCACCCCACCCGCACATTGATCACTGACATGCCGCTGGTGCGCACATACATCCGGCCCATCTCTTCGCCCAACACTTTCGTCAGCCCGTAGTGGTTCGTCGGTGCGCAGCCGTCCTCCACCTTCAGCTTCCTGTTTCTCCGGTTGGGCAGGCCTGAAACCACCTGCACTGAGCTGGCCAGCACCACGCGCTTCACCTGAGCCTCTTTGCTGGCGCTCAGCACGTTGTAAAGCCCGATCACGTTGGCGGGCACCAGCCGGCTCACGAAATCACAATCGTTGGGTTCCGCAGCCAGATGCACCACCACATCCGCCCCCGCAACCGCTTTCTTCACCAGTTCCAGGTCTGCGATCGACCCGATGTGCATCTCATCCGCATACGTCGATTGCGCCAAATCCAGCCCCACCACCACATGACCGTGCGCTTTGAGCTCCAGCACCACCGCTTTGCCGATCGCGCCGCTCGCGCCCGTCACCAACACCCGCTTGGATACATGCTCAGTCGCCATCTCTACCCTCAATGTTCATCGCTCGAACAAACTCAATCACACACTCCAAACCCCCTGACAACCCGCCCGCCCGATCACCGGGCCAACATGCCGCCGCATCTCGCCGGCTCATCTCACCCCAGGAACTTCAATCCCTGCACCACGCCCGTCACCATCGCGCCTTCGGCCGGCGCCGTCACCTGCGTACCCGGGTTGTGCTTGCCCCACTTCACGCTCGCAAACGCCACCGCCACGCCGGAAAGCATCGGCGAAGACGTGGAACTGGTGATTCCTCCAATCGTCTGGCCGGACCCGTCTTCCTTCGTCGTCATCACCTCAGACCCCGCCAGCGGCAGCCGGTCATCCCCAAACTTCACACCCACCAGCAGCCGCTTAGGGTGTCCCAGGTTGTGCATCCGGGCCACGATCTCCTGTCCGATGTAACAACCCTTGGTAAAGCTCACCGCCTGGGGGAGAATGCCCGTCTCCGCGGGAAGCGAATCAGGCCCGAAGTCCACGTTGTAGATCGGGTTTCCCGCCTCAATGCGCGCCGTGTTGAACGCCAGCCAGCCGATCGCCCGGCCCTTCACCGGCCGCGCCCCCGCGGGCGCGTGCGGGTCAGGATTCATCCCCCCCAGCGCCTCCGTCAGCTTGCCAAACACCGCTTCCAGGCTCCCCGCAGGCACGATCAATTGCAGCCCCATCGCGCCCGTCTGGTCCTGCCTCAGCACATGCACATCCACGCCATCCCCCGTCTTGGCGCTCTTGTGCTCCAGTTCATTGATCCCCACCGCATCCACGCCCAGCGCCTGCTTCAGCAGCGCCACCCCGGCTGGCCCATGCAGGGAAATCACCTGGTGATTCTGGCTCACATCTTTAGGTGAGGCGTCCTCGGAAAAAATGTACTTGTTCAATCCATCCGCCGTCTTCGCCGCGCTCAGCCGGTCCACCAGCATCAGCGCCCGGCCTTCCATCTCCATCACCACCAGGTCCGCATCGATGCGCCCCACCTTGCTCAGGAAAAACGCCCGCCTGGCTTGCCCCGGCTTAAGTCCCTTGGTGTCGTTGGTCAGCATCGAGTGCAAAAACCCAAGCCGCTCCCCGCCCGTCACTTCCACAACCCCCGTCTGAGGCGAAAGCATCACCCCCACACCCTTTCGGATCATCGCGTATTCCGCTTCATACTCCCCGAACGTATCCACCAGCTCCACCAGCGGCTCGCCATCCGGGCCCGGCCCGCCATATGGCAAAAACCCCGCACCCGCCGCCTCTAACGCCTGTCGAAATTCGCTTGTGTAACGCATGGCGGAGAATTCTAGCCTCCAAACCCTCCGCCGGTGCCGATTCACTCGCGATTCTGGAATCTCACCCGCTCGCGTGTCACCTCCACCCCCCGCCCGCCGGACAACTCAAACCGCCTCACCCCGCCCTTGCCATCCTTGATCGCCTTCACCATCGACCCCAAAACCTTGCTCCCCAGCCGATCGCTCTCCACGCCCCGCGCCCCCAGCCACTTTTTAAGCCCGACAGCCAGCACCGCCTCGGGCGTCTCCCGCAGCGCTGCCCGCTCCACATCATCCCCGTCAAACACCTTCACCCCCTGCCGCACCAGCGCCCGATGGGCCTCGCGCACACGATCCGCCCCCAGCGATGCGTTCTGCGCCGCCCGTCCATGGATCGCTTTAAGCACAGGCAGCACATCCGCCCGCAGCCGCGCCCGTGCCCGGGTCACGTCCGCATTGGTCGGGTCCGTCCTGTATTGCTGCTGAATCAAGGTCAAAAAATCCATCACATCTTCCCGCCCCACCCCCAGCAGAGGCCGCACCAGCCAAACATCCTCCCCCCGCGCCAATCTCCGCTTCCACGGCATCCCGCCCAGCCCCCGCATCCCGGCGCCGCGCGCCAGGTTGAGCAGCAGCGTCTCCATCTGGTCATCCGCATGATGAGCCACCACGACATGCCTGGCTCCAAACCCCCTGGCCATCGCCAACAGCGCGTCATAACGTGCCGTCCGCGCCCGTGCTTCCAGATTCCCCTCTCCCCCTCTCTTCACCCGAACCTTGGAATCCGAAGCCCCGGCTCCGCTCTTCAAATCCAGATCCGTCCGAAAAAAGGGGACGCCCAGCCTCTTGGCCAAAGCCTCTACAAAGACGGCATCCCCTTCCGCACACGCACGCAGGTGATGCTGCACATGCCCCACCGCAATCTCCATCCCCCGCCCGCGCCGCTTGGCCAAAAACACCATCGCCAAAAGCAACGCCACCGAATCCGCGCCGCCGGAAACACCCACCAACACCCGCTCCCCGGCCTTCACCCCACACCGGTCCTTCAGCGCAGACGCCACCCCCCTCACCACCGGGTGATACGCCAAATCCATCCTGTTTTCCGCTTCAATATCAGCCATCAACCAAAGTCTACCGCAAACACCACCCCCAACCTCTTCATCTTGACACGGGACACTGGACGCGGAACCTCTTCCTCGCCCCTTACCAATCCGGATTGTTCAGCATCGCCCCCAGCACCCCTGCCGTGCTCCAGTAGCTCCCGTCGGGCACATAATTGAATTGCCTGCTGGCCACGTGTCCATCATCCACCAGAAAGTTGTTCATCTCATTGTGCATCCGGTGAAACAGCGTCCCGCCGAAAATCGGCCCATTGTCTTTCCCCCACCCCGAGGCGGGTGCCGTGTGCTGGTTGGAAAAGTAATACCCGCCTTGAAAGTCCCCCGAGTTCACCGCCGTATTCCCCTCCATCACAATCGCGTACCGCGTGCCGCCAAAGTCAGACCTGGCACGCCAGTTCACCTGATCCTCTGCATTGGGCCAAACGCTCTCGCCGCCGGCCGGATGCGTCCACCACCCCTGTGCATTGGCACAGTAACTCACCCAGAATGTCTGCTCCCAATACCCCCACGGCACCCCGGGATGCGCATTCTGGTTCGACGGACACACAAACAACCTGTTGAACTTCCACGCCGTCCTGCGCACGCTCGCATCATCCGTCCCCGTCCACGTATTGATCGATCCCTGGTCCCAGCACGCATAGTTGGTCGGCTCATCCCCCAGGTACGGCAGGATGTAGCGCACCCAATTGAGCTGCCGTTCCTGCACCAGCGAAATCGCCAGCCTCTGGCGCTTGCTGTTGTTCGTGTTGTAATTGGCGATAGCGACATAAATCTGCCGCATGTTCGCCCCGCACATCGTCTGCCGGGCCACATCACGGGACTTTTCAATCGCCGGCAGCATCATTGCCATCAAAATGCCCACGATGGTGATCACCACCAGCAGTTCAACCAGCGAAAACCCACCCGCCAAATGCTTTGACCGCATATTTTAACCCTCTGGAAGAAGTGACTAAAAACACTTTACCTGCTCTTGTCACAAATCAAAGCACTTTCTCGATTGACCACGACGCCAACCAACATGCTCGCAGCCCCCCGATAACCCGAAAACCCGATCCCCCGGGTGCGTGGGGTTTCATTCCCCCCACCCCTCTGCGCCTCATCGGCTATCATGTCACCCCGTTTCCCCAAGAGCTCCCAACCCAAAGGATCCGCCCCCATGTCCACCCCCTCTCCGATGTTCGACCTCACCGGTAAAGTCGCTCTCGTCACAGGGGGCGCATCCGGCATCGGCAAAGCCATCGCCGCAGCCTTCGTTCAGCAAGGCGCCAAAGTCGTCGTCGGCAGCCGCACCCTCGATAAGGTCGACGGCGCAGTCAAGGAACTCTCCGCCCTGCGTGGCAAGGCCCCCGGCGAAGTCGCCGCAGGCGTCGCACTCGACGTCACCACCCAGGAAAGCGTCGACCACGCCACCCGCAAATCCATCGACCTCTTCGGCCGCCTCGACATCCTCGTCAACTCCGCCGGCATGATGCTCCGCAAGCCCACCTTCGAGCTCAACCCCGACGACTTCACCGAAATCTACAAGACCCACGTCACCGGCTCTCTGCGCTGCGCCCAGTCCGCTGGCCGAATCTTCCGCGAACAGCACGCCGGCTGCATCATCAATCTGGCCTCCATCAGCTCCTTTGTCGACCTCATCGAAGTCACCTCCTACGCCGCCGCCAAAAACGCCATCCTCGGGCTCACCCGCAGCCTCGCCAATGAATGGGCCAAGCACGGCATCCGCACCAACGCCATCGCCCCCGGCTTCATTCCCACCGACATCAACCGCAAAATGATCGAAGGCACCGACCGCGGCCGCCGCATCATCGAACACACCCCCATGGGTCGTTTCGGCAAGGCCGAAGAAATCGCCTACGGCGCCGTCTACCTCGCCAGCCCCGCTGGATCCTTTGTCAACGGCCACACCCTCGTCATCGACGGCGGCTACCTCGCCTCCGGCATCGGCGACTCCGTCGCTCCCTGGGCAGCTAAGTAACAATCAAAACTGCATTTACATCTCTTACGCCCTCTCCCTTTTTGAGGGAGAGGGCCGGGGTAAGAGCCGCCCGCAAACACCCCACATGCTCAACTTTTAACCCCCATGCCCGTCCCCCAGGGAACCCAGCTCCCCCTCAAGCGTCAAAAACCAGTGGCCAATCCGCCCGCCGTGGGCAAACTCAAGGCCGAAATTTCCCTCCCAACCCCGGTTTCCGGACCCGGGGCCACAGGCTTGCTCCCCAAAAAGGTCCCCTTGATCGGACCCCTCAGGAATCGCTCCCGATGAAACGTCCCGTCCTTACCCTTGCCTTGGCCATCCTTTTCTCCGGCGCCCTCCTCCAAGCCCAAACCCACGCCCAGGCCCCCAATCCCAACCAGGCCCTCACCTACCCCCTGGCCATCAAGGACGCCGAAGCCAAAGCCCGCAACAAAGACTACAACGGCGCCGTCATGGCCTATCAGGAAGCCTTCAAGCTCGCCACCACGCCCGATCAGAAGTCCAGCGTCTACTACTACATCGGCCACACCTACAAAATGGCCGGCGACATCCCCAAAACCGTCGAATTCATCACCCTCTCCAGCGAAGTCCCCGGCGCGTCGGACTCCCGCAAAGCCATGGCGGTCATGTACCTCGGCGACACCTACATGGGCGACCGCTCCAAGTTCGACCTCGCACGCCAGTGGTACGCCAAGGCCAAGAGCATCCCCGGCGCTCCCGTCGCCACCAAAATCCGTGCCTGCTACAACACCGGACGCACCTACAACACCGCCGACACCGTCCCCCAGGCTCGGGCCGCCTATGAGGAAATCCTCACCATCGCCGGCGCCGGCAACAACGATAAATCCGACGCCCACCATGCCATGGCCCTCGTCAGCTTTTCCGTCAAAGACCTCAACCAGGCCCAGACCGATCTGAAGAATTCCATCAACTTCGAAGGCCTCACCGAAGAACGCAAACAGCGTGCCCTCGTGGGCCTCGCAGGCATCGCCAAAAGCACAGGCCGCTACCAGGAAGCCGCCACCGCCTACGAAGAACTCCTGGCCTCCAAAACCCTCATCGCCACCTACCGCGGCCAGATTCAATTCCAGCTCGGCGATACCTACGTCGCCCTGAAAAACCCCGACAAGGCCAAAGCCCACTTCGAAGCCGTGCTCACCGAAGCCAGCGCCTCCGCTGAACTCAAAAAGTCCTCCCAGGCCCAGCTCGACAAGCTCTCCGGCAAAAACCCCGCACCGGCCCCCGCCAAGGCGCCGGCCCCGGCGGTCAAGGCACCCGCTGCGGCCAAAACGACGCAGCCCGCAGCCACCCAGCCCGCAAGGTGATGTCAGATGTAAGATGTGCGATGTAAGATGTAGGACGCTCTTGTCCTCAACATTTAACATCTGACCTCTGACATCCAACATCTCAGCGGAGCCAGCCATGACTCAGACCGCCCCCAAGCCCACCGTCGTCGCCCCCACCAAAGACTGGACCGTCGACGCCCGGTTCTACGAGTACACCTCCGCTGCGGACCCCAAAGTCCCCGCCATTCCCTACGCCGCTTACCCCTCCTCGCTGCACGCCCAGGGCCCCACCCGTGAGATCCCTTTTGATCTCTCCGAAGCCCTCAAGTGCACCGGCCCGGCCACCACGCCCAACCTCCTGGCATCCTTCATCAAGATCATGCCCGGCGACAAGCTCACCACTCAGGCGCTGGCCACCTCCGAACTCTTCTACGTCATCAAAGGCCGCGGTCGCTCCTCCTGCGAACACGGCACTATCGCCTGGGGTGAAGGGGACATCTTCGTCCTCCCCGCCACCTCCAGCGTCATCCATGAAGCCACCGCGGAAACCTCCATCTACCACGTCCACGATGCGCCCCTGCTGCGCTACCTCGGCTGCGTGCCCAGCGCACCCCGGTTCTCCCCCACGCTCTTTCGCCGCGACCGGCTTTTCGCCGAGCTCAACGCCGTGGCCAACCAGCCTCTTGCGGAACTGCGCAACCGCCGCGGGATCATCCTCGGCACCGCAGCCGCCGCCCAGACGCTCACCATCACCCACACGCTCTGGTCGCTGCTCAACGTGCTTCCCGCCAACACCGTGCAAAAGCCCCACCGGCACAACTCCGTCGCCCTGGACCTCTGCATCGACGCCGGACCCAACACCTACACGATGATCGGCAAAAACCTCGACAAGAACAAAAACGTCGCCGACGGCATCAAGGCCATGTGGCTCCCCGGCGCCGCCTTTGTCACCCCCCCGGGCTGGTGGCACTCGCATCACAACGAATCCAACAAAGACGCCCTCGTCCTCCCCATCCAGGACGCCGGCCTCTGCACCTACATGCGCCTGCTGGACATCCAGTTCGCTTGAATTCAATCCCCAGATTTTTGAATACCTGGGCAAAAACCGGTGGGATGCACTTATAAGACTCTTGTCTGATGCCCTGAAAGGGCTAGATAAGGTAGCCCAGGGTAAGCGTGTATTCACGCGCCACCCTAAGTAGATAAGTTTTAAAAAACTCTTCAGCCCTGTACTACATACTGATTGGCATAAATCGCGTAATTGTATGATGACTCAATCGTGAAAGTCGGCGAAAATCCGACTCCTCTGCAACGTTACAGGATTGCGTGCATTTGGATGCGAGTGCGACCGACATTTTCTGCGCCCCAGCAGGGCGACCGCACGTAGCCGGGGGCCAGCGAGTCTTCGAGCGCAGCCCCCGGAAAACAAACATTTGATTATTTATTCTTGTTTTTCAGCCCCTCGATGGGGGCTGAAAAACATCTCACCGCATCATGATCGGCAGCGCCTTCTTCCACCCCAGCTCCGCATAAAACCGATGCCCCTGCGGCCCCACGACCAGATGGCAATCTTTTTCCGCCCCTAAGGCTTTGTAGATCGCCCGCGTCTGGCCAAACGCTTCACGCACATGCTTGATGGGAAACAGTTCATCATCCTTGCCGGAGACCACCACCAACGGTTTGGGCGCAAGCAGGCCCAGTACATCGGCCATTTCAGCGTAGGCCAGAATGCCGGGAATGTAATTGTCGCTGCAATGCTTGATGCGCATCAGCGAATCGGCGTATGTGCAGAACGCGCATGAAGGCATGGCCATGTAGAGCCGTTTGAGCAGCGCGCCGGCGTAGATGGAGATGGTCCCGCCGCCGGAGTTTCCCATCACTCCAACCCGGCCCATGTTGATGTCCCCGCGTTGCGCCAGGTAGTCGATGCCCCGGTCCACGTCATACACCCGTTCGCCCGCCAGCGTCCGGCCCAGCATCAGCGCGTGCATCGCCGCGTCGTGGCAGCCGTGATCCATGATCATTTTCTGCTCCTGCTCTCTGCGCAGGCCAAACGACCGTTGCTCGATGCAAAGCGCCGCGATGCCCCGCGACATGCAGCCAACGGCAAAATCCCGATCTCCCTGCACCTCCATTGGCTTGGCATCATCCTCACGCTCAAAGCCGATTGAATGGTGCATCCCCGTCGTATGTCCCTGGAGACAAATCATCGTCCGGTATTGCGGCTTCACATCACGCGGCAAACACATATACGCCACCACATCCGACCCTGGCTCCGCGGTGAACACCACTTTCTCGATCACCCCCAGCGCATGCTCTCTGCGCCACAGCGTTTTAGGTTTCAGATCACACCGCTCCTTGGGCATGCGATCCATTCCCATCAAAACCCCAACCCGCTTACGCAATCGTTTCTGCCAGGCATGCACATCCTGCCCGGGGTCTTTCGCAAACGACTCCGCGCAAGCGGCTTGATCCGCCAACCGATGATGCAGAACCGAAGGAGACAAGTTGAGCTTTGCCATGACGCGGAGTGTAAGCCAATTCAAATAAAGAAGCCCGGAGCAAAAAGCTCCGGGCTTCTTCATCAATTCAATTTCAAAAATCCCCGGACTTATTTCGGCGCATTGTTGTGCGATTCGACGAACCACAGGGATTTATCGATCCCGCGTCCGATGCCCGTGAACATGTCCGCCGTCAGTTTGTCGCCGACTTCATCGGAAAAGTTGATCGCTTCCCGGCACAGGTTGCCGTACTGCGCCAGCGCAGAAGAAACCGCGTCCACATGATCGGAGCCGCGGATGATCTGCGCGGGGTACACCGCCAGCGTTGTCCGCGCCGATGAAATCCGGACCGTCCCTTCGGCGTTGCCGCCAAGCTGCACCGCCCGCTCGGCGATGGTGTCGACATACTCCAGCACTTCGCCGGAAATGTCGTCAAACAGCTCATGCAGCGCGATGAACTGCGGACCCTTCACGTTCCAGTGGGCCGTCTTCACCTGGCTGTACAGGTCGATGGTGTCGGCCAGCCGTGCGTTGCACAGTTCGATGATTTTCTTGCGCACCGGTTCCGCAAGCCCGTTCTTGGTTGGATGCATACGTTTCTCCTTGGAAAAGCATTGGATTAAAGGGAATGCAAGACAATTCAGTCGATGGCTTTGATTATAGACCTGTCAAACAAAAAAGCGCCCGGGGTTGCCGGGCGCTCTGGAAAGCTTTTTCAATTCCTGATCAGGTCACCCCGATCAGCTCTTGGCCGGCCCATTGCCCGAAGGCTGGGAAGCCGCCGGAGCCGGGGTCGCAGCAGCCGGACGAGCCGGTTGCGCAGGCGCCGCTGCCGGCCTTGGGGCCAGTCCGCCTGCCGCTGCCGGCTTGGGCGCTGCCGGTGCCGCCGCAGGAGCAGGTGCCCCCGCAGCCGCTGCTTCACCGGGCTTGGCCTTGCGCTCAGGCGCAAGGGTCATGGTCATGCGCCGGCCCATCAGCTTGGGTTCGGATTCCACCTTGCTGCAGTTGGCCAGGTTATCTCGGATCGCCACCAGCACCTGCAGGCCAAGCTCCTGGTGAGCCATTTCACGGCCCTTGAAGGTCAGCGTGAACTGCACCTTGTGGCCGTCATCCAGAAACTCGCGGGCGTGCTTGGTCTTGATGTCCCGGTCATGCACATCGATGCCCGGCTTCAAGCGCACTTCTTTAAGTTCGCTGTGCTTGGAGTGGCTGCGTGCCTTCTGTTCTTTTTTCTTCTGCTGATACTTCCACTTGCCGTAATCCATGATACGGCACACCGGGGGACGGGTCGTGGGCGAAACCTCCACCAAGTCCTGCCCGGCTTCGCGCGCGCGGCGCTTGGCTTCGTCAAGATCGATCACACCGATCTGCTCATTGTTTTCGTCGATCAAACGAATCGGCGAAATCCGGATGAAATCGTTGATGCGCAGGCGTTTGCCGGTCTCTTTCACCGGCGTCTGGTAACGAGGTCGCTTACTGATGGCTGAACTCCGTAAAAAGGATCAAAATATCATCGACCGACTCTCCCGGCCGACCGCCAGCGACAACGCCGCTCAGCGGATGATTCAACCATTATGACACCCCCCAACCGCTTGTAAAGCCTCTTTAACCGATTTTTACCCAGGCAATCCCTAACCCGCCCTCCACGTTTCGCCATACGCCCGAGAATGCTATACTTTCCGATAATTAAGCATCTCATAAGGGATACGAGGGAATCCTTACGCCCATGCACAGCGCGCCGCTGAAGCGATTACTGGAGATCCGTCGAGCCAACGCCAAGGCGTTTTCGTCTTTGGCCGAAGCTTTGCGCCGGGCCGCCCCCAAGGCGATCGTGGAGATCGCACGCGAAGCCCTCCCCGGTGACTGGCGTACCCGCATCGACAATCAGTGGATCACTGCCGCCCTCCTCCCCCTGGCTCCCGGCGCAATTGGCACCTGGACCGACGAAAAGCTTGAAACCCAGTTCGACGCCGCCGCCCAGCTCACCGCGCAATGGAATGTCGATCGCAGGCTCATCGCCATCGGTATGGAATGCCTCCGTTCCTGGGTCGTCACCATCGCCCAGACCGGCCGCATGAGCCCTGAAACCATCGATGCCGCAAACCAGACCATGCTTCTGGCCGAAGCCGTCATGGCCTATGAATTGGGTTACGGCACTTCCAACTCCATCCACAAAGACCTTAAAACCCTCCGCGGCAATCTCACTCAGATCAACTCCATCGCCCTCGCACCCGATGGCGCGACGCTCTTCCCCATCGATCCCGACCTCTTCTCCAGGATCTGCGACCGGGTCGAAAAAGGCCTCGATGCGCGCGACTCCATCATCGCCCGGCTCCACGCCAAAGCCGAGGAGTGCATCGCCGCGGGCCAGCTCTCCGTCGCCCTCTCCGCGCTGGAGCAAGTCGAGCTTCAAAACCTCCGCCTGGCGCAAACCAAGCAGCTTCTTGAAGAGCTCGCCGAGGCCCACGCCATCAAGTTCGTCGAAATGTCCCTTACCGCCAGCCTCGCCGAGCCCTCCCAGGCCTCCGCTGCAGGCTCTTCCAAAGCGGCCTCCACCGCCATGTCGGCCTCTTCCATTGACGAAGGCAGCAGCGTCCTCTCCCCCGATGACGAAACCACCCTCGCCGGCGGCGGGCTCTCCGAAGACGATGACACCGGCGCCTCAGACCTCATCCGGATCGACGATCCCGAGGACGACGACGACGACCGCATTCAAGATTCCTTCCAGGACACCAGCACCGGCGATCTCACCGCCTCGGCCATCCGCATCGCCGGTGAGTTCGACAACGCCAAGTTCCACTGGATGGTCACCACCGAGCTGGACATCCCCCGCGGCTACCCCCTGCCCTATATGCTTGATGAAAACATCAAGTTCAACGGCCTGGAAATCCGCAGGGACGTCGCCGTGTTCAACCCCCAGGTCTTAGGCTGCCTCCCCCAACGCGGGCTCCACGAAATCTTCATCAGCCAGGGTAAAACCATCAACTGGGGCGATGCCTTCCGCGGCTGGCTCTCCAGCCACGAAAAACGCCTCGAAGGCTTCTTTGAAAAGTGCGTCAAACCCCTGGCCCAGCACGACCCCCCGGTGGGCCTTGCCGTCATCGGCAAAATGGGCTGGCACGCCACCTACGAGCTCACCAACAATACCGAATCCCCCACCGATGATCCCCTTGCCTACGACTACGACTACCTCGACGACTGGCAAGACGTCATCGCCAACATCAACAAAACCTGGGACACCGCCTTCTGCCGCCAGATGAACTTCGAAATCCCCGAAGGCACCACCGGCTTCGCCGATCTTGAAGGCGGCCAGAAACGCAAACACGCCAAGAAAAAGCTCCTGAGCTCTTCCTGGAATTATTTCTCCTGCGCACTCTTTCTCTGGACGCTGCGCACCTGCAAACGCTTCTTCCCCCAGGCGCGCTGGGCCTTCCTTGGCTATCCCCTGCCCCTCTCCCTGGCCGACCCCACAGACGTCAACGCCAAAATGGTCGTCCACCAGCGCATCAACGACAAGCTCAAATGGCTCTGGCAGGCGCAGGACGCTGTCATCCCCAACCTCCTGGCCCACCACTACACCATTCCCGACGGCAAAAAGCCGGACATGGCCCGCAAGCAGAACAACACCAGCCTCGACCGTAAAGCCGTCGAATACAACATCCGCGAGGCCATCCGCGTCCGCGATCAATACGCCCACGGCAAGCCCGTTCTCTCCGCCCACACCTACACCTATCCCGCGTCGGCAAAAAGCGTTGCGCTCAACGACATCAACACCGAACACCAGTTCCGGCTCCCCCTGGATTGCGGCGTCGACGGAATTCTCGTCCGCGGCCATCTTGGCAGCCGAACACAAATTGATACCCTTCAGTTACAGATCAACGGTAAACTCGGAAAAGTGATCAAGGATGCAATCGCATCCCGGGATCAGATCTAACCCCGGGCACTTCAGCCCGGCCTCCGGCCGTTAAGGCCATTTCGTCAGTGTCCGGCGTACCGCGTCAGTCCGCCTTCTAGCATCAGGTGTGCCATGTCGCTCTTCCAAGTTCTGGTCGTAGACGAAGACCCTAAATTCACCTCCGGCGTCGCCAGCGTGCTCCAGCGGGCCTCCCGCGAGACCGGCCGCGCCAAAGGCCTCGTCGTGCTCCGCGCCACCGACGTGCGCAGGGCCTTTGAAGTGCTCAATCGCGACCCCGTCCGGATGGTGTTCATCTCCGGCGAGCTGAAAGGCCAGGACCCCGCCACCCTCGCCGAACAGTTCGTCCAGGGGTACAACCATCTCCCCCACTACATCTTCGGACGGCCCGAAACCGACATGCGCAAGATGCACTTTCTTCAGAAAGGCATCCAACGGTACTTCCGCCGGCCCGTCACGCGCTCCGAAGCGATGATCATGTTCGATGTCATCGCCATCTATGCCGCCGAGTGCGAAAAGAATCCCGCGCTCATCAAGTCTCCCACCGGCCCGCCGCCGGAGCTTCCCCCTTCCACCGTCCTTGCCCCCGGTTCGGGCCCGCTCCAGGCCAAGCCAGGTTCGGGGCCCCTGCAATCCAAGCCGGGCTCCGGCCCCGGCCAGACGCTTTCCGCCGCCGATCAGGCCGCCCTCTCGGGCTCCTCCATCTTCAAACCCGGCTCCGGCCCGCAGGATAATTTCGGCTCCGGCAGCCTCGTCATCCCCATCGGCCGCGGCAACGACCTCCCCGACCCCGACCACTCCGGCAACCTCATGGCCTCCGAAGCCGTCGCCGGCCTCATGGGTGAATTTGGCGAGCCCGACCTGGAAGTCCTCATCTCCATGGACTCCACCATCCTCGAGGCGCCCGAAAACCCCGCCGCCCTCGAAGAGCTCTCCGCGCTTGATGAAAAGCTCGGCCCCGCCATGGAAACCGTCGGCCAGACCATCGTCGACATCCTCGGCGTGCAGTCCCCCTCGCTCCTGCAGATCCGCACGCCCGAACGGCTCATCATCGTTCAGACCAACGCCAGCGCCCGCTCCATCGGCGTCACCCATGACCTGGCAGCCTCTCCGCGCTCGGTCATCAAGGCCCTTGAAGCCCGCTTCTCGGAGCACACCACATCATGAGCGCTCCCCTCCAATCCGTACTCCAGCACGCCGTCCAGCTCCCGGGTGTGGCGCAGGCATTCTTTGTCCTCCCCAGCCGCACCGTGCAAAGCGCCGGCGCGCCCGGCCAGCCCTCACGGCCCGACGAAGCCTGGGTCGCCCTCGCCGACACCCTTGATATCGACGGCATCGACGCCCCCTCCCTCGATGCCCGCGAAGTCCTCTGGACCTTCGACGTCTGGTGTGTCCTCATGTGCCGGTCCGACCAGGGCACCTTCGGCGCACTCATCGAACGAGAAGTGGCCGAAAAAACCCAGACCAAAATCCGCACCCTGCTCGACAAAGCCGGCATCCGGTAATCGCCTCGGTGTCTTGTCTATTCGCTACAGGGCCGCATCGATTTTGACGTTTGCGCATTGGGCATTTTTCTGCGCCCCAGCGGGGTGATCGCACGTAGCCGGGATCAGCGAGTCTTCGAGTGCAGCCCCCGGACAACAACATTGATTGCTTCTTATTTTCCAGCACCCTCGATGGGTGCTGGAAAATCTTCTCTGTATTAGAAACTCCAGCATCAAAGAAACTCTTGTACACGCCCACTTCCACACCTACCAACCTGCAACACCCCAACCCTGAACCTCTTCGCCTTTGACACGGGACACGGAACACGGAACTCTGCCTCACCCCTCAAAAACACATTTCTCACACTCCGTTCCAACTCCCGGGCTAAACTCCTCACACCCACTTCTCATCGCCAATGGAGCCTCCATGCCCCGCCACCGCCTGCTTCGTCATCGGCTCCTGCTTGCCGTCATCCTCTGCGTCACCGCTTTCTCCTCCCTCCACGCCCAGACACCCGCCACGCAGGACAAGCTCATCGCCACCCTGCGTGATTACGCCCAGCAGCCGGTCACCCAGCCCACCGCCGCCATCAACCCCTGGAACTGGGCTCCGGAGCTCAAACGCGACGCAAAGAACTTCAGTCAGATGCAGGTGATCGACCACGAAGGCCGCCACGCCCTCTCCATCAAGCTCACCGACCAGCTTCCCTGGGGCGCCACCGAAAGCCACCGCGTCCTGCAGATCGGCCCCGACCTCCTCCCCCCCACCGCCGACGCCGTCTCCCTGCGCGTACGCGTCCTTGAAGGCTCCTTCACGCTCTCCGTCGGCGGCCCCACCATCTACTTCGGCAACAGCGACGTTCAAACCCAGCCCATCACCCTCACCGCCAAAGACGCCCCCGCCTGGCGCACCGTCACCCTCTCCCTCCACGACCAGCTCGTCCGCAACTTCCGCCGTGCCGGCTTCGCCCGGGAATCACCCGTCATCTACTACCCCCGCTGGATTCAGGAACCCCTCTTCCTCTGCATCCATCGCGGCTCCGCCGGCACCCTCCTCATCGAACGCGCCGACCTCCTGAATCAAGGCCGCGGCCAGCCCTACCCTTCCTTCAAGCCGGAGGACATCAAAACCATCGCCTCCATTTCCGACTTCGCCAACCCTGATTCCCTTGCGCAGGTCTTCACCGCGACCCACGAGCCCGCCGACCTCAGCGGCCCGCCCAAACTTACCCGTCCCACCTGGAAGCCGCCCATCCTGGGCTATAAAGCCGACGCGCCGGGCACCCACCACGGCATTCTCACCGTTGAACATCAAGGCTCGGAAGAAGTCGTCTTCACAGGAATCAAAGTCACCCCCGCCTCAGAGGCCAATGCCGTCGCGATCGACATGCGCGTCACCAACCCGCTCTCGCTGGAGCAAATCTCCGTCGACTGGCTTCTTTACGCCGCCCCGCCCGCCACGCCTCTGAATCTCGATCGCCTTCGCCCGCCGGAGGCCTGGCGCGCCGACCGCGTCAACGCGTTTGACTATTACCTCACCCTTCCCTCCCTGCGAACCGAATCCTTCGCCTTCTATCACGCCCGCCGGGCCTTCCCCAACGGCAAGTGGACCCAGGTCATCATTCCCCTGCCGGACTTCGTCTGCGTTTACGCAGCGGGCACCATGACCCCCGCAATCGCCCGGCAGCAAGCCATCGATCCCGCCCAGGTCTGTCTCCTCGGCTGGCTTCCCTCCTTTCGGCAGCACCGCCAACCCACCACTTTCGAGATCGACAAAATCCAATGGGTTCACGTCCCAGGCGCTGCCGCCTCCCTGCGCTCGTTCCCACAGATCGACCCGCAGAACGTCAAGCTCATCCCCACCGGCCCTCAACCCGGCTCCGAGCTCAAACAGATGGTCCCCAGATAACAAATCCACACCCTTTCCTGGCTCTGCTTTTTCCGCCTCTGCACGTCGCATCTTCGTGACTTCGTATCTGACTCTTCAGCTTCACTCTGCCTCCATCCCCGCCATTCCTTACAATCACCTTCACTCAATCACCTTCTTGGGACACCACGCCGATGGACGAATTGATTGATGCAGGAAAAGCGCACCTCCGGGTCGCACGCCCCACCGACAACCTCCAATCGCTCCTGAAGTTTTATCGCGATGGCCTGGGCTTCAAAATCATCACCCAGTTCGCCGGCCATGATGGCTTCGCCGGAATCATCCTCGGCCACCGCGGCGCCGGTTACCACCTGGAATTCACACAGAAAAACGGCCATCAGGCGGGCCGCGCCCCCACCCAGGACAACCTGCTGGTCTTTTACATCCCCAACGAAATCTCCTACAAGGCCGCCGTGGTGAAGATGGGAAAAGCCGGCTTTAACCCCGTCCCATCCTTCAACCCCTTCTGGGACCCCCACGGCCTCACTTTTGAAGACCCCGACGGATACCGCATCGTCCTCTTCAACGGCACCTGGTGGGCCGCCGAGTAACGATGTGGGTAAGCTTACCCGCACACCTTTTCAGGAATCCCCATGGCACTCTGCAGCATCAACTTCTTCGGTAGCTCCATCGGCTTTGCCACATCCATGAACGTCATCCTGCCCGACACCGGCCCCGGCCCCTTCCCCGTCTTCTACCTCCTCCACGGCCTTTCCGACGACCACTCCATCTGGCTCCGCCGCACCAGCATTGAGCGCTACGTCGCCGGCGTCCCCATCATCATTGTCATGCCCACCACGCATCGCGGCTTCTACACCAACGGCCAATCCCCCGCCACCTACCGCTACGAAGACCACATCATCAACGACGTCGTCGGCTTCGTCGACCGCACCTTCCCCACTCTCAAAACCCGTGCCGGCCGAGTCATCGGCGGCCTCTCCATGGGCGGCTACGGCGCAGTCAAACTCGCCCTCAAACACCCAGACCTCTTCTGCTCCGCCACCTCCCACAGCGGCGCCATGTACGGCCCCCTCTTCAAACCCATGTCCGGCAAAAAACCAGACCAGAGCATGGAACCCGAATTCGCCACCATCTTCGGCAAACGCTACCTCGGCGGACCCGATGACCCCATCGCCCTCGCCAAAAAATGCCCCAAAAACAAGCGCCCCGCCCTGCGCATCGACTGCGGCACCGAAGACTTCCTCATCGAACACAACCGCTCATTCCACGCCCAGCTCACCAAACAAAAATTCCCCCACGAATACCACGAAGCCCCCGGCAACCACAACTGGGCCTACTGGGACACGCACATCCAGCATGCCCTGGCCTTCCACCGCGCCCAACTCAAAATCTGACGCACCAACCCAGCCCCCTCCAATCCAACCCGGGTGGCATTGCACGGCCCGAAGCAGCGCTGTGTCTTGCACGCGCCGCAACATCCCCCTCCCTCACCACCACCTCAAAAACTGTCCGCCTCAACCTCCGGAATTCGTACTTCCCACCCCCTTACCTGGGAATCACCGGCAGCACCACGTGCGACGGATGCGCCGCATCATGCAGCACCCGCTGCCTCGCCACCGCAATCCGCGTCCCCGCTCCCACGGGCTCCCCGGTGTTTAGATTCCGGTCCCAAAGCGGGAAATTGCTGCTGGTGATGTCCAGCCGGATCGCATGCCCCTTCTTAAACACATTGCTCGTCGGCTGTAGCTGGATCTCAAACAAATACACCTTCTCCGGCTCCAGCAGCCTGGGCTTGTCCCAAATCCTTTCCTGAAACCGTCCCCGAATCACCCCCTCCGTGATGTTCATCGACCGCCCATCCGGATACACATCCGTCAGCCGCGCCACAAAATCCGTATCCGGCCCGCTCGTCGCGGCGTACAAAAACACCGTCACCGGCCCCGTCAGCTCCATCTCCGCTTCAAGCGGACTGGTGGTGTACACCAGCACATCCTCCCGCCGCTCATTGGGCCGCTGATCCAGTGGCCCCGGCAGCGCGTGCTCATACAACCCGGGGTTGTACGGCCCCACCGAATGGTTTCCCCCCAGCGTCGGCACTGGGTTTTCCGGGTCGTACGTGTATCCATCCACGCACTCGCCCGGCCCTCCCGGGCTGGCCGAAAGCACGCCGTCTCCATGCAATCCATTGGCCTTCCCGCCCGACCGCAGATACATCTTGGTGTACTTCGTCCGTGCAAGCGGCCACTCCTGCTCATCTCGCCACTTGTTGGCCCCCATCACAAAAATCCGGATCGGCGCGGGAAACACCTCTTCGATATTCCCCTCCAAAAGCGTCTTCTCCAGCCAGAGATGGGTGGAGTCATTTTCCCGCAGGGACTCATGCCCGAAATCCAGCTCGCCCAAATGCGTGTGCCCATTCATGCCATGCGTCCACGGCCCCACCAGCACCCGGTGTTTGCGCTTGATCTCATCAGGCGCATCGCCCTTCATCAGCGCCTCGTAATTCCGGAACGTCTCGTTGGAGTAATAGTCGTACCAGCCCGCCGTCAGCAGCATCGGCACCCTTGTTTTACCCAGCGTTTCACGCCAGCTCAGGTCCTGCCAGAACTGATCCCGGCTGTAGTGGTCCACATAGTCCCGGTAGTACTGCACATTGCGCCCGTATGCCTCGTCGAGCGTCCTGGTCGGCAGATGTTTGAGCATCTCCGGCACGTTGTACCAGGGCAGCATCGCGGCCTCGCTCGTACGCGATCCCACCTCCAGCACCAGCCAACTGAAGGTCAGCGCAACGCTGAACACCCCATCCACGTAATACGCCTGCCGCCACATATCGCCCGACATGAATCTCGGGTTCAGCGACACCAGCGCCGGGTGCCCCGGCGCCGCCAGGCAAAACTGCGTAGCGGCCAGGTAGGAATCCCCATACATCGCCACCTTCCCGTTGCACCACTCCTGCTTCACCAGCCAATCCAGCGTGTCCAGGCCGTCCTGCTCTTCGCTGGTGAACGGGTAAAAGTCCCCGTCAGACCCATACCGCCCGCGCACATCCTGCGTCACCACCGCCATCCCGCGCAGCACCGGCGCATGGCTCATCACCCCCACCCGGTTGTACGCCGTCCGCACCAGCACCACGGGGTATCGCCCCGCTGCTTTGGGCAGGCAAACGGAGGTCGCCAGCTTCACGCCATCCCGCATGGGCACCATCACGTTGCTTAGGGTCCGCACATCGCCCACGTACTTTTTCGGCTGATTCATTTGTTCTTCCGGTAATGCATCAGACATGATGAAAAGTCATCCCCGCACCGCGTCGGCACGCAATGCCCACCGTTCATGGTCGCGCCATTGACCCGCGATGTAAAGGTACCGGGGTGAAAACCCTTCCTTCTCAAACCCGCACTTTTTCGCCAGCGCGATGGAAGCCGTATTTTCCGGCTGAATGTTCGCCTCCAGCCGATGCAGCCCCATCTCTTTAAATGCGTATTGGGTCACCAGCGTCAACCCCTGCGCCATCAAGCCTCTCCGGGCAAACGCCGCATTCCCGTAATACCCCAGGAACGCCGACTGAAACGCCCGCCGGACAATGCAATTGATATTCACCACCCCCGCGATCTTCCCTGACCCCGCTTCACAAACAAGAAATCCGTCATCCCCCGCCCTATCCCGGCTCCGCACATAAGCATCAAACAATTCCCGCGTGCCAGGCGGGGTCACCCAAGGCTCATGCAGCCCCTTGCTGCACTCCACCATCGCAAGAAATTCATCGCAATCCTGCGCATTGGGCCTACGGATTCCCACCTGCCCATTGGTTAAATCAAAAGACGCCATCGCCCAAACTTAGCTCCACCCCAGCCTCCGTCAAGTTCCCGCGCCCTCTTTCCATTGGGACCCTTTAAATAATCCCCTTCTTTTTCTGAAGGCCAACGGCCCGGCGCCATCACAGCCCGTGCACGCGCCAGCCAACCTGTAATGAATCAGCTCCCCCGCATCTCCCCTTAGAGGAGAGAGGAGCTTTCGAATGGAACAATGTCCCGAATACTCAGCGCATATTCCGCATACCAATCATCCACGCACGGCCTCCGCCAGCGCCACTTGTTCAGGCCGCAGCGAACCCGGCCCAAACACCCGGTTGAACTGCTCGCTGTTCCCCTTGGCCTTCGTGTTCGCATCCATGTAGCACACGCTAAACGCCCGGCGCGAGATGTCCGTCCTGTTCACATCGCTCCGGTGCAGCAGCCAGTTGTGCAGCAGCACCACTTCACCGGCCTTAAGCTCCACTGGAATTGCGTCGGGATGATTCTCCAGGCCCTTGGCCTGCGCATCGCTCAAAAACCCTGAAGGATGCGAAGGATTAATCAGCTCCTTGTGGCTGCCGGGAATCACCTGCACGCACCCGTTGGCCACCGTCGCCGGGTCCAGCGCCGTCCACAGTGTGATCAGCGGGTCCTTATCCAGATGCATCCAGCGGTCCTGGTGCCACGGCAGCATCGTCCCTTTGCGCGCCGGCTTGTTCATGAACATCGCCCGGAAGCACGCAATCGGCGTTTGCGCGCTGTACACCCGATCGCAGATCTCCTTGAACACCGGCAACTGCATGTACTCCAGGAAGTACGGATCAAACTCCAGCTCCTGAATCTTCCGGTAGTCCAGCGTCGCACCCTTAAACCCTCGGCTCTGCACGCCCGCGTCCCCATAAGCGCCCGTCGTGGAGTCCAATTGCATCATCATCTTCGTGTAGTCCACCGGCGCCTTGCCCAGCATGATGTCATCGATGCGGGTCTGCATCGCCTTCAAAAGCGCATCGCTGGCCGCCTGGCCCAGCCGCAGATACCCCTCGCGGTCGTACTGTTCCCACTGCTTCTCGCTGATGATCGCCATGATTGCTTCCTTTTCTTCGCCCCCTCAATAAGAGGGCCTGGGTGAGGGTGCTCTGCTTCTTGCCCCCTCTCCCACTGGGAGAGGGTCGGGGTGAGGCGCCCCAACGAATGATGCATGGTCACAAATCGCTTCTCTAACGACCCCAAAATCCTATCCCCCATCCCTCATCCCGTGAATGGATCAGGTGAACCAGATGATGGATTTTTTGAACCTCCCCCAAACCCCTCCAATTGCCCGCGAAACCCCGCCGGGCTCACCCCGTGATGCTGCTTGAACATCCGGCTGAAGTAATACGGATCATCAAACGTCAACTGCTCCCCCACCGCCTTTACGCTCAATCCCGTCTCCGTCAGCATCCGCCCCGCCACATCCATCCTCAGCCGATTCAAATACCGCAGCGGCGTCACACCCAGCGCCTTATTGAAAATCCGATTCAAATGCTGCGCCGAAAATCCTGCGATCTTCGCCAGCTCCTCCAGCGTCGTCGGCACATGGATTCTCCGCGTGATCTCCTCCAGGAGCAGCACCACCACGCCGTCCAGCGCCCGCTGGCGCAGCGTCCCCTCGCGCGCTGTTTTGCGCACCAGTTCCCGGGAGATAAGCTCCCCCCACCCCGGCATGGCCTGTTCGGTCTCCCCTCGGCTCTTACGGTCGAATTCCTTCATGAACAACCCCAGATAGGCCTTCATCCGGGCATCATTGCCAAAACGCATCTCCGTCGGCAGCACCAAGATCTCCATCGCGTCCTGCCCCCCGGCCAGCGTCATTTCAAAGTGAAGCGACCCCAGCCCCATGCATGCCGTCTGGCTATATCCCGAATGCCACACCCCAGGCCGCACCAGCACCATCTCCCCGGGCTCCATCACGTATTCCACCCCTTCGATCACCCACACCAGCCGCCCGCGCGTGTTGAAGATCAGGTTGTAGTCCGGCACCGTGCGCCTCACCAGGTGGTAGCCCGCATTGCCCACCTGCCGGGAGCACAGGTTCGTGCGCACCTTGGCGTTTTGCAGCACGAAGTCCACCACCTGTTTCGTCGCAGGCGTCAGGTTGTCCAAAGGCCTGTTCATATCCTCCATTGTGCCAGCATCACGTCTCAGGCGCATGCCGGGCTCGGAAGTTCGTCGGCGTCAGCAGCATGTATTTCTTGAACACCGTCGCAAAGTGCTGGCTCGTGGCAAACCCCGTCTTCATCGCCACCTGTGTCACGCTCTCGTCACCCGTCATCAGCAGTTCCGCCGCCCGTTGCACCCTCAGTTCCATCAAATGCTCGATCGGCGTCACCCCCACATGCTTGCCGAACGCCTCGATCAAGGTCGACCGGGCATACCCCGTATGCCTCGCCAGGTCCGCCAGCGTCACCTGCTTCTCCAGGTTCTCTTTCATGTACCGCACCCCCGCCTGCACCTGCACAGGCATCGCGTGCCTCCGCTGGTACCCCGGTTCGGTCGCGCTCACCGCCAGCCACAGCGCATTTAGAAGGTACGTCAGCACCCGCGCCGGCCGCAGCCGGTCCTTCTTCCCCGGCTCTTCAAACAGCCGTTTCATCCACACCCCCATCCCCTCCGGCGCTGCGGTATGGGTGAACGCGATCTTCTTGAGCCTCCCACGCAGCCCCTCCAGCGACTTATGCCCTAAAAACGCACGCTGGTGATGCAGCGCCACAAACAATTCATAAGACACGATCCGCGTCGTCGGCCGCCCCATGTAGTTCACCCGTCCGCCAGGCGGCACCAGCATCAGCTCTCCGCCCCGGAGCCGATGCCATGTCTCCCCCACCAGAAAGTCCTGCCACCCCTTCTGCACCCACACAATCAGCAACTGCGTCTGCGTCACTCCCCGGTAAGCCGAGAAAAACGCCTTTCGCACCACCGATCGATTAATGGCGAAAAGCTCCGGAAACTCCCCGCGAAACGGCGCCCTGTTCCATTCATAAGCCATCTCTGTCCCATCCTTTCACCACGTCGCCTGAAGCTTCATGTTTCTAAAAGTCCAGACCCATCTTCCGGAACGCATTCCACCCCAATCCCACAAATAATAAACCCGCTTTTAGTGTCGGTCCTGTTTTCCCCCCTCTGAATGTGCTTTAAAGTCTAAACCTCATCGGACTTATTCATCATGCGCCACAACACTCATTTTCACAGGCCCATGGCAGGCTTCTCTCTCATTGAGCTGCTTGTTGTCATCACCATCGTCACCGTTCTGCTCACCGTCCTTCTTCCCGCCCTTTCCCGCAGCCGAGACAATGCCCAGCAAATCCGCTGCATGAGCAACATGCGCCAGGTCTGCATCATGGCGGCCAACTTCCGCACCGATAAATCCGCCATCCTCCCCAACTCCTATTACACCGCCTACCCTGACGGCATCAACAACAAGGACTGGGTCTCCGGAAACCTCATCAGCCCCCTGGGCGCCGCCAGCAGCTTCATCAACCTCCTTATCCAAGGCGGCTACACCCCCGAATACCGCATCACCTACTCCAGCTTCGTCACCAGTGAATTCGTCAAGGTCGCCGGCAAAGTCCGCAACACCCCCTTTCACTGCCCCACCATGTTCACCGACTTTCGCCAGGACTATTACGACACCCGCACCACCGCAGGCAGCAACCAGATCACCAACGACCGCGAACGCCGCAGCGCCTGCTACCCCTGGAATCACAAGTACGACCCCGGCAACCAATCCTTCCCCTCCCTCTGGATGCTCTCGGGTTACCAGGTCAATAACCTCGCCGGCTGGAACGGCACTTACCTCGGACCCGGCCAGTCCCCTCCCAACGGCGGGCTCTTCAAACGCAAATTCTGGAAAAGCCCCGAAGACCGCGTCGCCTACCTCATGGAAGACTTCATGTGGACCTCAGGCGGGCTCTGGCAATACATCGATTCCATCACCATCACCAACTACTCCTACGGCGGATACGGCCCCCCAGCCCGCCACAACAACTACGACAGCACCAACCTCGTCTATGCCGACGGCCACGCAGTCCGCTTCGCCACCCCCCGCTTCCCCACCGCGGCCGACATCTCCGACCCGTCCCAACCCACTTCCATGCTCTTTGAGTAATCCCTCATGAAACCCACACGCCCCTCCTCATCCGGCGGCTTCTCCCTCGTGGAGCTCCTTGTCGTCATCGCCATCGTCGGTGTGCTTCTGGCCTTCCTGCTCCCGGGCCTCTCCCGCAGCCGTGAAGTCGCCAGGGAGCTGCGCTGCATGGCCAACATGCGCCAGGTCATCACCATGGCGGGAGCGTTCCGCTCAGACCACAACGCCATCATGCCCAACACCTGGTTCGCCAATTACCCCGACGGCTTCAACAGCCGCGATTACGGCATCAACTCCGGCCTCCAGGCCCCCGCCAACCGTGGCAACACCAACTCTTACTCCCACCTCCTCATCCTCAAAGGCTACGCCCCCGAAGTCCGCGGCGCCGACTACGCCAAAGCCGAGGCAGCAGGCAAAAACGGCGTCTTCTTCTGCCCCAGCATGTTCTCCAAGCTCCGCACCGACTATTGGGACACCCGCTCCTGGGCCAGCTCCAACAAAATCACCGACGACATCCAACGCCGCAGCGCCCCCTACGGCTATGACGTCTACTACCTACCCGGAAATATCGCAAGCAAATTCATCCTCAACGGCTACCAGGTCAACGAAACCGCAGGCGGCTCCGGCTACTACTACGCCACGACAAACCTCCCCAACAACGGCTTTTACAAACGCAAACTATGGAAAAGCCAATCCGAAGATCGCATCGGCTACCTCTTCGAAAACTTCCACTGGACCACAGGCGGCGTCGCCCAATACATCGACTCCATCACCATCCCCAACTACGGCTATGGCGGCTACGGCCCACCCGTCCGCCACAACAACTACAACTCCACCAACCTCTTCTACGCCGACGGCCACGGCATCAAATTCCCCACCCCCGCCTACCCCGACCAACCCTCCATCAACAACCCCAACCAAGCCGTCTCATTCCTCTACGAGTAAACCCCCGCCCTCTCTTAAGCGACCACCCCCATCTGAAATGTTAGCCGGAAGCGCAAGCGACGGAGTCTTCTTCTTAAACTCTCTCCATC
>CAZIWA010000049.1:0-37909 GCA_964542875.1 uncultured Phycisphaeraceae bacterium
TGCCTCAAAGTCCAGTACCGCGGCTTGACCCGCCAATCCCCCGAATTCCTCGAACACCGCCCCATCGAAGAACTCGCCTGGTTCGTCGGCATCATCGAAAAAGAACTCAAGCTCTGATCCGGCTCGCCCTCCCGCAATCACCCCCATCTTTCCTCCACGCAATCCCTTCAACATCTATTCTTTTCCTGCAATCTAGCTTCATCTCCCTTGTAATTAAATACTCCCATTTCAACCCTCGGAACCTTTATTCATTTACTCATTATCTAAACTTTGTAAATTATTCAAATGCACCCATCCAAGCAACCTAAACACGCCTTCACCATCATCGAACTCCTCGTTGTCGTCGCCATCATTGGCGTTCTGGTAGCGGTCATGCTCCCGGCCATCAGCCAGGCCCGTGAGAGCGCCCGCAAGATCCTCTGCGCCGGCAACCAGCGACAATGCGGCATCGGCTTCGCTTCTTACCAGACCACCTACAATCAGTGGCTCCCCATCTTCGACTGGGACCCCATCGGAGGAAACCTCCCCCTCGCCGCGCTCAACCTCACCGACGAAAACTTCGGCACCTTCTTCGGCAATAATCCCTACGCCCGCACCTGCCCCAACTTCATCCCCCAGCTCCCCGCACCCAGCCCCAATAACTTCGGCATCACTAGCGTTCGTCTCAAAACCTCCATGGGCTTTGGCTACTCCCTCCTGGGGATCGACTCCCTCACCGCCACCGCCATGGGCGACCGCCGTGTCAACCGCTCCTCCGCCGGCGCAATTCAATTCATCCGCCCCAGCCGCGGCGGAAACGCCGTCGACACCAATGGCGACCCCACTGCCTACTACGGCAAATACTGGGATCCCTACGGCACACGCCCCCTCATGGCCGATTCCATCGCCTATAACCGCGGCAACGGCCGCCTTGTCATCGCCCACCCAGCCGATCGCGGCCCAAGTAAACGCATCATCCCCGCCTTCTCCGATGACAGCGTTACCATCCCCAGCCTCATGCCCTACATGGCCACCAGCGGGTCCAACCACCTTGCCTGGGACGGCCATGTCCAGTGGATGAATATCTCCGACAACCCCCGCAACGATGAACGCATCATCGCCACGCGTTACGGTGGTGCATCCGAAGGGTGGACAAGCGCCGCCACTTCCCGCTTCACCTTCTACTACGCCAAGCCCGCCGGCCCCGACGGCTGGTAATTCGCACAAAAAGCTCTCAACTATGTCGGCTTAGCGGTCTTCCGCGTAAGCCGATATTTCATTTTCCTCTGTGCGCGCCATCCTTTCGCGGGTGGCTCATCTTCCCCCTTGCTCACTTTCTCCTCTATTTTGGCCTCATCATCACCCTTGAACCCGCATTTCCACGGCTGGAATCAAAATATTCATTTACTTATTTCCCCCGTCATGTAAATTATTCCAATGCTCCCCCACTCACATCAACACCGCGCCTTCACCATCGTCGAACTCCTCGTCGTCATCTCTATTCTTTCCGTCCTCCTTACTTTCATCCTTCCTGCTCTCAGCCAGGCCCGCACGCTCGCCCTCCGCACCCAATGCGCCTCCAATCTCCGCCAGTGCGGCATCGGCCTCATGGCCTATCAAGTCGATTACCGTGACTGGCTCCCCGTCTTCAATTGGGAGCCCACCCAGGGCAACATTCCTGTCCCGACGCTTGACGCCAACTTTGCCGGCTATTTCAAAGACGACAACATCCGCATGTGCCCGGGCTTTAAATCCACCCTCGCCGCTCCCTCACCCCTCAACATCGGAATCATCCCCGCAAGACTCAAAACCAACCTCGGTTTCGGTTACGCCCCCCACGGCATTGATGAAATCTCCGCCGCCCACACCGGCGGCAGACGCGTCTCCAAAAACGCTTCCGGCACCATCCTTTATCTCCGCTCCGGCCCCGCAGGTCGCGGCCTGGATTCCACCGGTACCGCATGGGCCTACTCCAGCAAAAACTGGGATCCTTTCGGCGTCCGACCCCTCATGGCCGACGCCATCGGCTACGAACGCGGCACAGGCCGCTTCGTCCACCCCCACACCACCGACGGTGGCCTCGCCAAGCGCATCCTCCCAGCCTACGCTTCCGACTCCATCGTCATCCCCAACCTCATGCCCATCCTCCGCGATTCCGGCTCAAACAATCTCGCATGGGACGGCCACGTCGCCTGGAAAAAAGTCACTTCCAACCCCCTCACCGACTACCGCCCCATCGCCGTCCGCGACAACCCCGAAGGCTGGGCCATCCTCTCCCCCTCCCAATTCTCCTTCGTCTACGTCATCCCCGCCGGCAACAATAGCTGGCGCTGATCGAACCGGGTTCCGGGTTCTGGGTTCTGGGTTCAAAGCTAAAACCCAAGGCAGCTCCCCGACCGGCCATTTTTCGGATATCCAGGTCCTGCCCTTCACGACACAAGAAGCCAAACGATCCTCCCTCTTACCCAAGACCCAGAACCCAAGACCCAGAACCCATCTTCACAGTTTGACGCCCAACCCCACTTTTTCTACAGTATTCCACCTCACTTTTACAGATAGGACTCCCATGCCCGTTGAAAAACTCTACGACAAGGACGGCTCCCTCAACCCCCTCAAGGGTAAAACCGTCGCCATCATCGGCTACGGCAGCCAGGGCCACGCCCATGCTCAAAACCTTCGCGACTCGGGCATCAAGGTCATCGTCGCAAACCGCCCCGACTCCGCCAACGGCAAGCTCGCCATCGAGCACGGCTTTAAGCCCATGGAAGTCGCCGACGCCATCAAGCAGTGCGACATGTTCATCATGACCCTGCCCGACGAAGTCCAGCCCGAAGTCTACGAAAAATCCATCAAGCCCAACCTCCGCCCGGGCATGATCTTCGGCGCCACCCACGGCTTCAACGTCCACTTCAAGACCATCGTTCCCCCCAAGGACATCGACGTCATCATGGTCGCCCCCAAGGGCCCCGGCCACACCGTCCGCTCTGAATTTGAGCGCGGCGGCGGCGTCCCCTGCATCCTCTCCGTTTATCAGGACGCATCGGGCAAAGCCAAAGAATTCGGCCTCGCATGGGCCATCGGCGTCGGCGGCGGTCGCTCCGGCATCCTCGTCTGTTCCTTCAAGGACGAATGCGAAACCGATCTCTTCGGCGAACAAGCCGTCCTCTGCGGCGGTCTCTCCGCCCTCATCAAGGCTGGCTTTGAAACCCTCATCGAAGCCGGTTACCCCCCCGAAATGGCCTACTTCGAAGTCGCCCACGAACTCAAGCTCATCATCAACCTCATCGAGCGCGGCGGCCTCAACTACATGCGCTTCTCCATCTCCAACACCGCTGAGTTCGGCGACTACTGGACCGGCCCCAAGATCATCACCCCCGAAACCAAGAAGGTCATGAAGCAAGTCCTGGCCGACATCCAGGAAGGCAAGTTCGCCAAGGCCTTCCGCGATGACTACGCCAACGGCTTCAAGTGGTTCAAGGAACAAAAGGCCAAGGACCAGAACCACCCCGTCGAAGTCACCGGCAAGCAGCTCCGCCGCCTCATGCCTTGGCTCAAGCCCGTCGAAATCTAATCCTCAGCCTCAAGCTGAATCAAACTTCAAAAACAACCGCACTCCTCGTGCGGTTGTTTTCATTTTTCACTCTTTTTTCAGCAGATCAAGATTTCACCTTGGAAGATCAACCTGCATTTGTTATAACCAATCGCGGACAAGCTTCGCACAAAATGCCATGCGAATGCCCTCCTATTCATTTTCTGCCCATTTCAGCGTTACCCGACCCATATCTGCCTCAATCTCGACCCCGTGCCGCTGATCCAATCGAGACGTCAATCAGGAAACCGCCATGAAACGCTATAACCCGCTTAAACCCGCCAAAGCTTTCACTCTCGTCGAACTTCTCGTCGTCATCGCCATCCTCGGCATCCTCGTCTCCGTCCTGCTTCCCACACTCTCCAGCGCCCGGGAAATCACCTACAAAACAGCCTGCCAGTCCAATCTCCGCCAGACCGCCATCGCTGTCGCCAACTACGCCTCCGCATACAAAAGCCGCATCCCCCCCAATGTCCATAACGCCAATGGCGTCAATCCGTCCCGCGGCCCTTATCGCCTGGTCCCCAGCAGCAATCCCAACGGCGCTAACTGGCAATGGGAAGCCTCCAACGCCATCCGCAACGACAAGGGTTCAAGCGCCGTTCTCGAAGACACCGATCTCGTCAAACAGGAATACGCTTGGGGCGGCATGGGCCTCCTCATGGCCACCGACTTCATCCCCTACACCAACGCCGGACTCCGCGCATTCTGGTGCCCTGCTGAACGCAAGTATTCCTTTAATGGCTCCACCGCCGGCGTAGGCAGCGGACCTAATGTCTATTTCAAACCCGCCGAAACCAACCGCTGGCGGCCTATCGGCGACATCTCCGTCACCGGCAGCTCCTATGTCTACCGCGCACTCGGCACTGTTAACGGCGCCATGGTCGGCATCCCCGCAAATCAAAACGCCGGCGGCGCCACCAAATGGAGCATCGACTTCTTCCCCAAACGTATGCTCATGATGGACGCCTGTTCCTCCGTGCGCCCCACCGACAACATCAAGCGCTTCACCCATTTCGCAAGTTCCGGCTACCAGGGCTATAACCGGTCCTTCTTCGATGGCAGCGCAAACTGGATGCGCGATCCCAACATCGCCTGGGCCACCTATATGCCCTACCAGAACGGCGCATACAACACCGACTATGGAAACGCCTACCAATACGCCCTTTCCATCGCCGATACCTACGGCTTATAAACCATCCTCACTCCAGAACCCAATACCCAGAACTCGAATCCCCCCATCTTCTGGAAATCCTGTTGTCAACACGTGCGAACTTTCCCCTTCACCGCGCAATGATTGTCATCTCACCCGCCATTCGCATATCCTTATCTCCGAAAGCAACGTGGGAAGCTTTTTGAGATGTTCTTTCCAATCGGCACAGATGAACCCATCAGGCGCGAAGCCTGGTGCACCTACGCGATCATAGTGATCACTGCGCTCTGCTTTTTCCTGCTCCACGACAATGTTCGCATCCTTCCGGATTCTCTTCAAAATCAGAACATCGACCTCGATAGCCCCTCCCTCGACCGCTTCGCTTTTTATCAGTGGCAATGCCCCACCTGGATGCCCCTGAAAAACCCCGGCTTCGTCTGGTACCAGCTTTTCACCTACCAGTTTGCTCACGCCGGCATCATGCATCTCGTCATGAACATGGTCTTTCTTTTTGCCTTTGGCCGCCCGCTTGAAAACAAGCTCGGCCACTTCGCCTTCCTCGCCCTTTACCTTGTCGGCGGCTCCTTCGCCGGCTTGGCCCACATCCTCACCAGCAGCGCACCCGTTATCGGTGCCTCAGGCTCAGTCTGCGCCGTTACAGGCGCCTTCCTCGCCCTCCTGCCCAACGCAAACGTCCGCGTCGTCTACTTCTTCTATGTCACCATGGGCGTCCTGGAAGTCACCGGCCTCACCCTCATCCTCACCTACTTCTGCATCGACCTCATCATGACCGTCCTCAGCATCCGCTCCGCGCACGGCGCATTCAGCGTCGCCTACACAGCCCACCTCGGCGGCTACATCTTTGGCATCCTCCTCGGCCTCACACTCCTCAAACTCAAAATCATCCCCACCAGTCACAACGACCTCCTCCACATGATCACCCAGTATCGCCGCCGCCAGGAGTTCCGACGCGTAAACCAATCCGGCAAACGCCCTTGGCTAAACAGCCCGCCGGATATCACCGGCGTTGCTGCCAATAACCCGACATCGTCTGAAAAAGAACAAATTCTCCAACTCCGCGCCCAAATCAGTAAAAAGGCCCAGGCCCAGGATTTTGATGCCGCCTGCGACCTTTACCTTCGCCTCCTCACCATCGACCCTGGCCAGACCCTCACCCGCCAGACCCAGCACGATCTGGCAAACCACTTCTTCTCCACCCACAAACACGCGCAAGCCGCCCAGGCCTACGAGCGATTCCTCGACACCTACAAGGCCGACCCCGACAAAAGCCAGATCCAGCTCATGCTCACCATCCTCTACCTCCGCTACCTCAACCAGCCCGACAAGGCCCGTGCCATCCTTGACGAAGCCACCCCCCTCCTCACCGAAACCGACCATAAAAACCTCGCGGCCTCTCTCCGCGAAGAACTCGGCTCCAACGCCCCCCGCCCCTGATTCAGACATCCTGCCCAAATCCTCTCCAAACTTCCCGACCTCTTTCTCCGTGACCTCTGCTTTCTTAACTTCTCCTCCTCGACGCAAGACGCAGGACACAGGACGCAGGACTTCTTCATCCCCCACCCCTCATCCTGCCGATAAACACAACATCGACCCGAGGTATCCCGTGTCCAAAAACAATCCGCCTGAACACCATTCATTCTCCCGTCACCGCGGCGGCACCTTCACCCGTGTCCTCCTCTGCCTCATCGTCATCGCATTCGTCGGCCTCCTCGTGTGGCAACTCGTCTTCAACAAAGACGGCAAAGGTTTTTCCTGGCCCAAATGGCCCGCCAATACCCCTTCAGGCCCCACCACGCCCGCGGAGCCGCCTTCCCAGCCCTCGGGCGCCGTCTCCAAGCCGACCCCCGCCAAACCCATCCCCGGCTCCATCGGCGCCTCCCGCCCCTCCAACGACCCCCACTTTTTCACCTACGCGGGTGCTCCCAAAGCCAAATCCGACAGCCCCGTCGAAATCCTCACCAACAAAGCCTACATGGTCGGCTACTCTGACCGCCGCCGTGATCCCCTCTGGGTCTCCTACCGCGTCTTTCGCGTCACCCCCGGTAAAGCCCCAAAACGCTCTGATAAATTCATCGCCGATTCCCGCACCCAGTCCAATGTCACCACCGCCGACTACACCAAAACCGGCTACGACCGCGGCCACATGGCCCCCAGCCGTGTCATCGGCCTTCTCTACGGACCCGATGCTCAGGACGAAACCTTTCTCATGAGCAACATCGTTCCCCAAAAGCCCGAACTAAACCGCGGCACATGGGCCAAGCTCGAAGACATCGAGCTCGAAAAACTCTCCGTCAACTTCGAGGAAATCTGGGTCACCACCGGCCCCGTATTCGAAGACAAAAATCGCGCCCTCCCCGGCGGCGTCACCATCCCCGCCAGCTTCTATAAAACCTTCATTGATGAAGACAACGGCGCACCCCGCGCCATCACTTTCCTCATCCCCCAGGAAGTCAAAGGCGGCGAAAACCTCCAGATGTTCCTCACCTCCGTCCGCCAGATCGAAAATCTCACCGGCCTCGACTTCAACCCCCAGATGAACAAAGCCACTCAGGAAAAAGTCGAAACCGCCATCCCCTCCGATTTGTGGTGATTCCCTTCCATTCGAGACGATGTATCTTCTGATCTGCTCACGGTGCGGCGATACAAATACTTCCCTGGAACCAATGCATGTGCATTTTTTCCGGCCACATCTCCCATGTCTCCCAAACCCGCATCTTCGCCAGCATGACGGGGCATCTTCAGTCCCTTGTCTATGAAATGCACCTGGCCTCCCCCTCAGATGTGGCCATGATTCTGCCCCTTCCCGTAAACAAGGCAGCCAGCGATCCAGTCCAGTTCGTCGATCTTTCCAAATACCCCAGATTCTTTGACGACATGGACAATATGTTCCCACCCAGGCCGCGCTCCCGAAGCAGCAACGGCCCGGTTTCGGCGTCCCTCTCGATGCCGCTGCCCGTCCAACAGGTCGGGAACTTCGACGCTTCCCTGGTCCCCTCCCTCGCTGACTCCCCCCGCCTGGATCCCTCGTTTCGCCTCCCCGATGAAGTCTGGAATCACTTACCTGCTTACGCGGATTACGCCTTTGCAGTCTTTCAACTCCAAGCGGGCGATGCTCAAATCCACCCCATGGCGCTCACATTTCACGCCAGCGATCCCAAATCCCTCTATTTCCCCACGACCCACGTTCACGACGGCTCAGTCCCGGATTTCGCAGCGTTCGACCACACCCTCTACACACAGGTACCCACGGATTCTTCCCAGTGGATTCAAGGCACAAAACTGCCCACGAACACCATGATCGTCAACCACAATCTTCTTGGCGATCGCACCAAGGGCCTGGTTGCGTCACAACTGCCAGCCTTCCGATGCAGGCTCAGTGGCCTCCTCAATAATCAGGACATCCGGCTTCCTGTCCCCTGACCCGCAGTCAGTCGCGCCCTTCGCCCAATCGCTGGCCCCTCCTGAAATCTTCAGCGGCCCACCCGTTACCTTAAGGGTGTTATAACACCCCCCAAACGAGGTCACAATGTCCGAATCCGAAAACAAATTCCTCTCCCGTCTCCGCGCCGGTGAAACACTCCTGGGCGTCTGCAACGCACTCCCCGCGCCCGGCGTCATCGAAGTCATGTACAAAGGCTGGGACTTCATGTGGATTGATGGCCAGCACGGCAGCTTCGGTTACGAAAACCTCTACAACGCCGTCGTCATGTCCCAGCTCCACGGCATCGAAACCCTCCTCCGCGTCCCCGGACATCACCCCGGCATCCTCGGCCCCATGGCCGACATCTCCCCCTCCGCACTCATGATCCCCATCGTCAACACCGTTGACGAAGCCAGGGCCATCGTCAGCGCCCTCACCTTCCCCCCCAAGGGTACCCGCTCCTACGGCGGACGCCGCCCCATCGACCTCTACGGCCGCGATTACTACACCCAGCGCGAACTCATGGTCGTCTGCCAGATCGAGACCGTCGAAGCCGTCCAAAACGCCGCCGACATGGCCAAGATCGAAGGCCTCCACGCCCTCTTCTTCGGCCCTGATGACATGAAACTGCAAATGGGCATCCCCATCAATACCGGCCTCACCGAAAGCAAACCCCTTCAGGAAGCCGCTCGCACCACCGCCAAGGCCGCCCGCGACGCCGGCAAGTTCGCCGGCATCGTCGCCCCCACGGGCGAAGCCGCCGCCCTCGCCCGTGAAATGGGCTACCAGATCATCGTCGGCGGCGCTGATGTCGGGTTCATCCGCACCCTCGCCCCCCAGAAGCTCACCGAGCTCAAAACCGCCCTCACCGCCGCTGGCAATAAAGCCAAAGGCGGCTCCGCCCTTTATTAATCCGCCCGCCAAATAGCACGCCAAATTCAAAAGCCCAGGGCAAACCGCCCTGGGCTTTCACTTTCACACCCCCCAATCCGCACCCAACCCCTCGTTGTTAATGCCTCTTCAAAATCTGGCGAATCTTGTAAAAATTCTGCTTCAATCCTCCTCTTCCGGCTCCCACCCCGCCACCCCTTCCCCTTTAAACCGTTCCGTCACCATCCGCCCATCAGCCGTTACCCATACCCGCACAAACCCATTCCGCCCCGTCGCCAGCCGTTGGCTCTTTGTCACTTCCAGCAATTCAGGCCATGGGTCGTTCACCAGCTTCGCCGCCCCTGAAGACTGAATCACAACCCCCGGCGAAACGTCCACCAGCCACTGCCCAGACTTTTTCACCACGCCCCCATGGTGCGCCAGTTCCGCGATGTCTGCCCTCACGTTCTCCTTAAGCTTTTCCAATCCTTCGATTCCCTTCTCCTGCAAATCCCCGCAAAAAAGCACCGTCCGCCCGCCACTTCTAATCTTCATCACCACCGACAAATCATTTGTCGCCCAACCCTTCAATCCCCCCACCGGCCACAGCACCTCCCCTTTCACTTCCCCGGCGGTCACACTCTCTCCCCGCTCCACCAAAAACATCGCGATCCCCCGCTTCTCCAATTCACGCACCAGCACCGCCTCTGTCCCCCATTTCTTGTTTCGCGCTTCTTCCAACATGTACCGCGTCATCACCACCCGCCCGATCGGCATGCCATCCGCCAAATCCACCACCCCTGAAAAATGATCCAGATCGGCATGCGAAATCACCAGCGTATCGATCCGCTTAATCCCAAGCGCCTCAAACGCCGGCAAAATCCGATGCTTCCCCACACGCCCAAAACTCGACGATCCCGCATCAAACACCAGCACGCCCCCCGCTTTCCCATCCTCCCCCCACGCCCGCGCATAAAGACAGCTTCCGCTCCCCACACTCACTGAGCCGATCTCCAGCCGCGCTCCCTTCACCGGCACATCCCACTGCCTCTCATCCGGCACCCGCCCCATCCCCAGCCAGATCGCCATCACACTCAGACATAGACCCAACCGCACTGGCATCCCATCAAATCGCCTCATCCCCAGCGCCACCAGCACCGCAACCGCCCCCACCATCCAGGCCCCGCTCGGCATTCCCAACGTCACCGACGTGCCCCACACATCCCCCGCCCATCCCACCCCTGTATTCAACGCCCCCGCCAGCCAGGACACCACCGGTGCCAGCCACACCGACAACCCAGGCAACACCAATCCCAGAATCATCTTCAAAAATCCCAACACCAGCACCGCCGTCACCACCGGCGCTGAAATCAATGACCATAACCACCCCAACGGATTCACCACCCCAAAGCCAAACGCCAACACCGGCAGCGTCCCCAGCCACGCCGCCAGATCCGCTGCCACGATCAGCCGCACATACCGTCCCGCTGTCAGCAACCATCGCTTCACCCCTTGCGCAGGTGGCGGTGGCATCAGTGGAGTCGCGCGCCCAAACCGCATCACGTTCTTGATCAACCCCTCCACCGGCCCCGTCAGCCAAAGCAGCGCCATCACACCCGCATAGCTCAATTGAAACCCGATGTTCGTCACCTCATCCGGCCGCACCAGCAGGATCAACCACGCGCTCATCAAAAGCCCCATCGACGCCCCCAGCCGCCGCGCCAGCAAGTCCCCAAAACACAACCCCGCCACCATGATCGACGCCCGCACAATGGGCACCTCCTCAGGCAGCACCAGCAGATAGCACCCCAGCACGCCCAACACCAGCCACACCGTGGATGCCGGGTTGGCAAACACCCCCCTCCCCAAAACCCACACCAACCCCAACAGGATCGAAAGGTGCGCCCCCGAAATACTCAGTAAATGGAACAACCCCGTCTTCCGGTACGGCTCGCTGATCTCATAAAGCCTCTCGTCCCGCATCCCGATAATCAGCGCTCGCGTCAGCCTCCCCGCCGGAGATTCCCCATCAATCCCCCGCATCAACGCTTCATCCGCACGCGCCTTCAATCCATCCCGCCATCCCCCGCCTCCCCGCACCGCCTGAGCCAACACCTCCACATTCCCCTCCCGGCTCACATGCACCCGCCCCATCATTCCAAACCGCCCCAAACCATCCATCCCCTCACCGGGATTCTCCGCCTCTCGCTCTCCCATCAACCACCCCCGCACCCCAAGCCGCTGCCCCGTCTCCAGCCGCTCATCCACGCCCCCAATGGAAACCAGCACACGCCCCCGCGTCCTCACCGGCCCCTCTGCCGTCCACACACGGTCCACGTCCATCACAAACCGCGTCCCCGGCGGCCTGTGCCCAAACTCCGTAAATACCCCGTCATCCGTCGGCACATGCCGCACCGCGCCCGTCACCACTCCTTCCACCCGCGTGATATGCCCCCGCTCGGCATGTCCCGGTCGATCAACAAATGCTTCAATCCCCGGCCGGTCATCCTCCCAATGCGCCACCAGCCCTGCCCACCCTCCATGCAGGCACACCACACCTATCAATAACCCCCACCATCCCCACCGATGCGCCAGTCTTTTTCCGCCCAACGCAAGCGCCCACGGACACACCATCGCCGCCGTCAACCACCAAATCGGCGCCACCACCCATTGCCCCAGCGCCAATCCCAAAACCCCCGCGCAAAGCAGCCACGCACCCGGCCCAATGCCGCGCACAGTCAAAGAATCATCAAAAGGTTCACCCGCAGGACCAGCCCGCGTCACACCCGTGCTCGCCACGCTGCCAGAACCCCCGGGGCTGCCTGTCATCGCCCAGGCCGCTGCCCGCGCATGTTTTCATTCGCACGCTTGTCCAGCTCCGCTTCAATATCCGAAAGATCCAGGTCCGCCGAATCACCCTTCTTCGACGGCTTCACCGCCGAAGGATCCATCAGCTTCGCATCCGCCGACACCTGCATGATCGCAAAGTTCAAACGCTCGTACACCGACTGCATGCTGTCAGGCCGATCCGCCGGATTATCCCGCACACAGTCGATCACCAGCATCGACAATGCCGGCGGTACCGCAGCGTTGTACTCCCGCGGCGGCTTAAACGGCTCTTCCGCCCGCTTGGATACCGCGCCCTGTGTCTCCGACGAAACAACATTCTTTGAATACGCCGAAGGCACAAACCGCCCCGTCAACAACCAGTACATCGTCGCACCGAAGTTATAAATATCCGTCCGCGGCGTAATCTCCTCGCGCTTCACCTGCTCCGGCGCAATAAAGTCGATCGTCCCCTGAATCCGCTCCTTCACCGTCCCCGATCGGCAGCTCTGACCAAAATCGATGATCTTCACCTGATTCCGCGCCGTGATCAACACGTTCCGCGGCTTCATGTCCGCATGCACAAAACCCACCTTATGCATGTGAATCAGCCCGGTCGCGATGTGCTGGCAAATCTTGCACACTTCCATCATGCTGCTGAACTTCATGTCCTCCAGCGGCGTCCCATCCACCAGCTCCATCACCACATAAATTTCCTTCACGCGAAGGAACTGCCTCTGGTACAACAACTTATGACTCTTGCGGATCGTCGGATGATCCAGCTTCGTACACACCTCATGCTCCGTGATCGCCTGGTCAACAAACCGCTGATCCTCAGGCTTGGATTTAATCACGCGCTTAAGCGCATACAACTGCTCTTTGGAATCTTTCACGGAATAGACAGTGCTTCGGGCCCCTTGACCCAACGTGCCAAGCACTTGATATCCCATGATTTCTAATGGGTTTGTGTTCACGCCTATAGACCTCGGAAAGGGCTCTCTCGTTCCCTGGGGTTTTACCGGCAACAACGACATGGTCGCCCGGAAAAGCAAGCAAACCCACGTACCACCCACACACGATACTTAGCGTTTCATTGGTTTGCAATGAGAAATCCGTGAAGATTCCCCAAACCGCCCCAAACCCACAAATGTCGACATCATCACACACTTACCACCCACCTTCTAACCCACATTTCAACCCAACTCGTATATCAATTCATTTCACCAAGCCCGCTTTCCCTATCCTCTTCGCCAGCCGTCGCTCACTCCGCTTCGCCAAACGCTTCTGCATCCACATCCAAAACACCGGCCCATCCCCAACTCCCTCCGGCACACTCCCATCCCCACGCGCCGCCAGCCGCGCGTGTACAGCCTCGTCCACCAGCGCCCCGGAAGTTTGCATCAGCTTCCCCAGCACCACCATCGGCATCGTTCCCATCAGCATCGCTGCGATTATCACCCCCACGAACAAAGGAAAATGATCCCGCAAATGCAGTTGATCCAATACCACCACCACACCCATCACCAGCGCGGCCATAAACAGCGGCACCGGCAGATACGCCAGTTTCAGCCACCATGCCGGTTTCTCCCGCCCCAACACAGCGCACTGTTTCAGCATCCCCCACACCGCACCGATCTGCGCGATCCACGACCCTCCCATGAACGTCCCCACCACCGTCCACAGCATTAAGCTCCCATCGCCATCCCCCCTCATCATGTCAGCCTGCATCAATACCCACAACACAAAACCAGCTGTCAATATTGTCCACCCCACTGCAATCACCCACGCCTGCAGCCACCCACCCCCTCCCTTAGCCCCCCCGCCCCTGATCGGCGCCGTCCTCAAAGCCACCCCCACTCCAGCCACCGCAAACCCGGCTAGCCACAGCGCAAATTGCGTTCCCCAAAAGGAATACGCCCTCCCCAGTACGATCTCACGAAACACTTCCAGCCCCAGCGAAATCGGCATCACCATCATGACGCTGCTTGCGCATAGCCGCCCGATCAGATGCCCCTTCAGCCACCCCTCCCCAAACCAGAACTGCGTATACCGTTTCCGCGATTTCTCCACCCCCGCTCCGCATTCGGGGCACACGCCCCCGCGCCCATCCACGCCCCGCAGGTTGTAACCACAGGACCAGCACGCGATATCGCAAGCAAAACGCCCCTCCCCGTCCATCCGGGGCAGGATCGCCTCTCTCTCCACGCTTTCCTCACCCGGTTGCTGGTTCATCGCCCGAATCTTATCAACTCAACTCTTACTTGAGCTTCTTATGCGCATCCAGAATCAGCGCCTCAGTCTCTTCCCACCCGATGCACGCATCCGTCACGCTCACACCCGGCTTAAGCTGCGACAGGTCCGCGGGAATCTTCTGGTTCCCCTCGTTCAGGTTGCTCTCCAGCATGATCCCGCACAGCGCATGCCGCCCATCGATGCTCTGCTGAATCAGGTTGTTCCACACCGCCGCCTGCTTCTTGTGGTCCTTCTCCGAATTGGCGTGCGAGCAGTCCACCACCAGCCGATGGTTCAGTTTCGAAGCCTCCAGCTTCTTGCCCGCTTCCTCGATGTTCTCCTTCGAGAAATTCGGACCCGCACGTCCGCCGCGCAGGATCAAAAAGCCCCATGGGTTCCCCTTCGTGTTCACGATGCACGTCGCCCCGTCTTCGTCGATCCCCAAAAAGCTGTGCGAACTCTTCCCCGCAGTCATCGCATCCAGTGCCACCTGCAAGCCGCCGTCGGTCCCGTTCTTGTAGCCCACCGGCATCGACAATCCCGAAGCCATCTGCCGGTGCGTCGGCGATTCCGTCGTTCGCGCGCCGATTGATGCGCACGAAAGCAAATCTGCAATGTACTGCGGCGTGATCGGTTCCAGCAGTTCCGTCGCGCTGGGCACGCCCATCTCCGCCACATCCAAAAGCAGCTTCCGCGCCAGCTTCAATCCCGTATGGATATCAAACGAGTCGTTCAAATGCGGATCGTTGATCAGCCCCTTCCAGCCCACCGTCGTCCGCGGCTTCTCAAAATACACCCGCATCACCAGCATCAGCTTGTCGCCCACCTTGTCCGACAGCTTCTTGAACCGCGCCGCATACTCCAGCGCCAGGTCCACGTTGTGAATCGAGCAAGGCCCGACCACCGCCATCAGCCGCGTGTCCTTCCCGGCCAGCACGTCCTGAATCGCCTTGCGCGATTTCACAACCGTCTGGTTGGCCTTTTCGGTCATCGCATACTGAGCCATCAGATCCTTGGGAGAGATCAGCTTGATGGTGCCAGTGACGTTAATATCGGTGGTCCGTTGCATAGGGGCAAATATTGTAATCAATCCCATCTTGCGTGCCATGCTCTCGTCCGCGCGGCATGTCTTGCCCGCGGGACCAACCCCCAAACCATCTTCCTCTTCAATGGACATCCCCCCGGAACCAAAGCTATTCTTCACCGTCTAAACATCGTCCCAACACCACATGGAGCCCCCGATGCCTTCCAACACATTCACCCGATCCACCCTTCTGGCCGCCCTGGCCCTCACCGCCGGTGCCTCCCTCCTGATGGCGCAGGCAGACCCCAAGCCCGCCGCCAATCCGGAAGCAAAACCCGACGCCAAGCCCGCAGCCACTCAGCCCGCCAGGCCGCCGCTCACACCTGAGCAGCAAAAAATCATGGACACCATCAAGGCCGTCAAGCCTGACGTCGCTTACCCCAAAATCGACCCCAACCCTTTCACCAAAACCAACGAACCCAACCCCAATTTCGGCAAAATCCAGCCAGGCTTCCAAGCCACCCACGAATCTTTCCTTAAGCGCAAGGAAAAACCCATCGGCGTCCTCTTCCTCGGCGACTCCATCACACAGGGCTGGGGTGGTCACGGCAAAGCCATCTGGACCGAACGCTACGCAAAACTCGACGCCGCAAACTTCGGCATCGGCGGCGACCGCACCGAACACGTCCTTTGGCGCATCGAAAATGGTGAGCTCGACGGCATCTCCCCCAAAGTCGTCGTGCTCATGATCGGCACCAACAACTCCTCCTCCAGCAACTCCAAAGACATCGCCGCTGGCGTCACCGCCATCGTCAAGAAAATCAACGAAAAACTCCCCAACTCCAAGCTCCTCCTCCTTGGCGTCTTCCCACGCGGCGCAGCCGCCGTCGACGATAAGGGCAAGCCCTCCGGCATCCGCACAAAACTCGCAGACGTCAACACCGAAATCGCCAAGCTCGACGACGGCAAGAAAACTTTCTATCTCGACATCTCCAAGTCATTCCTTGAAACCGATGGCACCCTCTCTAAAGAGGTCATGCCCGATGCGCTCCACCCCAACACCAAGGGCTACCAGATCTGGGCCGACGCCATGCAGGCCAAGCTCGATGAACTCCTCAAGTAATCTCCCATCCCAAACCTCAGCCCACACAAACCGGCGATCCCAATCGCCGGTTTGTTTTTCTGCACCTTGTGCCATGCTCTCGTCCGCGTGGGCATGTCTACCTTTCGTCAGCTGGCATCCGTCTACTTTCTAGAGCATTTGACGAATATCCCATGCGTCCGGGTTGTTGGGCTGTGGGTTGCCGGGTGTCAATGAGTGGCCGCAAGTCATGTCCATGTATCAAAATGGCATTCACCTTGGAGGGTATTGACGTTTTCAAAGCCCCCCGGCAACCCGAACGCATAGGCCATCGAATACTTCAAATGCGATTGCCCTGACTCTGTACCCTGTACTCTGTACTCTGCACCCTGTTCCTTGTACCTTCTCTTCCATGAAGCTCTACACCAAAACCGGCGACGACGGCTCCACCGGCCTCTTCGGCGGCAAGCGCGTTGCTAAAAACTCCCTCCGTATCGAAGCCATTGGTGCCGTGGATGAAACCAACAGCGCCATCGGCCTCGCCCGCGCAGGCAGCAATTTCCCCACCATCACCAACCCCCTCATCCAGGTCCAGGACCGCCTCTTTGAGATCGGCGCAGACCTCGCTACGCCCATTGACGCCCGCGCCGGCAACATCATCCGCCTTGAGCAGCACCGCGTCCAAGAGATCGAAGCCATGATCGATCAGGCCGTCGAGCGCCTTCCCGAAATGAAGTTCTTCATCCTCCCCGGCGGCGGCGAACTCGCCTCCCGTCTTCACCTGGCCCGCAGCATCTGCCGCCGCGCCGAGCGCATCACCATCGCACTCGCGCAGGAAGAAGATGTCACCCCAGCCGTCCTCATCTATCTCAACCGTTTGAGCGACCTTCTCTTCGCCCTTGCCCGCCGCGCCAACCATAATGAAGGCCTCGACGACGTCCCCTGGATGGGCCGTAAAGCCTGACTTGGTTCAGCTTCCCTCAAAAAACTCTCCTGTAGCTGTGCCATGCTCTCGTCTTCGTGAGCATGTCTTCTTCCTGCTCGATTTTTAGCCCATGCTTCTTCGTGCCCTTGGAGCCTTCGTGGTTAACCTTCGCTCTTATCAACTACACACTCTAAAACTCTAATCTCAACTCTTCCTCTCGACTCTCGACTCTGAACTCTGAACTCTAGACCCGGGACTCGGGACTCGGGACTCGGGACTTCTTCTCCCCCCCCAACGCAAAAAAAAGAGAGAGCCGTCTTGCAACGACTCTCCCTTTTATTTTTCGCTTGGCTAACTGACTCGGCTTGCGCCGAAGATCAATTAATACCGGTCGCGACGGCCACCGCCGCCACCACCGCCGCCGCCGTAACCACCACGGCCGCCGCCGCCGCCGCCGTAGCCACCGCCGCCGCCACCGGAACGCTGTTCCCGGGGCTTAGCTTCGTTGACAGTCAGGGCGCGACCGCCGTGTTCCTTACCGGACAGGCCAGCGATCGCTGCCTGGGCTTCGGAGTCAGAGGACATTTCGACGAAGCCGAAGCCCTTGCTGCGGCCCGTGTCGCGGTCCATGATGACTTCCGCGCTCTGCACCGAACCGAACTGGCCGAGCAGATCGCCCAGACCAGCGTTGTCGATGCTGTAAGGAAGGTTACCGACGTACAGTTTCTTACCCATTTCAATGCTCCAAGAGAGACGAATTCAGCCCTGTCAATACTTTCGGGACCGATGCGAAAGAGCCCGAAACGACGGGCGATTCAGCTTGCTTTCAAGGTTAGCGGGTACCCAAAATTGGGCGTAACGCGCCTCGAATCAACAGGCTTAACTATACAACTATACCCGATGTGCCCCTTGCAACGCCAGCCCCCTGCTCAAAATATCCCGGAAATACACGTATATTTTTTCTCTGGCGAAAAATGGCCTGTTTCCATGCCTTTACGTTTAAACAACCTTTGGGGAAGCACGGTGGAAACAAACCACACGTCAAAAATCCTCTTCCAGGTTCATGAGTTGCTGCCGGTTGAACCGATTCATCACACCGTCCTCACCAATCGTTCGTTGTTTGTCCATAAACAACCGGTCGTTGCTCATCAGCCAAGTCTCGGGGTCCACAGGCTCCTTCAGCGGCCCCAGCACACGATTGCCCACCAGCCGCCCCGTGCTTGATTCATACGACAGCAGCTCGTACATCAGCCCCCCATACGCCATCGGCCGATCCCCGCGAACCGGCTCGATTGAGAATATCGTCGTCGCCTGCTTGCCCCCCGCCGGATTCAACACCGGCCCAAGCTCCGCATTGCCCGCGGCCCCCGCCATGAACGCCTCTTTCACCTTGGCCTCCTTGTCCTCCGTCGTCGCCGACACGTGCCCCTGCGCCGTACCCGTCAGCCAAACCATCCGCCCCCCGTTGAGCGTCACCCGGGCCTTAAACTCGATCTCCTGCTGCCCGTTGGGCGCCACCTTGCCTTCCACAAAACCGATCTTCACATAAAGCGCCTGCCCCGCGCCGCCTTCCGCACCGCCCGGCACCAGCCCAAACACCGGCATCGCCGCCCCCTGCTGCGGCTCCACGCTGTCCACGGGACGTATCGCCAACACTTGATTAGGCATTACCCGAACCCCCGCCCAGGGCTTGTTGCCATAGTCTTCGTGCGCTTTCCAGAGCACATTACCCGTCCGGTCAAGCGCCACCATCCCGCCCTTCATCCACGCCAGCCAGCCCTTGCCCATCGGCACCGCCTGCACCGGCTCGCGCTCGTCACTGGGGCGAATGCTCACCCGCCCGGTGATCTGTGCCGCCGCGGGATCAAACATCGCCAGCGTCGCCGGGCCTTCCTGTATCAGCACGCTCGACGCCGTCGCCGCGAAAAACGCGCGCGTCCCCAGCCGTGAGATCGCCATCCGTTTCACCTGCGCCCCCGCCTTCACCGGCCGGCTCACCACCTGCCCGTTGGACATGTACGCCAGGTAGCCGTCCCCCGTCACCCCCGCCCAGGGAATCGTCCCTTGCGTCTCCACCACCGGCATGCGCTGCTCACCCGTCAGCGGGTCCAGCACCACCACCACTCCGGATTGCTCATCGGTCTTAAACCGCCCCAGCACACCCTTGAGCACCACCGCATCCGACGACATGGAAAGCGATTCCAGTTGCTCCATCGGCAAAAGCGCTTTCCATGCCACCTCGCCCGTCGACCGGTCCACCGCGCATACCCGGCCGTTGTTGTCCGCCACCACGATCACCGAATCGTTCACCCCGATGAACTCCGACCGTGGCGTATTGCGCACCGCTTCATCACGCATCACCATCCGCCCGTTCATCGGCGCCATCCGGCGCCGCGGGTTGAGCATCGGCTCCAGCACCCGCTGCTCCGGCGTCATCAGTTCCAGGCGTGATTGATCATTGCCTGCGGATTCCAGCACCAGGTTGATGTCGAGATCCGGCCCCGGCATCAGGCTCAGCAGATCGCCCACGCCGAAAAACACCAGCCGCCTCACCGCCGGCATCCACACGCACAGCCTGTCGCTGTCCTGAAACACCAGCGCCACCGGCCCGGCCATCCCTTGGATCGTCTGCGGCTGGTTTCTCGCCAGAGTCGTGGGATGAATCACCGAAAGCATCGACCGCTCCACCGCCGTGATGTAACGCCCGCTGATGGATTCCCGGTCCAGGGATTCAATCGGTTCCGGCAGCAGCATTCCCTGGAACTGCACCGGTTGCAGCATCTCCCGCAGGCCCGCCTTGCTGGTTTCTCCCGGGTCCTGGCGCTCCTGCAAATGCGCAATCCACGCTTCCGGGGAGATCTTCACTTCCTGCCGGTAAAGCATCATCCCGGGATACTCCCGCTGCGCCCTGCGCAGCCACCCGATCGCCCGGGTCTGCTGGTTAAGCCGGAGATTCACATCCACCAGCTTGCTGAGGATCAGTTCCATGTCCTCCGTCCGCTTGCCCAGAAGATAAGCCCGGGCCAACAGCCTTGTGCTTGTCGAGGGATCACGCGCCATCTTCCCCACCCCGGCCATGTACAGCGCGCGAGGCGTCACCTGCGCAAACGGAAACCGCTCGGCGATTCTCTGGCACGCATCCGGATCAGGCGATCCCGAAAGCACCTGCGCATCCAGCAGGCTCTTGGCCTGCGCCTCAAACGCCGCATACACCCCGGGGCCATGCTCGTCGATCAGCGCCGCCAGCACGGACCTCGCCCAGAATTCCGCCCGCTGGCTCATCATCCCCCGGGTCACCGGCTGCGACGCCAGCGTCGCATCGCCCAGCACATGCTGCACCTGCGCCACAGCCTCCTGCGGCCGCTCCGCCTGCCGGAGATAGTCGATCAAAAGCAGCCGGTACTCCACCTCCTGCTGAGGCGTCTGCACGATCCTTCCCAACGTGTCCAGCACGCCCTTGCGCTGCGGCAAGGTCAGGTTCCCCTGCGCCCCCGCAAACGCAGCCAGAAACTCCACCATGGCCTGCGCTTTCGCCTCCGGCACGCTCGCGTCCGGGCTCTGCGCCTTCGCAGCCTTGAGCGCTTCGCCGATGCGTCCGATCAGTTCCAGCCCCTGCCCCGTCACCGCGGCATCCTGCTTCTTAAAACCCAGGGATGCCAGCGACATGCCCGTCCTCGGGTCGTCGGGGTGTTTCCTGGCCTGCTCATTGATATACGCGATCGCCGCGTCCCACGGCATGAAAAACCGGATCGTCTCCCGGTCGGTGAGAATCGCCTCACGCCCGGAAAACCGCAGCGTGCCCTGCCCCGCCATCGCCAGCGTGTCCACCAGTTTGCCCGTATCCAGGTCGTAGCAGAACAGTTTGGGGCCGATGGGCAAAAGCATCACATCCCGGATCACCTGCCCCGGCCACGGCATGCCAAACGGTTCGTTTTCCGAAGACGGCAGCCCCGTCTCCCAGCGGCGCTTGAATGTCGCCCCATCGATCAATTGCAGCTTCCGCGACGCAAGAATGAAATTCTCCCCCACCTGCGCGATGGAGTCCGCCCCGCCGCTCCTGATCGTGTTCCCCGTCGCCACCGGCTGGCCCGTCTGCGCATCAAACACCGACACCTGGTCGGACCCGGGAACTTTCAGCACCAGCCCCACCGGCAGCCGCATCGGCTCAAACTCCACAGGCGGCTGATCCACCACCTCCGTATTGCCGATCCCCTGGCCCGATTCCACCGCCCTGCTCACCTCCGTCATCGGCGTCGCCAGCCATCGGATTTGCCCAGACCGCGCATCCACGCGCGTCAGCGCGCCGCTGCCGTCAAGCACCACCAGATCGCCACCATCCACAATCACCTGCGCAGTCTCCGGCCGCGCCGAGGAGCTCACCCGCCCGCTCGCCAGGATGTACCTCGTCCAAACCGGCACCCCTGTCTCGATGTTGAACGCCCCCAGAAAAAGCTCGCTCTGCCCCGCCCCCATCTGCTCGTTGCGCCCCGCGTTGGGCCGGCAGTACATCGCATACGCCAGGTTGCCTGATATCACCGGCGTCCCCGTCAGCATCGTCCTGCCCAGCCTCGGGTCGCCCTGCGGCACGCTGTACCGCCAAAGCTGCCGGCCCGTCGCCCGGTCCAGGCACACCAGCGCGCTGGCCTGGCTTCCCATCGACCACGGCTCCAGCAAGTAAGGCGAATACCCCATCACCGCCAGCACATTGTCGCCCTGAATCGCCACCGCGCGCGCTTCGGGCAACCTCCGGTTGGCGCTCACCAGCGCCGTCTGCGTCTGCGACCCGTTATTCAGGTTGATCGGTATCCCTGTGTGCGACCACACCTGTCGCCCCGACAGCCGGTCCAGCGCCACCACCTTCAACCCCGTATTGATGATCACCATCCCATCGCTCACCACAGGCTTCACGATGAACGGCAGCTTCGCTTCCCGGACCGAGTACCCCTGCATTGCCAGCGCTGCGATCTGCGTATCATCCAGATACGTCGACCTCAGCGAAAACTCCCAAAGCGGCACCTTAAGGTCGATCTTGCGCAGGTCGTTTAGCGTCGTCGTCTGCCCCCCTGCCTCATCGCTCGCCGTCGATGCGCTTTCCGCTGCGGGCACCTTCGTCCAGGCCGCGCCCGTCTGCGCCAGGTCCGGGTCCTGGCTCCCCTTGGCTTCCTCCATCAGCTTCGCCAGCCCGGGCTTATCCCCCGTCAGCCGCGCCAGCGTGATCTGGATCTTTAAAAGCCGTTCCCCTTGCCCCCGCACATCAGGATGCGACTGCGCCTGCGTCACCAGCCATTGCGCCTGCCCGAAATCCCCGTTGGCGATCATCATCACGCACGCGTCCAGCGTCGCCGTAAGCCCGGATTTGGTCAGCCAGTACCGGTCGGCCAGGCTCTGCAGCCGCTGGATCGACATTCCCTCTTCGCGCACCTTCGCCAGCGCTTTGCCGGCCTCCGGCTCGGCCTCGCTGCGATACGCCGCCAGCAGCCGCTCGTCGCTCTGCAGCGCCTGCCGAACCTGCATCTGAATGTCCGCATACCGCCCCGGCCCCGTGCCGATCAACCGTCCCTCATGCTCCCTGTTAAGTTTCAGGAAAAGCCCCACCGCCTCCACGTAGCGCTTCTGGTTCACCAGCCCGCGCGCCCGGTCAAACGTTTCCGTCGCCGCAGGCGAGTCATCCACATAAATCCCCCCGGTCCCCGGTGCACCCAACAGCGCACCCGGCCCGGCAACGCACAGCGCCAGCATCAGCGCAAACCCAAGTTGGCGGCGCTTTGGTTTCATCCCCGAATCCTAGCCATGTCCAGCAAGTCAGGCTTCACGTTACCAATTAAGACGTTAAAAACCATCCCCCGGTTCAAACACCAGCCATTTCCCATTCTTCCTTTTCACTTTTCGCATTCTTCTCTCTACGTTCCCCGCTCAAACTGCTGCTGCACCCACGTCCACGCCGCCACCGTCCGCGGAAACCCCAATGTGTTCATCGCCAGCAGCACCGCCTGTTCGATCTCTTCTTTTGTCGCCCCCGCCAGCATCGCCTTGCGCACGTGGCTGCGCACCGCCGATTCCAACCCCGCACCGATCGAAATCCCGATCTTCACCAGCTCCAGCGTCTTCTCATCCAGCGGCCCATACCCCTTCACCGCCTCCTGCACACCTTGATGCGCCGCCCCCAGCTCCGGGTACTTCTCAATAAATGCCTTAAACGCACTCGGCAGCTTCGGCTCATTTAAATTCGCTTCGCTCATCGGGCACCCTTCACACTTTAAAACCAGAAACCCCCACGAGGATACAAAATCCCCAAAGGACTTTAAGCCTCCTCATCTCTTCTTCTTCGACCCGATACCCGATACCCGTACCCCGAAAAAGCCGCAGGCCCTCCCTCCACTCTTCCCACACCCCCAACCCCTCCTCACAGATTGTGATGCGTCCGGTGCGCCGCCGGACCCGTCACCGTGCCATCAAGCTGATACCGGTTATCGCACGAAAGCCTCAGGATGTTTCCCGACACATTGGGCATCGCCTTGTGGATCGTGTGCGAGTGGAACAGCAGCACATCCCCAGCAGCGAAGTCCCCCGTGTGCCACGCCAGTTCGCCCAGCGATTCGCGGATCATTCCTTCATCCATGCCGGAGCCCGCGTACTTGTGCTCGGGAAAAATCTTGTGCGTCAAAAAACCCTTCTTGTGCGACTTGGCCATCACCGCCAGCCCGCCCACCGCAAGTGGAATATCGCCGATGGGCGTCCACACCGTGTACGTGTCCGGGCTCCCGGCGATGTAGTGAAAGTCCTGGTGCGCAGGCGTCGTCTGCAGCACGTTGTTGGGAAAGCTCACCCGCCCGATGTGCATCTTGTGGTTAAACGCCTTGCCCCCAAGCAGGCGCTCAAACAGGTTCATATAAAACGCATCGCCCGGCAGCCCGTTAAACAGTGGCAGGTTCAGCATCTTCTTGTACACCGCCATGTACACCGGCTCGGATTCCGTAAACGGCCCCACGCCTGACCAGCGCCCCTCCATCAGCGGCGCCTTCGGGTCCAGCCACCCCGCATCCTTGCACACTTCCAGGATCTGCCGCCGCAGTTCCAGCACCTGCTCCCGCGGCCCCGTTTTACGCAGATACAAGTACCCCTGCTCCGCCAATTGCGCCTTCAGCGCCTGCGTGTCATGAAACAAGCCCGAAGAATCGATCAAGCTCGTAACCGCCAAAGGCGTTGCAGTCGCGCTCATATGAAAGTCCTGTGAATGAAACGTTTAAATGAAGGAACCAAGAACCCCGACACTCAATCTTAAGCTAAATGTTAAGTCTCAAACTATCCATTTTCAAGGCAGCCATCACCCACAGCTTCTAACCTCTTGACCCAGGGCACGGGACAAGGGACACGGACTCTCTTTCCTCCTCTTTAAGATTCATCCACCATGTGAGTATTGACACAAACACACCTCAACCAGACAATTTCTCCCCGTCCGCACCCGCTGACGCACCTCCCTCTAAAAACGGCCACGCACGCCACCCCCATGACCACCACCCTCAAAGCCCCCTCCATTCGTTGCAACAAAAGCTGGACAGACCCCAACACCAAGCGCCACATCCGCCAGCTCACCGACTTTCCCAAAGGCGCCAGCGGCAGCTATTTCCGCATGGGCAGGCACCTCGCCGACGGCCGTTTCATCGCCTACGGACAGCACGAAACCGGCAGCATCATCGCCATAGACGCTGAATCCGGCGATGTCGAACCCCTCCCCATCCATGCCGGCTGGTTCTCCAAGTTCTACGAAAACCTCGGCCTCGCTTACGAGTTCCTTCCCGCAGACCCCACCGCACCCCACGTCCCCAACACCCGCCAGGCCATTAACATCGTCCGCCGCCACCTCCCCTACGGCGGCCCCGAAGTCGTCGCCACACTCCCCAAAAACGCACCCGGCGACCCCCACGACATCTCCTGCGACGGCAAAACCCTCATCCTCGTCGAATACGAACAAGACTCCGCCGCCTACCCCATCCCCACCACCATGGACCTCAAACCCTTCTGGGGGTGGTTCGCCCGACCCCGACGGGCCGCCCTGTGGGCCTACGACATTGCCACCGGCAACGCCCGCAAAATCTACGAAACCCAGGGCATGTGCGTCATCCATATCGAATGCTCCCCCACCGATCCCGGCCTGGTCCGCTTCGCACACGACATGTACGACGCATACACCCAGCGCTGCTGGACCATCCGCATCGACGGCACCGGCCTGACCCCCATTCACAAGCAACGCTTTGGCGACCTGATCACCCACGAGTTCTACTGGAGCGATCCTTCGCTCATTGGCTACACCTACCAGGACCGCACCCAAAGCACCACGCTCTACACCCACGCCTGGGCCGAGTACTCGCCCGAGCAAACCCGCCTGGGCCTGGCCGATGCAGCCTCGGGCAAATGCGTCTACCTCTCCGACCCCATCAACTGCTACCACACCCACCTTTTCCGCTCCGCATGCGGAAAATACATCTCCGGCGAAGGCACGCACGACCACTCCTTCGCCTACAGCGCGCACTTCGACATCAAAAACCCCAGGATCAACATGGTCGCCCTGGCCACCGTGCGCACCCCCTACGTCCCCTTCCGCGGCCAGCACGTCGAAACCGGCTTCAGCCCCGACAGCAAGTGGGTCGTCTACAACGAAAAGGTGGGCGAGTACCACCAGATCATGTGCGTCAAAAACGACATCTGATCCTCACGGCTCTTCTCTGGAGGGCCAACGGCCCGGCGCTATTACAGCCAGGGTCACAGCGCTTCTTAGCGCGTAGGCCCTGGTAAAAGCACGAAAAAAAGGCTCTTGCACGCGCCCACTTCCATGCCTGTGAACCTGTAACGACTCAACTCTGTCTTAAGTCTTTCATCTTCATTAACTGAACCGTATTGCCCTCACCTACCCCTAATCATCCGCTCTACTTCCTACTCTCCCTTGTCAGCCTTCTCCGCTTGCGCCCCGTCCCCGCCGCAAGACAGGAGGTATTTCACCATCTCCCCCTGATGGTTGTACTTCGCCCAATCCACTGGCCGCGCGTCATACGAAGGATCACGCGCCTCCAGGTCCGCCCCCAGCGACACCAGCAGTTTCGCCACTTCCATCCTCCCTCCCCACGCCGCGCTGTGCAGCGGCGACGCGTGCCCAGACGCATTGATCTCAAATCCCAGCGATGCCATCAGCCGCACCGCCTCCACCTTCCCCATCCCCGCGGCATTGCCGATGATCTCCACCCGCCGCTTGCCCAATCTCTCCACCAACCCGGCATCCGCCTGCAACATCTCCCGCACAGCGGCCTCATCCCCCGCCATGCACGCCCCGATAAACATGTCCTGAGCGCTCAGCGTCGAAGGCAATGCCCCTTGCTCCCGCAGATACTCCGCGATCCGCCTGTTCCCGGCCTTCAGCGCCACTTCATACGGTGTAAGCCCCCGCGTGCGCTGGCCCTTATCCGCGTGCTTAAACTCCCCGCCATGCTCCACCAGCAGCTTGATTCGTTCAAACCGGTCATTGATCGCCGCCATGCAGACCTGCTCATGCACCAGTTCTCCGGGTGTCTGAGACATCGGCCCCATGCGCTGCTTCCACGGCCCGCCATCCCCTTTGCCCAACCCATACTCCAGCAGCAGTTTCAAATGCTCATTGCCCGGCTCAAAGTGCCGGTTGTAAAGCACCTGCGCGTCATTGGCATCCGCTCCCGCTTCTAAAAGCAGCCTCGCCAGCGCCATGCAATCCCGATGCCCTGGCTGGTTTCCCGCCCCTGCTTCCCCTTCGCCAAACACCCCTGTCAGCGCCGTAAAAGCGTAAGTCCCTTCCCACAGATACCCGGCATTGGGATCGGCACCATGTTGCAGCAGCAGCTTCGCCACCGCAAGGTAATCCCCCTCTCCCACCCGCGAATAGCATGCATACAAAAGCGGCTCCCACCGGTGCGGCCCGCCCGGCGTATTGGCCAGCTTCGGTTCCCGGCTCAGCATCGCCTTCACCGTCGCCGCATCCCCCAGCGCGCACGCCATGTAGATATTCGCCCGCGCGATCTCCGGATGCGCATTCAAAAGCGCCCGCGCCTTATCACGCCGGCTCGTGTGATCCTTGCCGTACGTCAAGCACGCCAACCTCAAAAACCGATCCACCTGTTCTTCAAAACCAACCGGCTCCTCCGTCGGCTCTACATGAGGCGAGCGTGAATACCGCCCCACCACCTCCACACGCTCCTTGAGCTTCGGCCAGCTCGCAAACCCGTATCGCCGCGCAATCACCAGTTGCGCATCCGAAAGCTTAAACCCGCCCGGCGCTTCATCATTGGGATAAAACTCCCGCACCAGCGCCAATGCATCAGCCTCCCCCTTGGCGAAATCGCCCAGCAGGGTTTTGGCTTGCTTCTTCAAATTCTCAAGGGATGGATCACGAGGCAGAGATTGGGTCGGCATGGCGACCTCCTTTCATAAAGGTGCCTGATGTCCGCAGCTACAGGCTGAAAAGAGGTTCGCATCAAACAGGTTTTACCAACCAAGATGGGCTTAGCCCTTCCCGCGGACCGGACGCGCTCTATCGCACGTTCCAAGCATTCTAACCGACGCTGAAACGCACGTCTTTCCACTACCATAAACCGGTTTCATAGCCATCTCCCTCCCGTCTGGGTATATTTTTCGCCCATGAATACCCCCATCGCCCCCGAGTCTTGGATCCTCTACCGCAGCCATTCCTACCAGGCCCTCCCCTGGCCCTTCGCCAAGTCCTGGGACGCCTTTCTGGCCAGCCCCGAGCCGCTTCAAAACCCCTGCCCGGACTTTGGCCGCATGCCCGCATGCGATGGCCTCTCGGAAACTCCCAGCGTCCCCGCGCACCTTCCCCGCGCCGTGCCAGCGGGCAAGCACGCCTTCGCCGTCTACCACGACGCCGATTACCTCTATTGCATCCTTGAATCCCACGATGCCCCCTACACCGTCACCGACGCACAGCTTGACGCCATCCCCCACATGGCCGGCGTCCATCGCTGCTATCCCAGCCTCATGCTCTGCACGCCTGATAACCGCTTTTTCTACCAGCTCACCGTCAACGGCAAGGGCGAAAAGTCCGGCCAGTTCAACCGTGCCGTCTACGGCCCCCGCCGCAAGGACTCCGCACCCCGAACCATCAATTTCGATCTTGTCACCCTCCCTGGTGCAAACTCGGAGCTCACCTGCTGGCGCGTCCCCCGGTCGGAAATCGCCGACGTCTTCACCGGCAACACCTTAAAGCTCTCCGTCTCCCGGATGAGGTTGCAGACCCTCGAACACGTCGCCTGGGGCACCGCCTCGGTCTGGGGCCCCCGCTTTGACGAAATGGGCACCGTCCGGCTCGTCTCCCAGCTCGAAACCCCAGCCTTCCCCGCCGTCACCCGGATCGACCTCACCTACCAGCCCGACGCCGAACAGGGCGCCCTTCAGATCCACTGGGATGGCCCCTACACCCCTGCGGAAATCACGGCCCCCTCCCCCTACCCCTACGGCCGCGACGTGCTCTGGGACGTCTGCTCCGTCCGCGTTAACGGCGTCCGCCAGGTCCTTCCCCTGGCCGACCGAACCCAATCCAAAACCTTCCCCCTTCCCGAAGGCCACACCCTCATCGACGTCGCCACCACAGGCGGCCCCGGCGCACGCTTCTTCCTCGAAAAACGCTCCGGCAACCGGATCATCGAACCCGAGTTTCCCGCAGCCCCCGTCAAAAACCTCCAATGGTTCATCGACCGCACCCGGGTGGAACTTGACCGATGGGCCACCGACATCCACGCCCGTGCCGCCCAGGGCGCTAACCGCAAATACGTTCACCTGGAGCTCTTCAACTCCACCCCCTTTGGCCTCTTCCACACCTGCCTGGACCCCAACCCCAAATGGCTCGACGCCCTGCGCGTCCAGGCGGATTACGCCCTCTCCATGCAGCGTGAAGACGGCACCTTCGCCGGCTACCACCTCATGGACAAAAAGCCCGGCCCCTGGGCAGGCGGCTCCTTCGACACCGGTCAGGCCGGCGAGCTCTGGGCCACCGCCGCCGCCGTCCTGAAGGACGACAAATACCTCGCCGCCTCACGCAAGCTGGTTAATGCGTACAAGGACTACCGCGTCGAGTTCAACCACAACTACGCCGCCTTCACCATGTACCACCTGTGCGCCCACCACCGGCTCACCCAGGAGCCCCTGGCTCTGGAGCACGCCGTCTACTACGCCCGGAACCTCGTCTCCACCGACCTCATGCCCCTTGGCTTCCACGGCGCGCACAACTATTACGGCTGCTACGGCTCCATCACCCTCCGCGGCCTGGCCCACCTCTGCCACGTGCTGCCCGACAGCCATCCCTTTAAACCTGTCTTGAAGGAACGCTGCATCCGGATGACCAACCAGGCCATCTCCCGGCTCCAGCCCGACTTCACCTTCGACACCCGTGACCGCTACTTCCTGGCCGAAACCTGGTGGATGTGGGGCTTCTTCCCCGTCGCCTTCCTGCTGGGCGCAGACGACGCCGCCAAGCTCGACCGGGTCATTCAGCGCATGTTCAATTCCCCCGAGCTCACCCAGAAGCCCGAAGCCCGCTACACCGCTTACACAGACGCCATCCGCTACTACACCCACCGGGAAAAACTCCTCGCCGGTGAAAAAATCAACCCCATCGGCATGGTCTAAAAAACATCCATGCCTCACTGCTGCTTGCGGTACTCGCTGGCGGTCATCCCCGTCCGCTGCTTGAACTGCCGGGAGAACATATACACGTCCGCATACCCCGCCCGCTGCGCCACCTGCGTCACCGCCAGCCCGGTGCTGCGCAGCAGTTCCTTGGCCAATGACACCCTGGCATTGATGATGTACTGCTGCGGGCTCAGCCCCGTCTGCCTGCGAAACGCCCGTGAAAAATGACTCCGGGTGTACCCGGCCTTGCGCGCCAGTTCATCCACCGTATCCAGCCGGTGCAGGTTCTCCTGGATATGCCGGGTCAGCTTGCGCCAGCCTGCCAGCGCATCGGTCCGCATCGTGGGCTCGCCCCGGCCTGTCGAATGGTCCAGCTCGATCAGCAGCCCCCGGAGCATCGCCTCCCCCGCCTGCGCGGTAACCGCATCCACCGGAATGCCAGACCGCCGGTTCATCGCCCGCTCTGCGATCCATCCCGTCACCTGCTTCACCAGCCCTGGGTCATCCACCCGCAACTGCTCCACGGGCAATCCTGAAACCTCCGCCGGCGCGCCAGGATCAATCACCTTCCCATCAGCGCCAATCAAATCAAAGTGAATCGCCGTCACCCCCAGTGGATTGTTCACCCGCTGCGTGCAGCTATACGCCCACCCCGGCCTGGCCCAGTGGCACACCCCCGGCGAAATCGCCACCGGCCCTTTGGGCAAATGCCGCTCCCCACGGCCCGCCCACCAATACAACAGCACATTCCTCTGCTTGCGACGCTCTTGTGGCGTAAACGCCAGTGCCGGCGCAGCGGGCCAGCGCCTTCTCCCGCAACGCGTCCAGTCGATCTTGACCTCCACACCATGCCAATCCATCGCTTTACCTCACCCAAAAAGCACAAAATGACAAATCCTTCAACGCACAAACCGCCATTTTGATTATTTCCACCACAAATACAATCACGCCATAACAATTCTCACCGCATCTTGATAACCCTGCCCCTCTCTCGGAGCCCGCCCATGATTCAATCTGTCAATCACCAATCCCACCCCTGGATGGGCGTTTTCGCCGCCACCCTCTGCCCTTTCAATGCCGACCAATCCATCAATGAAAGCGCCCTGGCCGAATACCTCCGCCAGCTCGCCCTTGTCCCCGGCCTGCGCGGGCTGGTCGTCAACGGACACACCGGGGAAATCATGTCCCTTCGCCCCGCGGAACGCGCCCTTGTCACCCGCATCGCCGCGCAGGTCGTCAAAGAGCATGCCCCGGCCGTGAAAGTCATTTCCGGCATCTCCGCTGAAGGCAGCCTCGAAGCCATCGACCACACCCACGCCGCCCGGGAGGCCGGTGCGCACGGCATCCTCCTCATGCCTCCGCACCACTGGCTCCGTTTTGGCCGCTCCAGCCAGACGGCCGTCGGCTTCATCCAGGATGTCGCCTCCGCCGGCGTTCCCATCTGCCTCCACCAGTACCCCGCCTGGGGCAAGGCCTCGTATTCCCTTGCCGAGATGCTTGAGGCCGTGAAACTCCCCGAGCTCGTCTGCATCAAAATGGGCACGCGCGACATGGCACGCTGGCTCTGGGATTATGAGCAGCTCAAGGCCGCCGCCGCCAACGTCTCCATCATCACATGCCATGACGAATACCTCATGCCCACCCTCCTTGAAGCGGGCGACGGCGCACTCATCGGCTTTGCAGGCTTCGCCCCTGAGCTCATGATCGAGCTCGTCCATGCCTGCCTCGCCGGCGACCTCCCCCGCGCAAAGCAGGCCCAGCAGACCGTCGCCCCCCTGGCCCGGCTCATCTACAACTTCGGTGAACCCGGCTGCGGCGCCCACCAGCGCATGAAGGTCGCCCGCTGGCTCATGGGCCAGTTCGCCACACCTCACTTCCGCCGGCCCGTCCGGCCTCTCTCCGACGCTCAAACCCAGGCCATTCGTGACGGCCTTAAGGCCATCGGCTACCCCGTTGTCCGCTGATCTCCATTCCTTCCACGGAGTATGGAACCATGCGCCGCACGCCACGCTTTGCCTTCACCCTCGTTGAGCTTCTCGTCGTCATCGCCATCGTCGGCCTGCTGGTGGCGCTTAGTGTCCCCGCGCTCCAGCAAGCCCGGGAAACCGCCCGCCGTGCCGCCTGCGCATCCCTGCTCCATCAAAACGGCTTGGTGCTCCAGATCTATACGGAGGACTACAAATCCCGCTACCCCTGCATCCGTGACCATCGCGGCGCCACCAACCAGGAAATCCTTCCCACCGGCCGCGAATGGGCCGTGCTCTCAGGCTACGGCTGGTCGCTGCGTTCTCTCACCTGTCCGTCCGGTTCCTTCAAAGCCAAGTTCCGGGCCTCCAGCAGCAACGGCCCTCTGGTCATGCCTTACTTCTACCTCGCAGGCGCAGGCGACCGGACCTCCGACAACTGGAATGGCTACCTCGACAACCAGGACTACGCCAACCGTGCCCACAACATGCGCCCCGCCATGCGCCCCACCGACACGAATCTGCCGCATGACACCGCCATCATGATGGACCACTTCGCCGGGCCCACCGTCATGGATGCCACCGGCACTTTTGTCCGCTTTGTCGAACACAACGGCAACACCCACGACAACATGCCCCCCAACCACCCCACCCCCGTCGACCCTCTCACCCGCGCCGATGGCGCAAACGTCCTCACCGTCGATCAATCCGTCCGCTGGCGTCCCCGCTCAGCGACGGTATTGCGCTACTCCTTCCAATACCATTACGTTTACTGGTGACATCCTTTTTTTCGTCAGACCCCCATCATGCAATTCCACCTCTTCACCAAACCTTTCTCCGGCCTCACCCTTCCTGAGACGGTCGCTCTGGCCTCCCGTCTGGGCGTTGATGGCCTGGACCTCTGTGTCCGCGAAGGCCACCCCGTTGCCCCGGGCAACGTTGAAACCGCGCTTCCCCAGGCAGTTGAAACCGCCGCCGCCCATAACCTCTTCATTGGCTTAGTCAGCGCCCCTCCCGGCTTCACCGATCCCGATGCCCCGCTGGCCCAGGCTCTTTGCCAGGCCATGTCCCGCTCGGGCTTAAAGCTCCTGAAAATCGGCTACTTCCCCTTCCAGCCCGAGAAGCACGACTACAAAACCTCGCTCTCCGATGCCCGCCGGAAGCTCTCCAGATGGGCCCAGCTTGCCCAGGATCACAATTTCACCGTCTGCTACCACACCCATGCCAACCAGCTCGGCTCCAGCGCAGGCACCCTGGCCGCCATGCTTCAGGACATCAGCCCCGCCCGGCTTTGGGCCTATCTGGACCCGGCGCAGCTTCTGATCCAGGGCGAAGGCTTCCCCGCGGCCCTTTCCATCCTCCAGGGGCGCATCGCCGCCGTCGGACTCAAGGACGTCCTCCTCTCCCGGCGTCCCAGCGGCCCAAACGGCTCCATTGCCAGCCAGTGGGTTCACCCCGGCACCGGCATGGTCGACTTCACTCGCTGCGCCCAGGCCCTTCGCCAGGCCCGGCTTACCCCCATCCTCTCCGCCCACGTTCTCATGCACGATGTCTCCGGCGACCGCCTCCAGACCGCCGCCGATGAACTTTCCTTCTACCGGCAAATCTTTCAGGAACCCACCCCATGACCAACCCCACCCAACCCCTTCGCTTTGGCGTCATCGGCTGCGGCACCATGGCCGCCACCGTCCATGTTCCCAACATGCACGCCCTCCCCGGCGCATCCACCGTCGCCTACTGCGACCTCGACGAATCCAAAGCCAAGGCCCTCCTGGATAAATTCGGCGGCCAATACACCACCACCGACCACAAACGCCTCCTGGCCGACCCCAACATCGACGCCGTCCTCGTCCAGATCGGCCCCAAAGCCCATCCCCAGTTCGTCATCCAGGCCGCCCAGGCCGGCAAGCATATCTTTGTCGAAAAACCTCTTTCCCTCACCCTTGAAGACGCCATGGCATGCGTCCACGCCGTCGAGGCTGCAAACGTCAAATTCATCATCGGCACCTGCAACCGGCTGGCCCCCATGGTCAAGCTCGCCAAGCAGCTCTGCCCCACCCCGCGCCACAGCGTCATGCACGCCGCCTCCACCGTCACTCACGCCGCCTGCCACATGATCGATCTGGCCATCCACCTCTTCCACCCCTCCCCTCTGCTGCGCGTCTACGCCCAAGGCGGCGTCCATTTCTCCGGAGACCCCACCCGCCCCATCGACTCCTTCGCCGCCACGCTTTCCTTCGCCGACGGCAGCGTCTGCAGCTACTCCCAACACTTCCTCGTCGCCCCCGAAGAAGGCAAATACGGCATCAAACTTTTCGCCCCCGACACCGCCGTCCACATCCCCGACCGCTACATGGCCTGCCACCTCGAACGCAAAGGCGGACACAAACAATCCTGGCGCTACGAAGGCCACCCCATGTACCGCGGCCCCTTTGGCTACATGGGGCACTACGACGAACTTGAAAACCTCTGTCATGCCATCCGCACCAACAGCCCCACCGCCATGCCCATCCGCGACGCCGCCCGCCAGGTCGCCGTCGAACTCGCCATCATCCAAAGCGTCCAGCAAAACCAAGTCATCGACTTCCCCGCCTTCCTCACCGAAAACAACGCCACCCCCCTCATGGCGTAAGAGGGTTCTTCCTACCTCTTGCTTCATAATTCATAACTCGTAATTCATAATTCCACTTCCCCCCATGCCCTCCCCAGCCCAGACAGCCCGTCTCGCCATGCGCTCCGGCCAATGGACCGCCCCCACGAAGCACACCCTCCCGGGTTACGCCAAGTGCAATCTTGTCGTCGTCCCCGAGTCTGACGCCTCCGACATGCTGCTTTTTTGCCGGCAAAACCCCATCGCCTGTCCGTTGATCGAAACCCTGGCGCCCGGCCGATACGAGCCCACCGGCTGCGCCCCCGGGGCCGACCTGCGAACGGATCTTTCCCGCTACGCCGTCTATCTTGATGGCCTCCGCCAGCCCGACGTCACCGACATCCGTCACCTCTGGCGGCCAGACCTCGTCTGTTTCCTCATCGGCTCCGGCACCACGTGGGACCCCGCGCTTGAAGACGCCGGTATCCCGCGATCCCAAACCTGGCTCTTCACCACCGCCATCCCCACCCTCCCCGCGGGAAAAATCCACGGCCCCACCGTCGTCACCATGCGCCTGATGGCCCCCGATCACATCCCCCTGGCCACCCGGATCACCTCCCGGTTCGCCCGCTTCCATGGCGGTCCCATCCACACCGGCTCACCGGAATCCATCGGCGTTGATTTTGCCACCCCCCTCGTCGGCCCGCCCATCACATGCCTTCCCCCCGGTCTCACCCCCGTCTTCTGGGCATGCGGCGTCACCCCTCAGGCCGCCGCTCAGGCCAGCAGACTCCCCTTTATGATCACCCACGCCCCCACCCACGCCTTCGTCACGGACATGACGCTTGAACAAGCGCAGCGGCTCTAACCCATCTTTGCAATGCAATTGTGAGGGAGGATGCCTGAAGTGGTTTCTGAACCTGCCCCGGAATCCGTTGCGCCACCATCATCAGAAGCACGCACGACGGCCAGCCGTATTAAGCCTGATCCTTTGCCCGCACATCAAACCGGTTGTAGAGCCATGCGCAGCTTGCCACAGTGCCCACGTACCAAACCAACGTCGTCAGCACCAGCGCCGGAAGGATCGACATTCTCGTCAAAAGCAGCGTCCAGAACACATTCAAAAGCACACCGACGGCGAGGGTGAACGCGCAGCTCGCCGCGCCCGAGGCCAGCGTCACCCAGATCACCGTCCGTGTCACCGGGAATTGCTTGCGGGAAAACAGCCACGTCACCGAGCCTTCGGCGAACATCAGCGCAGACATCGCCGACAAGCCCACTGCGATCACCAATGACAACGCCCCCACTCCTTGCAGCACCGAAAGCATCAGCGCAGCCACCAGCCAGAAGGCCAGCGAGCCAAGCCAGAACCAGAATGTCATGCGTGTCGATGTCGTCATAGAGTTGATAGATCGCTCGTATACTCTACTATCGGCACAATCCACCGGTTATCACCAGACGGATAAAACTTTTTTTCTTCCCTTTAATCGACCCCCACCCCACATGACCAACCAGCCCACAACCGCCCTTACCCGCCTCCAGACCCTCCTCAAAGACCCCACCCCCATCAACTGGGTTTTCGCCGGCGACAGCATCACCCACGGCGCCTTCCACACCTTCGGCCAGCGCGACTACACCGAGCACTTCACCGAACGCCTGCGCTATGAAATCGGCCGCCGGCTCGACTGCGTCATCAAAACCGGCATTTCCGGCTGGAAAATCACCGATATCCAAAAACACCTTCAGCGCGTCATCCTGGACTTTAAACCCCAGGTTGTCTCCATCAACATCGGCGTAAACGACTCCAAGCTCGGCCCCGCCCCGGAAAACATCCGCACCTTCGAAACTGCCTACCGCGACGTCCTGGATAAAACCAACGCCGCCCTCAACAACCCCGTTCTCATCATCCACGTCCCCCAGCCCATCTACGAAGACAATACCCCCCGACTCCAGACCCTCCCCCTGCTCACCCCGATCATCCGAACCCTCGCCCAGGACTACAACGCCATCCTCGTCGACCACGACACCGAGTGGCGCAAGAACACCTTCACCTACTGGCTTAACGACGCCCTTCACCCCAATTACCACGGCCACCGCAAAATGGCGCATACACTATTGAAGGCGCTGGACCTCTACGACATCGAAAAAAGCTACGTCTGCAAGCTCGACGTCCCCCACGCCTGAAAGAAAAAAGAAAGGAGCTCCCTCATGCCGACCTACGTCTATGAAACCATCAGCGATGATCCCGATGAAGTCGAAACCTTCGAGATCATGCAAAAAATGAGCGATGCCCCGCTCACCCAGCACCCGCTGAACGGCAAACCCTGCCGCCGGGTCATCACCGCGCCCAACTTCAACGTGGACCAGTCCCCCACCAAGCAGAAAAAGCAGCTCTCCAACGAAAACCTGGGCCGCCTGGGCTTCACCAAGTACGAAAAACAAGGCGACGGCCAATACGTCAAAACCGCCGGCAAAGGCCCCGACCTCATCAAAAAAGGCCAGGGAGAATAACCCCGCGCCCCGTGTTCCCGTGCCTCACTCTGCTCTTTCGGACCAGACCCCGGACCTTAGGCCCCAGACCCTACGTCCAAGAACCCTTGAATTCCCCCACCACCTAGTTACAATAGCGCGCCCTAGACGGAGGCCATAGCTCAATTGGCAGAGCACAAGGTTGTGATCCTTGGGGTTGCGGGTTCGAGCCCCGTTGGCCTCCCTTAAGCACAGTGAAACCCCCGAACACTCGGGGGTTTTTCGTTAGGCCGAGTCCCCAAACTCGGAGAAGCATGCCATGTTCTCGTCCGCGTGAGCATGTCTTGCTCGCGCCAACGGAATCCCGCAAGCCTGCTTCCCTGAATTTGGACTGCACCTTTCACTTTCCATCATCAACCCCTTTCCAGAAAACACCTTACCTCCCATGTGCGGCCGATTCGTCCTTCTTAACGACCCATACCTCGCAGCCTTCTGGCAGGAAATGGACGAGCTTTTTGGCGATCACTACAACATCGCCCCCTCCCATCGGGTTCGCATTGCCGTCCATGCCGAAAACACCCGCATGCTCCCCGCCAGCGCCACCTGGGGCTTTACCTCCGCCTACCGCCCCGGCCTCACCATCAACGCCCGCGCGGAAACCATCATTGAAAAGCCCATGTTCCAGCAAGCCCTCCAGCGCCGCCGCTGCCTCGTCCCCGCGCACGGCTGGTACGAATGGCAAACCCAGGGCTCCCGCAAGCAACCCCAGTACATTCACCGGCAGGACCGCAGCTTCCTCACCTTCGCCGGCATCCTCCAGCCCGGCCCCGCAGGCCAGCCGCCTAACCTCGCCATCATCACCACCGCGGCCACCCCGGCCCTGTCCCACATCCACGACCGCATGCCCGCGATCATCCCGCAAAGCCGCTGGGCCCAGTGGCTTCACCCCAAGACTCCAACCCCAGACCTCCAGACCCTGCTGACCCCTTTCACGGACCCCGTCATCATCGCCCACCCCGTCTCCGGCAACGTCGGCAACCCCCGCGCCAACGATCCCTCCCTCATCCAGCCCGTCACCCCGCCGCAGCCCGAACGCGGC
>CAZIWA010000050.1:0-37437 GCA_964542875.1 uncultured Phycisphaeraceae bacterium
CTTCCGGCGAGGTCGTCGCCCCGCCGCCGCCTTGCCCACCATAAGAGCCGGTGCCGGTCTGGCTCAGTGCCCCGCCACCCCCGGGAAAGCCATCAGCCCCAGGAATGCGCGGGGCGGTCGCGTAGGTGTAGCCTCTATGCGCAAGCCCCCCGTAGGAGTTCACAGCCGGCGTGGTCCCCGCCGTCGTGGATGAGGCGACGGCCATTGGGGCGGATGTGCGGATGATGTGGGGCGGTCGGTCAGTGCCGAGCGTCATGCCAGTGCCGCCCGCGAATGTGCCGCATCCGCCGCCAGAACCAGACGGGGCGGGCGTGTTGATCCAGCCCCCGATTAGGCTCTGCCACGTGGGAGCGTTGCCGACGCCTGCCGTGGTTTTTCGGACGCCCGCCCGGGTGCGATGGCCTGAGAAGCAAGGCTCAGCCCGCACTGTGCCGTCAACTTGCATCACGCCCGCCACTTTTACAAGCGGCATAACCACTTCGCTCGGAGCGCCAAAAACAAGCTCTGCGCCGGTTGGGGCGGCGATGGAAGCAAACTGAAAGCGGGGAGCGACCAGGTAAAGGGTGGAGCCGCTCACGGTCCACTTACCGGCGACGGTGGTGATGTTCACCCACTGATTTGCGCCACGCTCAAGCCATTGCCAAACGCCCGCCAGCACTCGGAGATAGCCGTCTGATCTATCGCCAAAATAGGCGCGTAGAAATGTAAGGTGAACCAGGGTTGCGTCCATCCCTGAAACGTAGTGGGTTGAGCGTATAAAAACAGGGTTCGCACGTGAAAGATAATGGCCGGGCCAATATCTTTTAAATCGTGAGGTCTATTACCTGAAACCCAAACGAGCGACCGCCGGGTGGGTGTTGAAAAACCAGGTCCCAAGACGATCCGCCGGCGTTCCATTTGCGTACCCGTCCAGTGAAGACCGTGGGGAAGGTTCCAGACTGATACGCCCCAACCGCATAGAGCTCGCCCCCGTGACTGATGATGTCGTAAATATGGTCATCGGGGTAATCACTGGAGGCTGTCACCAATCCGGTCGATGGGTTGAGCCAGAAAACCCGGTCGCTCACCGCCCCTGAATCCGTGCCTGATCCAGTGCGATAACGAGAGGTAAGGCCATCCAGAACAACCCCCGCTACCATGCTCCCGCCGTGGATGGTGGGTCGGGTCCAGGGCCTGAGAGGAGTATCGATTCGGACGTTGAAGTCTGGGGCGTCGGAAAAGTAAATGTCGGGAAGCGCACCCCCAACCGAGCGAAGTACGCCTGACGCCTGTCCCGGTCCACCGTCTTCTGCCACAGCACCCGCAGACAGGTAGGCGTTGCCCCCATCCAGCCTAGTACGCACTGCGGCATTCCCTTGGTAGTAGTTGCCAGGCGGGTCGGTGTTCCACGGCGTCGACAGAGTTGTGGTGGTTGCTACCATCGGGGATGCAGGCGGTGAGTTCACTGGGCTAATCGTCAACACTTCGCCCCCGAAAACTGAGTCGGCACCCTCAATAAAGTAATTCAACCGGTCGAAACCATCGTCCAGGTCCCATGCGTGCCAACTCCCGTCATAGTAAGCCCCTCTATGAAACGTCACTCCGTCAATCTCACTACTTCCGATGTCGGGGAGATAGTTGATGAATATTTTATCGCCGCTCGATCCCACCGCCATCGATAGATTCATAACGGATGTGTTGGAACCTGGAGCAAGGTCAATCCATCCACCGTTGACTAAATCAAAAAGCGCGACATATTGCGCCCCTCCAGGATGCAGGCTTCGCGTCCATCGTCCACAAAAAACCAGAAAGTCCCCCATCCGGTCGATATTGGAAGTATTTCCGATGCCGCCGCGCTGGGTGGTGCCAAACGGGTTGGGGACGAATGTGCCCGTAGCCTCGTGTAAAAGATAATAACCAACCCCGAGTGCGTAAGTGATGCGGCTGTTGACCCCATCCCATGCGAACCCACCCGTCAGAAACAAGCTCCCGCGCACGTTGGAACGAGCCCCCAAAGGTGATTCCCAGAAGCGTTTTAGGCCGGTCGATGAAAAGCGACGTTGATAAAGGGGCATGGTTTAGCTCACTGGCACAGCCCACTCCCGGGCCATGATATTCAGGTCTTGATATTTGATGTCCTCAATGTCGATGCCGGCTGCTGTGAGGTCTGCGGACAGTGAAGACGAACAAAGGGCCGAATCAATGGGCTCGGCTGGGACGATGAGGGTATCCGTGTAATTGGAGCGGATCGGTGGGCGAAGCTCCCACGCCTCGGACAAGGTGCCATCCGTCACGTTCACGGCGTCGACGGCGGGGATTGAGTTGATGGTGAGGTTGAGGAGTGCCGCGTTTTGCCGCAACGCCCCGGGCTTCCATGCAAACACGCTCTCTCCCGTAGTGCGGTCTGCATCTACTCCGTTCCAGAGCCGCAAAGCGTAGAAGTCGTGATACTCGGTTACATAGATGGCCCGGCGTGGGGCGATGACTGGAGAGTTAAGCCGCACCAAAGCCCACTTGACCCCGGTCCCCGTCTCCTTCCAAAGGATCTGGGCGGATCCAAAGAAGACGCTACCCAGGTGGGTACGGGTGTTGTGGATGATTTCCGCGCACTGGTGGGCCTCATCCACGATGTCGACTTTGCAGGGGACCACGCCGGCGACGATGGCACGGCCCACGCCGGCGGTTATGCCGGTGGCCGCCGCAACCATGCCATCAAGCACAACGGCAAAGCGCCCGCGGTAGTCGGGGGCGGTGGGAGTGACGGCGTTCATGCAGACCCGGCCCACGAACACATCCACGCTATCGGCGGGGTCGAAGGTCGATTGATCCAGCCCAACCACCTCAAACCGCTTGAGGAGCGCCCCTGAGGTATTTTTTACGTTGATTTCAACGGTGTCCAGCGGAGCGACGACCGGACCGCTTTCTGGCTTTCCAGGGGAGCGGATAACCCCATTCCATGCGTTTACCTCGGCTGCGCCAATGATTGCGGCTTGTCCTGGGACTCGGTGAGTAAAATCGGTTCCTGCCATTGCCGTCCCCTTAAAGTGATGTGCCAAACCCAAGAGCTGAAAAATCAGTTCTTTCGTAAACCTTCTCAACGTAAGCCACATCTGCTTTCATGATGGGCATGGGTGGATTGGCGAGATCATCGACGGTTTTTGTGAAGTGAAACCAAATATGATCATGCCCGTCTTTGACAATCCCAACGATGTCGCCCACGTTCATGCTTGCGACCCTACGGGAGGCCTCTAGGGTTAGAGTTATGTCGTACTTTTCATCACCGCGTTGGTTGTCGCCATCAACCCCCAACAACAAGACACTTCCGGCGGGAAAGCCGTAAAACTCATTGTCGTTTACCGTCCCCGTGATCTCGTGAAACTGCTGGAGCTTGGCATTATCAATGTCAGCGGCTTCAAACACCTTGCGGAGTTTGAAGGAGAACCGGCGAACGACAATATCCGTCCCGTTTACCGTGTCCCCGCTCACCCCAATCGCTCCCCTGAAATCCGGGGCGGTGGTTATGCCGGAAGCTGGGAAGGTTCCCGATGTCCCCAGGCTTTGATAAATCTTCTGAGTACCACCGCCGGTACTGAAGCTGACGATGGTTGGGGAAGCGGGTTGGGGCGTTTTGCGCTTTGGAAGTTCCCGATAGTCGGCCCTCCCCATCCACAGCGACGGCCCGGCATGCTCCACACTGAGAGATTTATCATCCCTCAGCAAAGCCCCCGACGACGCCGGGGCCTCTGCAAACAACGCCGCCAGGGCCTCAGATTCATCATCGGTGTTGTCGATGCCGTAATTGCGGGTGCCGCTGCCCATGCCCGCCGTCTCTTCAAACATCTGCCAAATTCTTGCCGCCATTGGTTTACTCCTTTAAACGAATGCGCCGCCCTGGTTATCGTTCCCGAATTTCACAATTTCCTTAGTGTTTTTGGCCGTCTCTTCGGTCGCCTTGGCCGTCCTCTCCTGAGCCGTGGTCATCACCCCGAACCCGAAAAGCGCCTCACTGGAGAACGTGCCCATGGTGGTGATGTCGGTTTTGGCCAGGTTCTTGGTTTCCGCATCCACACCCGACGAGAAATCGAACTTGGGCGACTTTTTGTTTTTCGCCTTGTCCCCTGCAAGGTTGGCCAGGCCCTTCAATTGGTTGCGCAAGTCCTCAATCTCAGCCCGGGCCGCCTGCTCACGCTTGGCGTAGTCGGCCTCCAACGCCTTGTTGGCGTCGGTCGCGTCCTTGGAAAAGGCGTCTCGATTCGCATTGGCGATCTGGCCCGCCTCTCCGATTTGCTTGTTTTTCTCGGTTTCAAGCGCCTTGTTGGCCGTGTCCTTCTCCTGCGTGCGCTTCTTTGTTTCGGCGCCAACACGGTCGTCAACCATCTTCATGGCCTCTGCCATCTGGTCATCGCTCCAGACGCCGCCCATAACAATCTTGTGCAGCTTCTTTTCGACCCAGCCGATAGCCTCATCCCATTTGTTCATGAAGCCGGTGGTGATGTCGTTCCACAGCTTTTCAATGAACGTGGAAAACTCCAGCCACATCACCATCAATCCCACTGTGGCGTCACTCCCCAGCGTTTTGATTGATGCCATCGCATCGTTCCAAACGCTCAGGATGGAGAGCTTGAGGGAGTTCCAGATTTTGAGGATCCACAAACACCCCTGATTCCATGCAATCTTGATCCCCAGCCAGGCGATTTCCATGGCGAGGGCCAAGTCTCCCGCTTTGATGGCGTCGGTAATGCCCTTCCATGTCGCGCCGAACGTCTCCGCCAGGTCGTCAAACCGATCTCTCAGCCATTGGATTGCCGCCCCACCAAGGCCCGTCATGTACAGGAACCCGGCTACCACCGCCCCCACACCCACCAGAAGCGCACCCAGGGGGGAGGAGAGCGCCGCAATGAGGCCTCCAAGGATGATGAAGGGGGCTTTGATGATGAAGATCGCCGCACTGATGGCCATGCCCACCCCCGCAAAGATAAAGGCGAGGGCCTGCGCGGCCACCCCAACGGCAAGGATGGCACCGCCGACCACGGCCAAAGCAACCCCGACTTTCAACAGGGTTTGGACCAGCTCGGGGTTTTCCTTGATCCAGGTGTTAATGATCTTCACTACCTGCTGAGCCATCTTCACCCACTCAAGAAACATCGGGATTACCGCGTTGCCCACCTCAAGGGCGGTTTGACGAAGGAGCTTTTTCAGCAGGTCCAGGGCGTCCCCAAAGGTGTCGGCCCGCTCTGCCGCCTGGGTGCTCATCACCAATCCGAATTCCTCAGCTTCGTTCATGAGGGCTTTGAGGGCCTCGGCGTTCTGGTCCAGCAGGGGAAGGAGTTTGGTTCCTGCCTTCCCAAACACCTCCAAAGCCATGGAGGCACGTAACGCGGGATCCTCAATCCGTGAAATCCGCTCGGCGAAAACCATAAACCGCTTGTCTTGGGAGAGCTCCGCCACGTCGGCAACTGTGAGGCCCATGTCCTTCAATGTCTGAATTGCCCCCTTGCTGCCCTCTTTGGCGGCCGCGATGAGCTTGGAGAAGGTTTTTGCGCCTACCTCCACATCCTCCAGCGAAGCGCCGGCCATCCCCGCAGCGTGATCGAGGCGGGAAAGCATTTCGACGGTGAGGCCGGTGCGGGCACTCATGTCATTGAGGGCGCTTCCCACGTCGGCGAACATCATCACCGCCGCCGCCAGGCCGACGACGATGGCCACGCCCACCCCGGCCATTTTCAACCCCACACCCTGCATTGCAGAGGCCGCGCCCGTCAACGTCTTTTGAGCCCTGAATAGCCCGGCCTGCAGCTTGTCGTCATCCAAGACGAGTTCAACAAAGGCCCGGCCCGCTTTGATCGCTGATCCGCTCATGATTCAATTTCCTTTCTTGAAGGCGGAAGCCAGCTATCCCGCAGTTCTTTGACTCGCTTTTTCACCTCTTCCTTGGTCTTGACCGGGGGAGGAGGTGCGTACGGGTTGAAGTCGTTGGGGGTGAAGGCCTTGGAACGCCGCTTGGGATCCCGGTTGCAGTTGGCAATCAGTGCCATAAGGGAGGCGGTGCGTGTCCACACGTCCTCAGACTGCGCCCGCGTCATCGCTGTTAGTTCGCGGAGGGTGAAGGGGTGGGGGTCGAGAGTGAGGACGCCGGCACATTTCCAGATGAGTTCATGAGCCTGTTGAGCTCCGCTTCTATGCGCTGATCCAGTTCCGGACTGTCCATCAGCGTCTTCGCTTCCTTCGTCATCCGGTCTTGGACCTTCTTCACTTTGCTGAGAAGCGTTTTCAGCAGGTGCTTCCGGTCCTGGGGGAAAAAATCCGCCAGGCCCTCCAAGAGAGCGGTTGTGGCGTGGTCCACGGTGTCGCCCGCCATCAGTTCCCCAAACTGCTCATCGGTGACGTTCTGGGCGTCGGCCTGGGGTTTACAAACGACGTAAAGGGTGTCGACCAGCGCCACCGGATCCGTCATGAGGGTTTTGAGGAGATCGCCCCCGGCCGCGTCCAGCAGGTCCACCGGCTTCCCGTTGACCTGTACCAGCGAGCGGACGCGCTTGATGGTGGCGACTGTGATTGCCACCTCCCAAGATTTACCCTTTGAATCTTTGAATGATCCTGCCATTGAAGGCTCCTAAAAGTAAGGTTGAAACAGAAAACCACGTGGGGAAATTCCCCAGCGTCTTATTCCTCTTCCTCGGGGACCGGCCAAGCCGTGGGCTCGATCACGGTTTCCACGGCCTCAATCAATTCAGTGTGGTAGGTGGGTTTGACGGAGACGGAGGCCTTTACGCCGTCTGCGAGAGGTTCGTCAATATCGAACTTCGTCACTTCGACCGGGGCGCGAACGCCGGTCGAATTCTCATCCTCCACCGGGCCGTCGAGCACAAGGATGTCAGCGTGGCCAGCATCGCCCACCGCGTCGTATTTTCCTTTGAGCCACGCAAAACCGGCGTTCCCCGGCTTATAGGTGAGGTCAAAGTCCAACCCCAGATTCCGCATGCCCTTGCGGTATTTCTTGACACTGGATTCACGGTCGGAAATTTCCACCTCATCCTTGTTGTCGGCACGGGTGTTGTCTTTGATGGGCTTGATTTCAAGCCACACAGGCACGGCATAAGTGCCGGTGTTTCCGTAAACCTTCATTTCTTGGCCAATGGGGACTGTCATAGCGTGAACCTTTCAGTTGGTGATTGCGTGTTCCCAAACGTCTTTGAGTTTGGGGTTTGTGAGTGAACGGTCGAAAGCGGGTTTCATGAATGGGCGGGGGGCATAGCGGGCTGACTTTTTGCGGTTGCCGCGGGGAGGCGCCACACCGCCAACCTCCATCAATTCGGGTACGGTCGGTTGCGCCTTGCTGTTGAAGCCGATTGGGCCGACGATCACGGATTCCGTCGCGTCGGAGTAGGCGAAAAGGATGGATTTCAAGCCCGCGTCCGCGTCATTCACCCCGACATAGTGGGCCAGCGGGGGGCGGCCGGGCCTGGAATAGCGTTTGTAACGGTTCTTTCCCGTGACGCGCTTGATGGAATTCCGCGAATCCTTGCGCACGTAAGAGCCCCATTTAGAAAGGGCACGGGCGCGGGCAATGCTGATGCGATCGAGGACGGCGTCCCGATCAAAAAACATCTTCTTGAAGGCTTTGATTTTGGGGGTGGGGAAGCTGCTCATACGTCAACCACCTCCCGATAGGTCTGGCTGATGGCCGACACGAAGAGGTTTCGGGTTTGCAGTTCGCTGGGGATGACGTAAAGCCGCTTGGTGGAGACATATGAAAGCGACGGCATGGAGGAGATTTTGCGCCGTCGAAGATATTTCAAAATCTGGGACGCCAGGTATGAAACCGCGTCGGCGTCTGTGGTCGCATCTTTACCGCGCACCTGCATTTGCACCCATACATCGACAGTGATGTCGTCGTTATCCTCGCCCCTGGATGCAATCTCCACCTCCTGGAGTCGGGGGCAAACCACTACAGCCAATTCCCGTAAATCCTCAAGCCTGTAGAAGGGGGCATAACTCCGCACCGCGGTGAAGGGCATAGAAAAACTCTGAGCGTTAATCAGGTCTTTCAATGCCTCTGCAACCTTTGCGGGAGAGTCCATCATTTTGACGGCTTCCCTTCCACGATTGCGCGGATAGCCTTTACATCACCTTCAATGCCATACACCAGCTTTTCCATCGTCCGAATTTGCTCGGTGTGTCCCTTGACGATGTCCGCCGTCGCCTCCACATCCTTGGCATAGCCGCGGGCGGTCCACACCACCGTCACCAGCACACCCAGGCACGTCAGAAGGACGGCGAGGAATTCAAAAAAGTTCTTTGCTTTGGTGCTCATTGGATGCTCGTGAGCCGGGTGTGAATCCGCAGCTCAAATCCTTCTGAATCAACAGGGCTGTAATGGGATGTCTGCGTGTCAGGTGAAAAGACGTTGTAGGTGTATTGCTTACCGCCATGAACAAGGATGATTTCGTCATCAATTTCAGGGAGAAAAACCCGCCCGCTGAATTTGAGGTCTGCGGCGGTGGCAATCCAATCGGCTTCCTTGTCGTCAATCCGCACGATGTCCCCGGTTTCGAGCATGCGCCGCGTACGCCCGCGCCGGAGTGTGAGCCTTGCCCGCTTATTCCCCCGCCGATAGATCAAGTCGGGAGTCCCGGCCAGACCCATCAGGGCGGTTTGAGTGGCGTTCAATGCACGTGCGAAGATTGACGACAAGGAAAGCCCCTTGAGTGTTTAAAACGCCAGGTAGGCAACCATGGACGCGGCGGAGGCGTTGCCCGACGCGGAGCCTGTGGCGGTGACGCGGACGTAGCGTTTCACGTCGACGGGGAGGGCCACGCGCTTGCTTGCCGCCGCCGCACCTGTACCGCCTGCGCCGGTCTGGGTAATGACGGCTGCGTAAAGCGTCTCCACCGTGCCGAACGCCGGATCAGTGTCCTGCTCAACTTTGTAGATGAGCGTTTTGGCGTTGGGCTGCTGGGTGGTGTTGAGCACCGGGGCCTCGATGATGAGGTCCGGCGCCTTGATGTGGCCGGTGAAGTCGCCGCGGCTGGTTTTCTCCAGGTCGATGGCCGCGGTGGAGGTAGAGGCCGCGCCGTCTGGAAGGGCCGCGGTCTGCTTCAAGAGAGCGTCAACAACAAGGGGAGCGGTCATAGCTGGTTTCCTTTTTGAGGAGTGGTTTTGAGGACATACCCAGGCACACGCCCGGGGGAGGCGGATTACAGGGTGAGGGCTTCGGTGTCGAGGATGGAATCAGTGACGACGATGGGGATGCCGTGCGACTCGGTGGGGAACGGCGCGGGGGCGCCGGTGGCGTTGGTGGCCGTACGGCTGGCCTGGAGCTGCTTGCGCGACCGGCGGGACATGAAGAACGCATCGGGGACGGTGCCAACCGGGAACTTGGAAAGCAGATCGGCGAGAAGGATGTCGGTCAATCCCTTCCCCGAGTCGGCCGTCAATTTCTTGATGCGGGCAACGGAATTGATGGAACCCACCTGGACGCCCGCGTACGCAAGAATTTCCTGGATGTAGCCAGTCAGAACCTTTGAGTTCTGGCCCACGATGTCGCCAATGCGCAAGGCCGACAAATCGAGCTTGCCGTTTTCGCCCCACACCCAAGTCACATCCTTCATTCCCCACTTGACCGCCCACACGCTGGAACCGGTGGAGGCGGTGGTACCAGTGGCGTCAACCACCATGTTGGTAGCGTCGTAGGCGTCGATGAGGCCCGGATGGCCCTTCCCGTCGACCGTGCGCCCATAATAGAACTGCTTGGAGAGCAATTGGAAAGACGCTTCCATGATGCCGCCCGCCTCCATGGAAATGAAGGCTTCGGGCCCGTCTTCGCTTTGGTCCGCGACAGCCTTGTCACATTCCCAGCGGGGGTTGAAGATGAACGTTTCGACCAGGCGGTTTTCGTAAGTGCCTTTGGAGGCGTCAACGCCATCGTTAGCATTGCGGAAACTCACCGTCGGGAGGCCAGTGCGTACAAGGGTTTTGTACATCTGCCCCTTGATCGTGCGGGCATGGCCCATGGTGATTTCAGGGTGGGCCTTGCTGGTCTCATCAATGAGACCGACAACAGCGTCAGAGCTGTTTTTCTTGGCGATGTCTAGGAGAGTGGGACGAGTCATTGGTTCCTTCTTTCTTTATTTGCCGGGCTTCAACCCAGCGGGATTACAGGGGATGGGTAAGGGGCTTAGAGTTTGGAGGTCGGGAGGGGGTTGTTTGCCGCAAAGGTGGCCAGGCCGCCGGGGAGAACGCTGGCGAGCTTGCCGCCGGCGGGAGCGCCGCCGCCTTTGCCTGGGCTGGGTTGGTTGCCGCCGCTGAGGGGTTCGGCTTCACCGCTTGCGGCAAGGGCCGCGTCCTTCAACTTGGACATGGCTTCCTTGTGGGTCTTGTCCTGGTCGGCGATCTGCTTTTTTAGAGCCGCGTTTTCGTCGGTCAGGGTCTTGGTGTGGAGGGCTTGTGCCTCCTCCCAAGACTTGCCCTCGGCAAACCAGGTGCCGCCCTGAGCGCCGAAAGCCTTGAGGAATTCCGGGCCAGACTTGGAAAGGTCGACCACGAAATCCGGCTTAGCGCCGGCGGGGAGGAGCTGCAGCTTGTGAGTGGAGAGGAAGCGCTGGAAGAATCCGGTGATCCGTTCGGGGTCGACGTCCAGGGCGGTGAGGGCGGGCGCTTCCTTGGTGATGCCAGCGGCGTAGGAGAAAAGCGCGTCGGCTTCGGTCGCCAAGTCTTGCCCGCGATGAAAGAGGCCGCCGGGGTTGGCCGCCGGGTCATCCACGATGTCGACGGCATGGAGCTTGCCCAGCCGCGCATGAAGCAGGTTTTTCGTGTTGAGCGGGTCAGGGCTCTTGAAATTGTCAGTGTTGAGATACTTGCCGCCCCATCCGTCCTCAGCCCAAACCGCTCCATTGGCCAAAGCGAAATCAATCGTCGCCTGCCGGTCGAAGTCAAAGACGATGGACGCGCCGAAAGCCTCGGGGTCTTTGGCCGCCAGCTCGGAGACGTATTTGGCGAGGTTGCCGTCCGGAGTGTCGTAAGCCGTCTCTGAAAACTTGAGGCTTCCCCGCACGATGTCACCATCGAGCTTGCCGCCGGTGGTTCGCCCCAGGAACTTGCCCAACCCATCAGACGACAGAGAGGGGTGAGTAAACCTGGACTTCAAACCCTTGTCACCGGTCGCACTCAAACCGGTTGCCACCTGCCCACAGAAATCCAGGTCACACCAGAAGCCATGACCCAAGGCCTCGCCCCGGGAGATGACGGCGTAGTTTTCGATGGCACCGGTCTCGCCCTGGGGGGCTTGGTCGGGCTTCGTCTCCCCATCGGCGGGGGCTTCTGCAAGGGCCGCGGCCAATGCAGTCACAGAGAGGCCCTTGCAAAGGCCCTTGGTGACAGTGCCACGAAAGCGGGAAAGTGGTTTCTTCAAGATGTCGGATGCAGATGGCATTTAGCCCGCCTTCTTTTTGGTTGGGGGTTCGTCGGGTTCCGTGGTATCCACGGCTTTTTGTGAAACTGCGTAGGAGAGGTTCACGCCCTTTTTCTGTGCGTATTCGAGAACGCGGGCGGTCTTGTCGATGTTGGTGTAAACGTCGCCGCCATGAGCCCGGCACACGTCCTCGGGGTTGTCCAGGCCCGCGCCGATGCCCATGATGTCGGCGGTCTTTTCCTTGACGGGGTCAATCCAGGGCATACCGGCGTGGATCCAATCCCACTTCAAATCAAAGATCGTCATCCCCGCCGGCAACTCCAGTTCACCATTCATCACCCAAAGGCCTATGCGCCATTGGGTCAGGTGATCTAAAAGCGCCTTGATTTCTTGACGCTTGATCTTGGCCGATTCGTTGTATTGCAAGAGAGCTTGCCGGGAGCCGCTGTAGTTGCTGTGGGATTCGTCGTAGAAACTAAAAGGCAGGTCGAGCGCCTTGATTGCCGCCCCAATCGTCGCGTTCATGAAGGTCTGAAACTCGGTCGACGGCGTTTTGTTTTCCAAGAAATCGGCGTCGTCACCCGGGTCCATGTCCAGAATCAAGGGGCCCTGCCCAAAGTCGACTTGGTAGCGGGGCGGTGCGTCTTCGCATGCCTCACCGTCTGCGTCGCCAGATTCCCCCGACTCTTCAGGGTCGACCGACCCCACCTCAGTAATCACACCCGCCGCGTCCAGCGCCTTGCGCGTGAGCTTGATGCCAAACAACTGCGCAACCTTGCTTTTGGCGAGTGCAAGGTCGAAGTTTTCGTACACATCCCGAAAGCTGTTGAGGGCGGATGAAACCGGGGCAATACCTCGCACCTGGTCCACGGTGTCGAAGTAGCCAAAGTGAATCGCGTACTTACGCGGCACCATCCGCTCAAATTCATAGCGTCCGCCCGCCAGACGCTTATTCACCGCAAACGACACAGCCCGCCCCGCCTTGGTGATGACGATGCCCTCTACGATGTCTTCCCGCTCGATGCCGATGGCCTGGAGGTCTGTGGGAGTCTTCACCCGGTCGGATTCGATGAGCTGCAAACGGCCGTCCCGCAACTTGACGATGAGGATGTCACCGCGGAGGGTGCGCTGTGCCTCAGCCATGCGGATGATTTTGTGAAGCGACATGCGCCCGGCAACGTCGCAGTTGTCGGGCTTGGCCCATTCACCCATCAAGGCTTCCAACCGGTCATCAAGCGCGTCAATCCCCGTCGTCGCCTGAAAGGTGAAGGTGGAGACGTAATCGAGGTGGCGGGCCACGGCCCACCGCACAATGCTGAAATTCCGGTAAATCTCGCTGGCGTTGAATTGAAGCTTGATGCGCTTGCCGCCGGCCAAATACTCATCCTCATTCAGGACGATGCTTTGACCGGGCTTGCGCCGCCCGCGTTCTTCAGTGGCGTCATACCCCAGGGACTTACGCCCCTTGGGTTTTGCCGCCGCCTTATGCATTTGCTGGAGGTAGGCAAGCATTACCGGCCCCCCAGCTTGATAGAGGCGATGACCGGCCGGCGCTTGCGCTGTGTGCAATCCCTCGCCTGGAGCTGGCGGATTCGGGTCATGATGTCCTGGGGGGACTGGAATTTAACCGTCTGCCCATCCACAGAACCTTCAAGCGCCCCGCTGTCGAGGATCGCTTCAAGCTGACGAATTTTCTCCGCGTTCGATGCCATGCCCCAACCTTAGGGGCGTCAAAAATAATTTAAAGGGGTGCCATTCATTGGATATTGGTATTACCAATATCTTTTGCTTTTTCGTCGGTTTCCGGCACGGCGCGGCACTCATAAGACCGCTCAATCCGGGCCTGCCCGCAAACGCACCGGCACCAACGCCGGATGATGTGGGTGTAGGGATTGCCCTGCTCATCCAGGCCTGCAAACTCCTGCTCTTCCCGGCGGGTGTAGTCGCTTCGCTCGGTCGATTTGCAGCGAATGCAGCGGGGAAGGGATACCCGCACATGGTCCGCTTGTTTGTTGGGTGTGCCGGGGGGACGGCCGGGGGCACGGGTGGGCACCGGGGGTGGTGCGGTCTGGGTCTTGGACTTTGCCATTTGTAAATCCTTTTACAGGTTCATGTAAGTCACCCGCCCGCGTCGGCGGATGGGTTTGGGTTTAAGGGGTTTGATGGTGGCCAGGCCGACACCACCCATGGAGGCGGCAACGGCATTGCCTACAAGGCCGTCTAACCAATCGTTTTCTTGCCCGGGGCGGAGGGACCATTCATCCACTTCTCTCCCCGCTGCCTTCACTCGCACTGCATATTCCGATGCGAGGTGGTCCCCGATCATTCGATGTTCGATCGAGGAATCGCCAAAGAGGGAGAGAGCGCCCGCCAGGTTCCAGCGCCCTTGCAAAAACGTCTTCCAGTAGTTGGTATCGAAATACACATGCCGCTGCCCCAGGATGAAAGTTGTTTTCCAGTGGTGCCCCATCTTTTCCCCTGTCTTTAGGGGCTGCTCTTTGAATGGGCGATCCTTTGCCCTGGTCCCAAATCCACGGGAGGGCCAGAGCATGGCGCGATATTTAGAACGCTTGCAAAAACTCCTCACCGTGTCGGTCGACCGGGGATAGTTGGAGTCGATCAAACACCGCTCCACATTGAACGCGTTCCCCGTTTCACCCGTGTATTCAACCCCTAGAATCTGGTCCGAAAGGGCGACAAGGCTGGCATACAACGCCTGATCCCAGCCTACCCCCTTATGAACCATCTCCATCGTCTTACGCACTTCCCGGCGGGTGAAGTACGTGCGGCCCTGGTCGGGATAAGTCCCGTAGTTGAAACACCACCCGGCAAAGTCATCGCGCCATGCCCAACCCTCGTAATAGAGGAGCTTGTCCTGTACGTCGATGAAGTAGGTGAGGCGGTTTGCCTGAGAGGGGATAATCAGGCGGGCAACCCCGCTTAGACGGGTGACAATCACATCCGCCGTTACTTCTTTTGTCTTCTCCGATTCCCGTTTCCGGGGCTCATTCATGTACTCCGCCCAGAAGCTTTCCTCATCAGTCAGCTTGAGATTCATGGCATGCTGGATGGCCGACGCCTCATCCTCATTGAAGCGTTGCTCCCAGCTCGCCACCGCGCCGGCGTCCATCTCCGCCCGGTTCGCCACATAGAAGGCCGTCGCCTTTGCCAGCCCCTCCTCTTTCTCCATGCCCTCTTTGCGGATCGCGTCATACTCCAGCCAGAGCCTCTCATTGGTGGGGAGGGATTTGAGGATGCCGAATTTCCGCCCCTGCCATTGGGGGTACTTTTTCCGGTCCAGCATCCTGTCAGCCAGATCCCCGGCGACGATAATCGTCATCGTCATCAGCCCGGCAATCTTCTTCCCTGGACCCGCCAGACCCAGCACCGCGCCCGCCAGGATCCGCGCCCGCGTTTCACATTGAGATGGGGACTTGGCGGATTCATCCGTCTGGGGATCGTCGGGCATGACTAGGTCCGGCCGGCGCTTCACACCATCTGCGCCGGTGATGCTCATGCCACGGATGCGGCCGGTGAGGCCAGCAACCCGGATAATGCCCCCAGACGACGCCGCGCCCTCAATCGTGGGGAGGGTTATGCGGTCCTTTGTCCAAAGAATCTCGGTGTGTTTGCCCTGGGATGTCTGCCCACCTGCGCGGTTGTTGATCCCGTCCAATTTGAGAACCGGGAAACATACCTCGGGGAAGTCTTCGAGGAGTAGGTCATTGTTTTCGATGTCGGCTTTGATGTTGTCGAGCATGTCCACGGCATGCCCCATCTCCGCCCCCAGAATCACGGCGAACTTTCGATAGCCGTAAAGCAGGGCCCACAGCGCCCCGCCTTCGATCATGGTTGATTTGCCCGTGCCGCGGGGCATGGCGAACGCCTGCAGCTCCCCGTGCAACACCGCCGACTCAATCGCGGCAATCATTTCAAGGTGATCGGGGGACCAGGCAAGGGCAAACTTGGCGCCCAGGTACGTCTCAAGGAAGAGACGGAGGGACGCCGCACACATGGCCTTGCGTTCTGGGTCGCAAACTTCGGGCAAGGGTCCGATGTCTCGCCCGCCGGCGGATAGTTTTTTCTGACGAGCTGCAGCCCGGGCCTTATGGGCCTCATATGCCCGGCTTTCTTTGCTGGCATTCTTGTCGGGTTTCTTGTTGGAATCGCCCTTTTTCATGGGGTTTTATGCGGTTTTGGCGTGGAAGGTGGGGGTGATGGATCCGAAAGAAAGAAAGTGTGTCCGGTTATTCAGCGGTTCCCCTTGGTCCACGGACCCCAGAACCCCCTGGAAGGACCCGCGCCCCCTGGAGGCGGGTCGGGAGGGGGGTGCCCATGCGTTGCGGCCTGCGAGTTCCCGGTAAATTTCCATGTGTGCGTTATGGTTTGGCTTTAGCTGGCCAGTAACGGGCCTTCACGGGCTTCTGTGCGTTTGCCCCACTCATCGGACCCAGCCAAGCGCCCGCGTCCCCCTTAGAGTCCTCGCCCTGCCCATCCTTGGCATTAACTGCCTCCTCCCCACGGGAGAGGATGGCGTCCCGTATCACGGCATTGCAGAACCTTTCTGCCACCTTGGCGCATGCCTTACGTTCCTCATCCTGCGCTTCCCCAAGCCATTTCAGGATGTAGGGTGGCACATCGTGGGGTGCGTTCTTTGCAAGCCAGTTGAGGGCCGCACTGGCCATCTGCTTTGCGCTTTCCAGGTTGTGGGGGATGGCGGGGCTTTCCTCCCTGCTCTTCTCCCGCCATCGGCGGAGTTCGCCCAACGTTTCATTTATTGCGCCGATGGCCATATGCGCGGCAACAATGAAGCGGGCGTTGGCCCGGCCTTCACCGACAGTGAAGCCGTGGACCTCGGCCACGTCGTATCCATCCGCGCCTTTGACAATGGCGTAGTCCTTTTCGAGCGTCCATGGGCCAAGGCTGGTGTTAAACCCCAGTCCCACCAGAAGGCGGAGAACGTCTTCAACGTCGGTTGGTCCCGACTCCACCCCGCATACCTCTGCATACCTCTCCACCCACTCGCCAACAAAACGCACGGGAGGAACATGGGTGGATGGTTCTGGCTGCTGTTGAGGGGCGAGGGCGAGCCCCGCCGGATCTTCCATCGCCTGAATCTTTGCCTTGATCGCGTCCACCGACTCCCGGTAGGCACCGGAGAAAGTGACGCCATCAACCACCCAAAAGACATTGCAAATGGGCCATCCCTCGGATGCGTCTTGAACGTAGGCAATCCCGTCAACCGGGATGAGTTCGCGGCGTTCTGATTCGCTCAATACTTCAATAAACCTCATACCTTCTCCTGTATGTGAATGGCTAAAACGGCGGGGGTGGGATTCGGACCCACGCTTGCCGGGTTTACGACGTGCCTTGCGAGCACGTACCCAGCCACAAGGGTTTATGCTTGGCGTGTCCAGGGCCTGATTACCCGCTCACGCCGCCCCGCCTTGTGTCTGCGCTTACCTTTGGCTCGGCGGTCGATAGCCGCCGGTCTGAGGCCTCAAAGGGTTGAACCCCAACTCCGCCTCAACCCGCTTGAGGGTGTCGGCAAGCGTCGGCCACCTTTCCGCCACCACATCGGCGGGTTGTGCCTTGATGGAGTGCATCAGCGTCCCGGTGCGTATCACTCGCCTTGCCTCGGTTCTGGCAATGGCCTTGTTCATCTGGCCTTGCCAATAGTTGGTTGGGAATTGCAGGAGGTGGGCGGGCACAGACATTTGCACGGCTATCTCTTTCATCAGCCCACGCACAAAACCCGCGTAGGTGCGGGACTTGGCACGTGCTGCCTTTTGGGCTTTTCGCACGGCCTTCCAATGTTTCAATCGTTGGCTTCGCTTCATGGCTTCACCCCCTGTGTCTGCATCATCACCCGCTCAACAGCCGACTCGACCACCCAGCATTGGTAGTGGTAGCTGGCGTAGATCGCCGCCACGGTCACCACCAGCCCCAGCACAATCACGGCGATGTCCCGGGCCACCTCGCTACCGCCGCCGCTTGAAACAGGTGGGTTGATGGGCCTTGTATCACGTGCCCTCCACCACATTGGATGGGGTGGCTTGGGTGGAATGGACTTGTTGTATGGTGTGGTCATAGCCATCCCCTCCAGCGAGCGATGAGGTAAGCAGCGGAGACAAAGGCAAGGGCGAGCCAGAAAAGCAGCGCCACAATTAACCGCCCCCTCACTCCTGTATCGGGAGGAGGGGAATCGGGAAGGCGGGGCGTGAAATCGCGTTCCACATACGGCGCCCCCTTGACTCTTGGAGTTGGCTGTGTGTCTCTCACCATCATTTACCCTCCCGCTTGATCTCGCCCAACACCTGGAAGGGAAACCCCACATGCCCACACATCCAGTAACCCACAAACTGCGCGAATTCAGGCCATCCGATGTATAGGAGGAGGTCATAACCCCGAGTGCATCCACGTACGCAAGGGATGCCGGTTTCCATGCCGCTGATGTAGATGGGCACCCGGTACAACTTGCCGTAGTGGGTGAAACCCTCGCTGGACATGGGCCAATAGAACCACGCCCAGAAGATCGCACCCAGCAGAAAAACGATGGCGTAGAACATCACACCACCCCCGCGGCTTCTGCCTTGGCCTTGGCCTTCTTCGCCCGCGCTTTAGCCCGCGCCACAGCCGCCTTCACCGCGTCGGCCTGCTTCCCTGCCCGCGTCTTCACACCTTCCTTGATGACGCCGGTGGTGAGGGGTGCAATGGTTTCTTGCTTCTCAACCTCGCCCACGACAGCAGTAAGGGCGGTCTTGTCTTCTGCACCCCATTTGCCGGTTGTGATTTGCCAGATGATGACGGCCACGACAATTCCGCCCACGCATGCGTAGATGAGCACGGGGCTTTGGTCCGCTGCGGTGCCGCACCCGATGCAAAGGAACCCACCCAGAGCCAGGCCGACACCCAGGAGGGGTTGTTTACCCCACGTGCCCGCCACACACCCGGCAACAAGCATCACGCCCCCCAGGCCAAAGAGGAATAGGGCCCCGTGGTTGAGGCCCTTCGTCTCGCTGGTGGTGTCGGTTGCGCCGGCCTTGCCTGATGAAGCCCCGCCTGTGCCTTCTGCACCTGGTGCGCCGAAGTTGATGCCCGGGGCGTCCCCCTTGTGCTCCATCTTCGTTTCCTGCCCGGTGGCGGTCGCCCCAGATCCGGTTGCCGTGCCTGAGTCGCTGCGGCTGGAGCTGGGGCCGGTGTGGCTGGTTTCTTCCCGCCTGATGATTTCCGCCCTTGCGTTGCCTTCAACGGTGAGCTGGCCCGTGGTGGCGTTGTAAATCACCTTGCCCGATGGAGCGGGTTGAGTGGTAGGGAGCGGAGAGGTGGGGGTGACTCCGAAGATTTCAGTATGGGGGGTGGGCTGAGTCGCCGGCGCCTGGGGGATTTCCCAGACCCTATCGCGGCCTATGCCGCTGCATGCCAAGAGTATGGCGAGGGAGAAAGCGGTGGCGATGCCCAGGAAGATATACGCGGCCGTTTTCATCAGCGAGCCTCCAAAGCAGCTTCTTTGAATCGGTTCCAAACACAAATCCCTTGACCGGCTTCCTCGAAATACTTGCCGTCAACCTTGCCAGCGCGGACGTATTTGGCGAGGAAGTCGACACGGCCATTGCGTTCAACGCGCCAGACCGCCCCCTCACACTCTTCAAGAGCCCCGTGGTGGCCCCTCTCCCCAAGCAAGCCCATAACCAGGTCAATCGAGAATGCCCGGTGTCCGCTGGCCAGCAGTGCGGGGAGGATGAGGTCTATGTGCTTAGCCCTTACCTCCAACTCCTCAAACAGCGCCCGCTGATCGCCCGTCATGAGGTCAAACACAACAAAGGGCTCATGGGGCAGGTCGTAGCGGGTGCCGTGGGCCATGGCCAACCATTCGCCACAAAAGCGTTCACCATCTTTCAGGACAGCCAGGAACCGGGCTTTGTTCTTCTCCACCCATCGGGCAAACATCCGATGTTGCTCGTGTGGGGAAGATTCAGCGGTGAAACCAGCCCGGCCAAGCGCCACAATTTCATTGCCTATGCGGGCAATCCCGACGTTGGAGCCGTCAAGCTTTTCCTGCACAATCACGCGGTCTTTTGCGTCCCTGGTCTTGATGGTGAGGATGGCGACTTGCCCGCCGTTCATGTGGTGGTCGGCGGGGCCGGTGCGGGATCCGGGGAGATGGCCGATGGAGCCGTAGGACTTACGCCCAAGGGGTTTGGGGTTGTTCATTTGCCGTTCCTCTCATTGTCGGGAGGAAGCAGCACAATCACGGAGACGAGGAGGATGGCGGTGAGAGGTCGCACCGTCCAAGTCCGCTCACCCCATGGAAGAATCACACGGCGGAGAGTGAAGTGGTTCCACATCACCAGAGCCGCAAGAGCAAAAAGGAGGATGTTTTCCAACATCACCGCACCCCCGCCGGTTGAGTGTCGGGGGCGTTGACGCGGATGATGGTTTCAACCTTCGAGCGATCCCCGCCGGCGCTGGTGTCGATGGTGCGGGCAAGGTCGATGCGGCCCGGCGTTACCTGGGTGCCAGCAGCGCAACCAGGTAGAAGGGCCAGGGCGAGGCAAACAAGGCACGCCATGTAAAAACATGGCCGACTCCGGACTTGTCCGGACAATTCCGGATAATTCCGGAAAGGTCTAGAACCGTCTAGACCCTGCACAAATGCGGCGCCCCCGCGTTGGATGCGGGGGGCCGGGCGCCTATGAGAGACGGCCCGGCTATATGCGGTGTTGGTGGGGGGGATGCCTGGGAAATGAGATGAAGACACGCAAACCTCCTTGTTTGCGGGTCGTGTCTCATAGGCAAGAGACAGTGTATTTGAAGATTAATGAAACGTCAATGCATATCTTGAAATTTAAAGCCGACAGGGATGGCTTGTTAGGTGTATGGCAGGGTTTCCACAAAGACTTAACAGCGCAGATGAACGATATTCATTTTTGTTGACGTTAGGAAAACAGTAGGGTAGTTTGGTGACTCCACGGAGCGGGACGATACGGCAAGGATGCCGACAAGAGCCAAGGGTAGGATGCCCGCATTTCCAAGGGGTTTGCCCATGTCCAAAGTCTCCACTAAATCCATTTACCTTCACGCCGGCGTTTATTCTTACAGGCTTCAAATCACGCGGCATTTGATGGTAAACAGTCAAGGTAAACGAGTGTTGGCCGCTGCGGTGCAAGCGGTGGATACGAAGGAGGCGGGGGTCATTTATATATCTGCCGACTTGCCCCGGGATCGTCGCTATGCCAAAGCGGCCCACGAATTGAGCCACACCCATGAATGGCACCTGGGAGTTCCCTCGACCGAAGAGGATAGGGCGCTGAGGATTGAGGCAGTGATTCAGCAACTTGACCGGGATTTAGACCGCCAAGGGGGCCGGGATGCTCTGTTGGTGCTTGAAGTTGAAGATGACGAGGATGGCGCTGGAGAGTGAGTTATTTGGAAGGGGCCTTCTGTACCTTGGGGGGCTTAGTGATAGTGGCGTTGCTATTAAGCGTGCTGGCGGCCATTTTGCGGCCTTCCTCTGGCGCTTTGGGGAGTTTGATGGGCTGGGGCTCATCACCAACGATTGGCACCTCCACCGCTTCCTCTGCCTCTTTTGCTTCCCTTTGCACGATTGCTAGTAGCGCAGCGGGCGTTTTGTGTTGCTTGACCTGGTGCCACTGGCGAGCCAAGAACAGGGCCCTCGTCTCTCTGTTCATTGCATAATCGAAGATCATCGCGTCAGTGATGGTTTTTTCATCTTGCCCCATCAAACTCAGGGCCAGGCGGTAAACCTCGATCATTTCAGGAGAGGCCTCTACGCCGCCATCCCTCGTAGGCCCTTTCGCCGACCTCCCATTCAATATTTCTAGCTGCGTAACTGCGGTTTGGGTCATAAACCAGCCAAGAATTTTGTCTAACGCTGTCCGCTTACTGAGGCCGGTTATGCCTGTTATTTGATCCAGTGAGTCAAAAGCGAAGGGGCTGCCAGCAATCATTTTTTGGTCTGTACGTGCCATTGTGGATAACTCCTGAGACTTAAAGATTTATCAGCACTAGAGATACAAGCATACACATAAATCTTTACACGTCAATGCTTTTTCATTGATTAAAGAAGTTGATTGATTTATCATACAACTTCCTTAAATTGAGGATTGGGGAAACCAACAAATGAACGAACAAAAATTGACAGCTTCAAAGCCACCTTCCGTCCGGATTTCCATTCAGGAAGTCCAGTCTGGACGCGTTCTCTCCACAACCAGCTACACCGTTTATGGAGATAAAGATGAGGCCCAAAAGATCGTAGAGCGTTCTTTTGGGTTGAAGCCCCGCCCGCCGAAAATTCCCTCTAAATAATCACACATCCCACCTCACCCTCTGGCCAAGCCGATACGCCCGGCCCGCTCAGATAACGCCTCCTCCAGCCAAGGAACGCCCATGCTTCGTATCGCCTCAACAGACCCCAGTGAACCGGAAATTCGGACGCTCATGCGCATCACCGGTCTACCCCGAATCCTCGCCATGTTTGTCGTAATCACCGTCTGGAACACCACCCAGGCAACCGACCCGAGCGACGGATGGTTTACCCCTGACGAGGTGAAGGCGTGGACCAAATGGCCATATGACGCACAGGCGCTTTGGGATGCCCTTTTAAAGGCTGGGGTGATCGAAGAGGCATGCCCAGGGAAGGGCATTGCTAAGGCTGGAATCCTCAAGGCCACAAACAATTGAACGGACTCAGAACATGGCCGGAAAGAACCCCGCTTTTCAGTTCTACCCTGCTGATTGGCAAAAGGATACAGGCCTCTCCATCTGCTCACTCGCCGCAAAAGGACTTTGGATCGAAATGATGGCAATCATGCACCAATCTGACCCCTATGGACACTTAGCTGTCAATGGGCAACCGCTCACCACCCAAGAAATCGCCCGCGCTGTCCGCGCTGAAACCCCTGAAATTGAAAGCGGCTTGAAAGAGTTGGAGGGGAGGGGGGTTTTCAGTAGGACGGAGAGGGGGGTTATTTTCTGCCGCCGGATGGTGAAGGATGAGGCGGATCGACAGAAGCGTCGTGAGGGTGGCAAGCTCGGGGCAGAACATGGCGCCAAGGGTGCCGAGCATGGAATCAAGGGGGGAAGGCCCAAAAAAGAGGGATTTTCCTTCAATGGTCCAGAGAAGGAGAGGGGGGATTTAAGGGGGGATAAAAAACCCCCCTCAGAACCCCCCCCTTCATCTTCATCTTCATCTTCATCTTCATCTTCATCTTCGGAATTAAAGAAAGACTTGCCGAACGCTGACGCGTCGGCGCCCGCCCTTCAATCAAAAACTCCCGCTTCGCGAAAGAGAAACCCTGTCTGGGATGCAATCGTAGCTGTGTGGGGCCTTGATGAATCCCGCATGTCCACATCCGAAAAGTCCCGTGTCGGCAAGTTGGTCCGGGATTTCAAGGTGAGGCTTGGGGATGCCGATCCCGCCGTTATAGGCAAGGTCCGCGCCGCGCTGGCCCAGAAGTGGGGGAAGGAGGTTGAAACCACGCCAGAGGCGACGGAGAAGCACTGGATGGACGGCCTACGCCTCCTCCAAGGCGTCCCCGGCGTTCCCGCCGCCCCAAGCACTACACCCACCACAGCTGCCGGCATGGGCATACGCCAGGTCATAGACGCGATGGACAACTACGACGTTGTTATCCAGGGCCAGCGCATGAACCGCCCCAGCCTGAATCAATACGTAACGCGGGAAGGCTTCCAACTCACCCCCACATTCCTGCTCAAGCCGAGTGACTTTGGGCAAATTCAATTTGTCTCCAACAAAAGCAACCCATGATTAAACCCATCAAAATCCTCAGAACCTCCCTCCCAACCCTGTTTGAGAAGGCCCCCCCCGCGTCACCAGAGGCGGAAATCAACGTCATCGGCGGATTGATCCAGCGCCCCCAGCACATCAACGAAATAAGCGAGGTGTTGGACGCCGAAGACTTTGAATCACTCGCCATCCAGAACATCTACCGCGTCATGATCCGGTTGCATGAAACCGGGCAACCCCTTGAGCCCAACGCAATCCTCACCCTCGTCAGGGCTGAGAATCCCATGGATGCAGAGAAGAGGGTGGATTCAGCCGGGGACCTGCTGGAAAAGTGCGTTCAAAGCTCGATGGCGGCCGAAACGGTGTATTACGCAAAGAAGGTGAAAGAGACGGCAGAACGCCGGCGGGCCATCGTGACATTGTGGGAAGGGCTACACGGCCTATATACCACAGACGCGGCCACCCCCATCATCACGGATTCCACCGTGTCTGAACTCATGGCCATCGCCGGGGAGAAGGCGGTCAAGATCCTGACCATTGCCGAGTTGCTGGGACCGGCCTATGACGAGATCAACGACCGCGCCGCCGCCGATGAAGATACCCCCATGGGACTCTCCACCGGCCTCCCTGACCTGGACAACATCCTCTCAGGGCTGGAAAACGGCACCCTCACCATTGTTGCCGCCCGTACCAGTGTGGGCAAAACGGCGATGACCCAGCAATGGGCCGAACACATCGCGGCCGGTCAAGCTGCGGTGGGGTGCGTATCCCTTGAAATGTCGGAGAAGCAGTTGGCCTACCGGCTTCTCGCTGCGCGATCGAGGGTCGGCAACCACTTACTCCGCCGGCCCAAGCGGATGAACGGCAATGACTGGATGGCTTTGAATGCCGCCATGGAGGCCCTGGAGAGTATCCGCCTTTTCACAGCCATTGCCCCGGGGTGCGAGTTGGGGAAGCTCGTGAGCATCAGCCGCCGCATGTACTCCCGCGGGGTCCGTTGCCTCATCATCGACCACTTAGGGCTCATGCAGGCGCCGCAGCGCCAGGGAAGCAACCGAAATGAAAGCCTGGGGGAGATCACCAGCGGGATAAAGCGGCTTGCCCTGGAGATGAACATTCCCGTGGTCTTGTTGTGCCAGCTCAACCGCATCGCCGCCACCGAGAAGCCCGCCATTCACCACCTGCGGGAATCGGGACGCATCGAGGAAGACGCCGACAACGTCGTACTCCTGCACCGTCCAGAGATGCGGGAGAACGATGAGAAGGGGTTGCGCGATAGCGAACCCGCCAAAGCCCTCATTGTGAAAAACCGCAACGGCCCGCTGGCTGAGGTCGACCTGCATTACTTCCCCGCTCAAGTCCGTTTTGGATGCCCCATCAGGGCACCTTTCGCCGGTGCCTTTGGAAACCCCCAACCTTAAACCCCATTCGGAGAATCCCATGTTGACGTTCCTAAAAACACTTATGAATCGCTGGCCCTTGCGATGGCCTCACCCGCGGCGACGCCCCGCAGCAGAGCATGAGCAAGCCCGGCGTGACTTTGAGGCCGGTTGGCATGCCGCCTGCGCCGCCACCCGGCGTACTGAATTGTTGATGTTGGGTGTGCCACTCCGAGAGCGGACCAGGGAAGAGATTCACCGTGATATAGCGCATCATGAAAGCGAGGCCTTAGCCAACGGCTTTGACCCCCTTGGGCGCCACATCAACATTCTTCCAACGATGCCCTACCTCACCCGCCGCAAGTAACCCCCGGCATGGCTGGGTGAGATCCCCGGCCGCGCCCTTCATCAAACCAACCGCCGACGAAGCCAACAAATGGCTATCGGTATCGCCTTGCCATGAGGTAAACCATGAAACGAATTCAGGAATTATATTTAAAGATTGGCGCAACTACATACGCCCTTCGTATTGGAAAGGTTAAAGGGGAGGATTTTTGGTATTCCGAGAGCAGTAGATGTATATACCTTGACAGAAAACTTGACTTAATGGGGAGGCTTACGAATCTAGGAAGGGCTGTGTGGGATATTTATGCATATACCCATGGTGTACTTGCTACTCTTGGTGAGACAAGGTTGATTGACAAGGCTTACGGGCGAGAGGCGGCATTTAAGGATTATTATACAAATGAATTAGAAGCGCGCGCTTGTAGGGCGGATGACATAACTGCTGACATGTATTTGCAGTTGCAGAGCCAAGGGGGAGTGAGAGCGCTTGACGAATTAAAGGAATATAAACCAACAAGGCTGACAACCGCTTTCAATGATAATTCTCCATTGGTGTGCGGCTTTGTGGGTAACGGGAATAGCGAAGCCAAGTATATGCCGTTGTTTTGGCCTTCGAGGCCTAGTAGTGGGGTTTGGGGTTTTGATGCAAACGGAGTCAATTACGATATTGTTTTCACAAATAAAAAAATCAACCTTTATTGGTGGAATGATGATATTCGTTTGGCTGCGGGAATTACCTCTTTTGATGATCGTGAAATACTTGTGTATAGCAAATTAAAGAGGGGTCTTGAATTGTTTGGAACACTGGCTCATGAATGCTATCACGCTTGGGAAGTCGAGAGATATAAAAACTCAACTCACAGCGAAGAGAAGCAATCAATTAGATTTGGCCTGTTCTTTTCACGCTTCATACGCTGGTTTGAAATGAATGGCGGGCAACGTGCCCTAGATAATCGCGTCTGTGATCCTGCTGGCTATGTCATTAGGTCTGTCGATGCGCTTATACCTGAATCAAATCCCGCCCCAATACCTTTCTCCTCTCTCTTGAATCCCACCATAGAAAAACAAGTCCGCCGTAGCAAACACTAAACCGCCCAACCCCCTCTCAGGGAAAGGAACCCCATGGCCAAGTACAAGAAAAAGCCCTTCACCCCCATCACTGTCCAGATTCCCGCCGGTGCTGCCGTGTTCGCCGACAACCAGGACGGCGCTTTGTTCTACGGCAAGCTCGACAGCATTAACCCCAAATTCGCCAAGCTCAAGCATGACGATTTGACCCGCGATACAGGTCGTGAGGCTGCGCACGCCGGGAAATACCTCACGTTCTCCCTCGATTGCGTGTTCGTCCGGTTGGACACGCTGGTGTATCCGGACGCCAAGCCGCTTGCTCCCCCGGCACCCCGCAGCGCCAGCGAGCGATTCGCCGACTACACGGATGACCTGCAGCGCGGCTTTGGAATTGTACGCCAGGCACTATCCCGCATTGAAGCCATTAAAGCCACGGGGCGATATGCGGGCAACTTGGGCAACGCCAAGGAATCTGCCAAGCAAGCTCTTGAAGACCTAAATAACACCGATGTCCAGGGGCATATTGAAGCCATCCTCACAAACGCTATGGCCGCTGGCCTGTTTGTCCCCGCCCATCACGCCAAAGCCTGAACCCCCACCCCCGGCACGTCGCCGGGCTCTTGTCTGCATCCCCACCTTCAACCTCAAAGGAACCGACCCATGGAAGACTTCACCCACCAGCCTCCCACCCCCGACACTGCCCAACGCATGGCCCGCGCACAGAAAGACGCCACCACCTGGGGCAAAAGTGACCGGGCCGCCATCGAAGCGAAAGCAGCGATGACACGCTTGTTCAACACCCTTGAAATGATGCGGCCCCACATGCCCCACGGGGAGGCCATGATTGAAGCCGACCGGGTAGCCAGCTTCATATTCTCCCTCCTCGATGTGGCCGACGCGACCGCCCGGGGTGTGGTGGGGGTCAAGCCCCACACCCTCGCCCCGTACGCCGGCGTCATAAATCCGATGATGGAGGTGGAGGCTTACCCGGGAGAGCTGGGTTCAAAGGCCATCATCCTTGCCGCCACCCATTGGGGGGCATTCGTCAAGACCGAAGACGGCGAAGTAATGGGGCTGGGGTGGGATGAAATCGGGATCAACGCGGCCGAACTACACAAGACTATGGAAGCGCCGGCGCCGGGATCCGCTGAGGCGGTGGTGAACCAAGCCGCAGACCTCGCCAATGACGCATCCTGCCACCTCTACAACGCCTTCAACGGGACGGAACCGGGCGAGGATACCCACTACTTCAACACCTCCCTGGAGAACGCTGAGGCGGATCTGAGGAAAGCGTTGGACCTGGTCCACAAGATGCAGGGGGCAGCGCCGGCGGTGAGCTCGGACGAAGTGGAGGGATTGCGGGCGGTGCGGGATGAGGTGATGCGGTGGAGCAAATCTGACGAGGATCCCCAGAAATGCCATAACGTGGATTTTGTGCGGGGCTTCAATGCCGCCATGGACTATCTCCAGGTACGGTTTAAGGGGCATGGCGCCGTCATACCCAAGACCGACGCGCCGCCCGCCCGTATTCCTGAGCCGGGGTCGATGAAGCCCCAGCAAACGAGCGATCAATCCGCCTACGCCCCCAAACTCCTCCGCATCATCTTTGGCTACCTCCAACTGCGGAAGGATGTGCAGGAAATGATGAACGAAGGCGAAGGCGCCATTGCTCCAGCGCATATCGCCCAATTTACTGGGGATCTACAACTACATCTGTTCGAGGGCCCGGCCTTCCTCGATATTGCCATTCTTACTCACTACGCCCATATCCATGGCTTCCTTTCAGGAACAGAGCCACTTCCAGCGATGGATGAGCGGCAGGAGTTGTGGGCCAGCGCTGTTGACTATAGCCGCGTAAGGGAGAAGGAGGATGGCGATGCAACCAAGTAAACAACGGCACTCCCCCGCCTTTACGCAGGGCATTGAATGGGAACGCGACGGCTGCATCTTAGAGTGCAACCCCTATCAGGATCGGTGGGACGTCGAGCGCCGGCGGGAGTGGGAGCGGGGGTTTAAGTTTGCCCGTGCGCGTCAGCCCGGCGCCGGGTGCCTCCTCGATGGCAAACCCACCGTCTACTCTGAAAGTCTGGCGGAATGGCTGATTCGGGAGGATATGGAGCGGCCTTTTGGGCGAGGGGCTTATTTCAGCCCTCCCCGATCTGATGAGTTTATGGCCAACCTGGTGGGGGGGCTTGAGTCACCCAGCCATCCCCGTCCTTACCTGCGGATTGGGCGATGGGATTCATTGATTCCTGTTTTCGCTGCGCGAGAGGGGGATGGGCATGCCAAAGGGTAAAAGGCTCATTCCCAAACCATCAGCCAAGGGCTTGCATCAACAGGCGATGGATTTGTGCGCAGAGGCCGACATAGCAAAGTTGAAAGGTGTTCTGCTGGAGGGAGAGATTCTGGCGCTTCGCTTTAAGGCTCTGGCCTTGGAATGCGCGGCCGCCGCGCTTTGCGCCCAAAAACGTCCGGTCTTCGATCAAGAAACCATGTTCATTTTATACAAAAGCACCAGTTATATCGCCATTGAGGTAAGGCTATTGAGTGTGGCGGAGTGCTATTACCACCTCGCCAAAGGGGTCGGAATTGCCGCCGAGCTAGAACTTGACGAGCTTAAAGACGCCATTGTCAAGGCTCAGGGGGAGGACGGGCGATGATGCGCACGGCTCTCCAATCAATCCGAATGGCAGTCATTGCGACCGGCGACTCTGCCCCAATCATTGTCACGGGTTTTCGTCAAACAGCTTCTTGGGAACTCAGTGCGGAAGCTCAGGTGATAGGCGACGTACTGGAAGTTTACGTTGATCCCACGCCGGCGCCCGACCTTGAGCTGGAGCCAGAGGCCGCCCCATGGACGGACTTCAACCCACATATCCCCATCAACTGGCGTCATCGCGTCCCCGTCCAGCCTCCCCGGCCCCGCGGCGTCCGCATGACGAGATCGGGGTTGAGGAGATGAACGAACCATCCTTCTTTTTTGGTGTCTTCATTGGCGCCGCCGTCACGCTGATTCTTACCACTGCAATACACCTCGCCCTCACCACCCGGGAGTATGCCCGGGTGCAACATGGGAGAGATACGGTTGAACTACGCTTCCGATGGAATGGAGTTGTTTGGTGGGGGGTGGCTTATATGGCATGGACCTACACCATCGACCCAAAAACCGGGGAATGCTGGCGCCTAGGAGAGACGCGACCCACTCCATGGGTTGCCCTCACCCCCAGGCTCTCCTCCATCTACAAGGCCCCCGGGGTGGTTCCATGAAGAACCCCGACACCCCCAGCCTCTTTGGATTCCTCGACCCGCCTCCACCTCCTGCAGCACCTGCACCCCCGCCCCGGGAGCCAGAGAAAAAGCAGGATAAAGCCAACCCCGACGACGGCCCACCCATCACCCTCCCCCGTGGGTCATACGTCGACCAGGTTTGGGAGGCGATGTTGGGCAGGGGGGCAGAAGGGGCCACGGTTGGGGAACTGGCGTACACCACCGGCTTTACCCCCTCTATGGTCAAGACCTGTATCCGATCCCTCCTCTTGGGGTGGCAACGGATCGAAGCCCCGGCCGGGCTGGTGAGGGATGAAGGGGATGGGGAATTTCGCCAGGTCTACGTCTGCAAACGATTCATGAACCACGCGCCGGCCACAACGCCAGGCGGAGAAAGGAAAGTCCGATGAGCACGGAAGCAACGGAAGCGTTGAAGCGTTTAGAGCCCATAGTCCGGATCCTCTTGACCGTTGATGAGGCGGCGGCGGCCCTTGGTATCAGCGAAAAGAGTTTGAGGGAGCGGAGTTTGTCGGGTGAAATCCCCTCATTCACCATCGGGGACCGGCGTTTGTACTCCGTCGACGCCCTGCGTGAATGGGCGAGAGCCAAGGCCATGGAGGGATTGCGTAAGGAAAGGGCTTGACAAGGGAACGTAATGGGTACATAATGGGTACAACGATCGAAGCCCACCAACCAACAAAGGAACCGACCATGAGCCCCACCCCCAAAGACTTTCAAGCCCCCGCAATCGTCGCCGCCGTCACTGCATACCGCATCGCCTTGGCCGATCAGAAGGCGATTGAGGCCCGGATGTGGCCGCAATACAACGCCGTCCTCGCCGCTGGCAATTTCATGGATGACATGGGCCATCGGGTGTTGGACCACAAGCACATGTACCGCATCGAGGATGAAGCTGTCACCGCCTCAATCTTTGCGCAGTTTGACGAGATACGGAAGGCCAATGGGTATGACCTCGCCCCCGGTTACTGCCCGGCCCTGATCGCCCAAAGCAAGACCATGGAGGCCTTCAAGGTTATGGTGGAGACTTTGGAACCCCTGATCGGAATTTCCTATCGCGCCCTCATCTGTGCTGGTGAATCCTCCCGCACCAAGTATGTTTCCCTGGTGATGGGCGTGATGGACAAAGCCAACAAGAAAGCCGCCTGAGCCCCGACCCGCGCCCCTGGGGGTTCGCCCCCGCGGGCCCGGGCCGGTTGTTTCGCCCGTCGACCACAAGGAATCCCAGCCATGGCCACCATCTACAAACGCACCAAAACCCAGCCACTCCCCCAGGGCGCGACGATCAAGGGCAAGGCTGCCACCTGGTCCGACGCCGACGGCAACCACAGCGGGCGGGTGATTGCGGGCAAGTCTGGCCCCCGGGTGGTGACATGGGAGAGCCCGGTTTACTCAATCAAGATGAGGGACCACACCGGGAAGCGGGTGGAGGTGCCAACCGAAACGAGCGACAAAAAGACCGCCGCCGCCTTTGCCGCCAAGTTGGAGCATGATGCGATGTTGCGCCGGCGGGGGTTGATTGACCCGGTCATGGAACAGATGGCCGATGAGGGTAAACGTCCCGTGCCCTCCCATATTGAGGAATTTATTCGGACGTTGGAGGCTGAGAATAGAGACGCCTTGCATGTCCAAAGCACCCGCAATTACATCACCGCCATGCTTGAGGGGGTGCAGAGCATCAACCGCATCGAGCCCGCCCGGATCCTGGATGGCTTGAAGAAATTGACCGACGCCGGCCGTTCAGCCCGCACCCGCAATGCGTACCTGGTGGCGGTGAAGTCCTTCACCCGTTGGCTTGCCGGCCCCGGTAAGCGCCTCGCCTCTGACCCGCTGGCGGGGATGAAGAGGATGAATGAAGCGTCCGACCGCCGACGCCGGCGTCGGGACTTATCCACAGAGGAACAGGGCTGGCTACTTCGTGGGGCAGAGGCGGGCCCGTCATACCGCGGCATATCGGGCCTCGACCGTGCCATGCTCTACCGTCTGGACCTAGGGTCAGGTTTGCGCCTTTCTGAGTTGGGGAGCCTGAAACCCGAATCCTTTGCCTTGGGGGGAGATGCCCCAACGGTGACGGTTATGGCGGGGTTCAGTAAGCGCCGGCGGGAAGACGTACAACCGATCCACCCAGACCTTGCCGCCCTCCTGGTTCCTTGGTTGAGGTTTAAGCCCGCTGGGGTGAAAGTCTTTAAGCTGGGGGATCGGGGCGGGGAGATGCTGGCGGCGGATATGGCCCGGGGCCGGGCGATGTGGTTGGCAGCTGAACATGATCCCGTCAAGCGAGAGGAAAAAGCCAAATCAGATTTCCTCCTCCCCGTCAATCATGCCGGGCGTGTCGCTGACTTCCACTCTTTGCGTCACACCTACATCTCTGGTCTTGTGAACAGCGGGGTATCGGTCAAGGTGGCCCAAGAACTCGCCCGCCACTCCACATCCACCCTCACCATCGACCGTTACACCCACGCCCGCCTTGTTGACTTACGGTCGGCATTGCCCGGCGTAACCCCCAAGCCGGTCGACGCTCCCCAGGGGGCGGCGATGGCCGCTACTGGCACGTACGGGGGTGAGTGTGACGCCAGTGTGGACACCACACACGCCGTCAGGGGGGTATCAGGTGCCGTCAAGGGTCCAGACGGTCAAGCCGTCATGCAGTCGGGAGAGGGAGGGGAGCCAATAAAAAACCCCCATGTTTCAGGGGGTTTAGAGACGGTTGGCGGTTCCGTCGAGCGGTGGGTGGGGGAGTCGAACCCACAAGTCCCCTTGCGGAGACGACTGATTTCAAGTCAGTGCGAAGATATAGGAAACGCGGGGAATAACGGGGATTTGCTTAAAAAGTGTGTCGCCAGTGTGGACGCCACAGGCACCGCCACAGGGGTATTAAGCGCCGTTGAAGCCCTCCTCAACACCCTCCCCGACACTGAGCGGGCGGAAGTCGTCGCACACCTCACTCGCCTCATCACCCTCCCCCCGGACATGCGCCGGGCCCTCTTCACCCTCACTGGAGCAAAGCTATGAAGTTCACCATTGGCACAACCGACTACACCCTAAAAGTCACCCGCGTTCCCGATCAGCCTTTTACCCGCCTCGTCGGCGTCACCATCTACATCGCCTTTGACTGCCCATCCTCGGAACTGCTGGGGGCAGTGCTGGGGGAACTGGTCAAAGCCAGGCGCAAGGAATATGGGCACGATGAGAAAGGCAGTAATGCCGACTGGAACGATACCCAGTACGTGGGGTATGTCTTTGCCTACCTCTACCGCCAACTTGTCGCCCAGGGCGGGGAACCGGCCTTGCTGGCCCTCCTGGGGAAGTAGCCCCCGCCGGCTTCGGTCGGTTATTCTTTCTCTATGCCCAAGAAAGCCCCCCAGCCCATGAACACCATCGCCATCACCATCGACGGGAAAGACTACGTAGCCATCCCCGCCGCCGAGTTTAAGGCCCTCGCTAAGAAGGGGTTGGTAGCCAACCCCAAGGCCGATCAGGTGGCCATGGGCTCACAGCTTGCCCTCTGGCGCACCGCTGCAGGACTCTCCCAGGAGGATCTGGCCCAGGCCGCCAAAGTCACCCGCAAAACCGTGTACTTCACAGAGACGGGGCAACGCGCCGGCGCTTATCGCAAGCTGGCGGATGCACTGGAGAAGGTGTTGCCCTTTGCCACCTTCAAGGAAAGGAAGGGTGTTTGACCATGGTTTACGTCGCCTTTTACGAACGCAAGCATGAGGCCCCCGAATACATCGGGGTGGGTGCCTCACTGGATGGCGCCAAAGAACTTTGCAGGGAATTTGGAGAAAAGCAGATGGGGGATGAGAACATGTGGGAGCCAGGTGAAGAAGAGGCAAAGGCCCGTTTTGTGGCAATTGGCTGGGAAGAAGTCGGCGCGGGGTGGATAGGAAGGGTGGCGCGGGTGGAATTCAACTATCGAATCAGACAGGAGGAATTGAGGCCATGAGAAAATATCTATTCATCGGAGGCCCACGCAACGGGGAAGCCGTCGCCCTGAAATCACCAGTCATCAGGCTTGAACTCCCTTGGCCGGATGTCCTCGCTCGGTCTTTCCGACGTGGCGATCTCCCAGAATGGCGAGGTGCATTCGCCGTTTATCTTCCCCATCTTTGGAGAAGATTGGAGGGTAACAATTTGGATATAGGCATTCGGCCCGGCGAGCCTGATTACTTTCGCTACACGGATTGGGATTTGTACTTCTGGGATGGCATCCCCCAGGAGAAAATGAAACGCCTTGCTGAGAGATGGACCCAAGGCGAAACCACAGCAGAGGGGGCTGCTAAGAAACATTCCGTGGGCCGCCTCATCAAAGAGATGTCAGTTGCCCGGGGATTCTTCTCAATGCCCGAATTGGCGAGGGGCCTTGATCCCAAGCCCATCGAGATTGATCCACCGCACCCGATCCGCACGGAGGCGGGTTATAACGCATGGCTCGGAAGCCAGTTAAAGGCGTCTGATGACCACGATCATGAAACCATTCCGAGCCACATCGCTACACTTTTGCGCATCGACGCCGGCCGTGAAGTGGGAACCCGTCCATTCTTGGCCCTTGTCGCCCGTGCCCTGCGCGTATCAGCGCGTGAGTTCGAGGCCTGCCCTGACTATCCGGCGGAATGATGGTTATAAATTCAGGTAATAAAAATAGGCCTTTCCCTCATGTATCAACATAAATTCCGGTGGATTCAGATACTTATAAGTGCGGTTGTTGAGTGGTGGACCACACCCCCCAGGCCGCGCCGATAAGCCCCGCCCGGCGCATACCTGCGCACATCTGCGCATTGACGCGCAAAGATTCGCACGAATGCGCTTGCGTGCGCACTCGCCATATCAGACGATGATTCAACCAAAGGAACGGCTATGTCCAAAACCTTCTCCATCACCAAGCACATACCGGCGAAGATTAACCCTATCTTCGCCTATCAACAGGTTGCATACCCCAACCTGCATCCCGTTCGCCATCATGGACGCACGTACGCCCCGGGCGAGGTTGCATGCCGTGATGTGCGAGCCACACGTTCCAAAGACGGAAAGCGCTTCAAGCTGGTGATGACTTGGGTGGAGATTCCCCATCAACGTCCGATGCCCATAACCGGCTACGTCATCACGTCCCCCGCCACCCCTACACGCCCCTTCAACGTCTACACGCCCATCACCGCCTAAACATTTTCCCGGGAACACACCATGCGCCTTACCCTCATCCTTGCCGCCCTTGCCCTCACCCTGCCCGCCTACGCCGACGATTGGGGCAATGCCGCCACCCAACCCGCCGACGCCGCCACAACCCAGCCAGCGGCAAAGCGGGGGGATACGGTGAAGGAACGCAAGACCGGTGACGGCTTCGACTTGCCCCCGGTCGGGCGGAAGTGGTTTGGGGACGGGCTCAAGATCGGCTTCGCCAACGATGCCATCGGCAAAACCCCTGAGGAAGCGTTTCAGGGATCCGCCCGCCTGGTGAAGACGTTGGAGAAGTCGAAGAAGGCTGCGGAGATGGCGTTGGCCAAAGACGACAAACGCCCCCTCACCATGCCCTACTATGTGCTCAACAAGTTCGGGGCGGATTATGTGGGGTTTGCATTGCTGGATGGGCGGATTGTGGCCTTGGATGTGCGGTGGAAGTGGTTTACACCATCGTTGCAAAATCAAATCAACACCGTCCTGGAAGAAGCCCATGTAAAAGGAACACGTGGGCCTGATGCCGAGTGGTACGGATTCAGTAGTAACGGATCGCAATTCTTTAAAAATACCACTGGAAACCAACCCGCGCCCGCTTATCTAGAAATTAAGCCTTCATGGAATGGGCTTTTTTGCCGCATGGGGCCTAAGCCAGATGGGCACAAGGAAAAACAGGTGGCGATTGAAACATTTATGATTTCAAATCGCTGCAACCACTCCACCGCCGGCACCGACGACAAAGGCGAGTTCGTGATCCTCTCCGCCCCGGACATGGAATCACTCTTGGAAGATCGAACCCCCAAGTACGTCGACAAGTTCAAGGTGTATGTGAAGGACGGGAAAGCCGTCACCTGGTCCGAGATCAAGTCGGAGAGGTAGTGTTTCGGATTTCCAGGGGGCCAGTCAGCAGCATCACCCATTTCGCCGGGTCCTCATCCGTCACGTCCCACAGATTCCAAACCAGCTCACCGGCCTCTTCCACGTCGGCGGGGTCGGATGTGATTTTCACCTGGTTATCGTCGTCGCCAGTGATGACGATTGAGCCACCCTCCAGCCGGAAAACCTCGCTCAGGGTGCAATCACAGGCCTTCACCTTTGAGGCGATGAATCGAAGTGTCTTCCCGGTCAGGTCCACGGGCTCCCCGTCTTCGCCGAAAACATAGATGTCCCAAGTGTCGGAGCTGTGGAGGTAGCCCACCAGAGCGGGGCCGGGATCGGCTTGGCCAACCTGCCCCACCAACGGGGTTACGTTCACGGAGAGCTGCACGTCGGAGACGGCCGCCGGGTTATCGGGAAGATTCTGGGTTCGCTCCTCCACATCTTCCAGCGTCGATTGCCGGGCAGATTCCTCCCATTCCTCCCCGTCCCACCGCAACCGGCCCCGCCCGACTTCCACGTCATCCGCCGCCGGCGTCGCCCCTGAGCGAATGTAGGCGGTCTGTGTGTAGTAGCCTGCGGGGATGGCGGGGGTGGCCGCGGTGAAGTTGCCGGGCTTGGCCTGCTCCGTCATGGGGATGGCGTACGCGGCGATATTGGCCGGGTTGTACGCCTCCAAAGCCGTGCCGTTGACGATGAGGCCCGCGTCGTTTTCGAGGTTGGCGTAAAGGGTTTCGCCAGCGAGGGCATTGCTTGAGACTTTGATAAGACTGGTCATATCTGCACCCTCTCAATTACTCGCACACCCGCACTGCCCGCCACACCATCGCCGCCGCTAAAGGCTGGGTTGCTCGCGTTGCTCCCCACAGCCGCGGCCACCCACGTCACTGTCCCATCAACCACGGATTGCCCCGCCCCTGTCGGCCAAGTGGGTTGACCGATCCCCGTGGTTCCACCGGGGGCCAGCGCAACAAAACCCATCGCCCCCACGTCCACCGTCTCATTCTGTGGGGTGCCTGTTGTTGAGCCCGTGGTGGGATCATGGAGCATTGCAGACCATGCCGTCATTGCCATTTGGTCAAATCCGCTGTTAGCTACCGCCAACAATGAAAACAGCGTGGGCGCTCGGAATCGCTCTCCCATGTAGGCATTGGTAGTTGCGGAAGATGTGGTATTAGTCGCCGTGCCACTTGCCGCGCCGACGTCGTTTATCCACAGATTCGCCGTTAAACTGTTTAAGGTCAATGCAAAAAGGCTCGCTACGCCAGTGAAAGAGTAGGCGTAAGTTTGTAAGTAAACACCCGCGAATGAGCCAGTAAGAGTGTTCTGATAATCCGCTGGACCTCTTTGAACCTGAAGAAGAGTGCCGTTGGTGCCCTCTTCAAGGAACATTCTTGCTTCTGACCCCGTGCTGGAAATTGCGGCCGTCATAAAAACTAAAATAGTTCGATCGCCAGTCATTCCATCTGTAATCGGCGTCGAGGTTGTAATTGGCGGGAACGTATCGCCGAAAGGCGAAGTCTGGTACCAGCATCTACCAATTTGTCCCGTCGACAGCACCCAGGCATTGCTTCCTGAGATAGACCCGTCATAACCATTGCCCGTCCAGTCAATCATTTTGACCCCGCCGCCCACCGGGTCCAAACAAGCACGCCAAAACGCCCTAAATTCAGAAAACACAGCATTACGGCCATAGGTCGAGTTCACGACAGGTTGAGAGACCTGGGAGCCGTGCCAATGAATGCGCACAGTCGCCGCGCTGGTGTTTGGCATTTTCACCCACAACTCACCTTCAGCAGATGCCGGGTTGTTGTTGGTCGCAAAATAAGCGACATGCAAAGGAATTTGCTCACCGCCAACCGAAGCCCACACATCACCCCCAGCGGAAAGCGCGGGCGGGACACCACCAGATGAGGCGGGGCCGTCTGCGTCAAGCATCGCGTCGGGTAGCATCGCCCGTGAAATGACACGGGTTCGGCTGCCGGCGGGGAGGGCAATGTCCACGTACGCAGGCGAAGGTGCGTAAGGCTTGCGGAACACGCCCGTCGCCACCGTCTCCGACGCACTCCAGGCAGTCAGCGCCGCCAGCGAATCCAACCGCGTCCTCCCCATCCCGCCCGTTCCAGCCGCACCGCCCGCCACAGTGATGCGGC
>CAZIWA010000051.1:0-37322 GCA_964542875.1 uncultured Phycisphaeraceae bacterium
AATTCATGGTGGCGAATCAACTGGGAGAGCTGCAGACCATTGCGCATCAATTATCGGGGTCTGCGGGCAGCTATGGCTTTCCTTCCATCACCCTGGCGGCACAGAAACTGGAGGGATTGGTGCATGATCGGGCTCCGCGGCCTGAGATTACCGAAGCCGCAAACGGCCTGATTGAACTTTGCTCCCGGGCCACCCATAAATAATCCCAGGGTTCTCCCCACTAGTACGGCCCGGCGCAATAGTGCATACTGTCTAGTCATGAAGTGTCCTTATTGCAGTGCTGATGATGATCGGGTGCTCGACTCCCGTGCGACCGACGCAGGCAAGGCGATCCGCCGACGGCGGGAATGCTTGTCATGCAAAAAACGCTTCACGACTTATGAGCATGTTGAAGCGAATGTTCGGCTGGCCGTGATCAAAAAAGATGGCACGCGGGTGCCTTACGACCGGGACAAGATGCTCAAGGGCCTTCAGATGGCCTGCTACAAACGGCCGGTGACGGCTGAGGCGATGCAGCAGTTGATTGATGAGGTGGAAGAGGACCTGTTCCGCAGGTTTGACCGGGAACTGGAATCCGTGGAGATCGGCAAGCTGATCGCCGAGCGGCTTAAGGCGCTGGACCAGGTGGCATACGTGCGGTTTGCCAGCGTTTATAAGCACTTTCGCGACTTGGATGACCTTCTGGAAGAAGTGCGGGATGTGCTTCAGAACACCGATCAGGACCGGCCCGAGCAGGGGCGGCTGTTCTGATGCGTGACCCGGCAGGCCCGGGCGTCATACAATATCCCAATGCTCAAGATCGGCTCCATCGCGCTCGACGCCCCGTTTTATCAAGCTGGCCTTGCCGGATATTCCGATACCGCCATGCGGCTTGTCGCACGCAAGCACGGCGCGCCGTATGCCGTGACTGAGGCAATGCTGGATCAGTTTTTGATCAACGGCGGCAGGGGGCTTGCCCATGCGGAGCTTCACCCTGATGACCATCCCATCGCCGGGCAACTCATGGGCTCTCATCCTGAAGAGATCGCCCAAGGTTGCAAAATCCTGGTGAAGCTGGGGTATGACGTCATTGATATCAACCTTGCGTGCCCGGTGAAGAAAGTGCGCAAGAAGGCCCGGGGCGGGCACCTGCTGCAAGCGCCGGATGAAGCCGTGGACATTTTGAAAGCTGTTCGCCAGGCCATGCCCGAAACCGTCCCGCTGACTGTGAAATTGCGACGCGGCACCGACGACTCGCCTGAAGCCGAGCGCAATTTCTTCATCATCTTCGAAGCCATGCTCGCGCTTGGCTACGCCGGCACCACAGTGCACGGCCGGACGGTGGAGCAAAAGTACATCGGCCCTTCGCGCTGGGGCTTTCTTAAAAACCTGACCAGGCGCTACAAGGCCGAAATGGATCGAGGCTTTGTGATCATGGGGTCCGGTGATATCTGGACTGCGGGCGATGTGTTCCGGATGATCAATGAAACCGGAGTACAGGGCGTGAGTGTTGCCCGCGGATGCATCGGCAACCCATGGATTTTCCGGCAGGCACGGGCGCTGCTGGCGGGTGACGAGGTGGCGGGCAACCAAGGGCCCACCATTGCCCAGCAGCGTGTGGTGCTGCTGGAGCACTTTGATCTTTCCGCAGGGCTTCACGGTGAGTTTGGCGCGAGCATGATGATGCGCAAGTTCGGCATCCGGTTTTCCCGGCATCACCCGATTGCGGATGAGGTGTCCAAGGCGTTTATTCAGGTGAAGTCCGTTGCAGATTGGCGTGCAGCGGTCGATAAGTACTACACGCCTGAGTATGAGGGCATGGCCCCGCAGCCTCGGGAGCCGGAACCGCAGGGCGTGGTGGATGACTCGCAGGAATCCTGCAATATGTGAGCATGAAAAAGGACGGTTTCGCTTTCGCAAACCCGTCCTTGGCCAGGCGCCCGCGCTCCTGATTTATTTGGCGTCGGCAGCGGTTTTCACGCGTTCGCCGTCCGGCGATGAGGCAGGTTTTTTGCCTTTGAACCACTTGATGAACGCGTCAAGGCTGAGTGCGCCAGGGCCAAAAGCGAAGACGAACAGGCACACCAGCAAAAACGGGATAGGGGCCTGGCCGGCGAATTCATTGATGTCTTTGAATATGTTCAGCGTGGCTTCCCTGTGAGCGGTGGCCAGCGCCACGATCATGGTGATGGCCAGGGGAATGCTTATCAGGCGGCTGCAGAGGCCGATGGCCAGGAGGATGCCGCCTACCATTTCCGTCGAGCCTGCCATAACGGCGTTTACCTGGGGCATGGGGATGTTGAGGTCCCGGAAGAATTCGGTGGTTTTTTCCAGGTTCTGAAGCTTGCCCAGCCCGGAGTTGAAGAACGCAATGCCGATCACCAGGCGTGCCAGGAGCAGGATCACCGGGGCGCTCCACTTGCCGAGTTTTTCCAAAAGGCGTTGGGCCTTCATAACATATTTCATCGTTCTCTCCGAGGTTTGGATCGTGGTTGCAGTCTATTACGTTTATCGGCCACCCAGGTGCAGCCAGCCCAGACGGACCCATAATTCAAAAATTTCCTGCACGGCAGCGGCCCATTGAAAGTCATCGACGCCGGCGGCTCTTTGCCCTGCTTTAAGGGCTTTTTCCAGCGGGATGCGGCTATGAAGGGCTTTAAGGACGGTGTATGCGCCAAGGTCAAGCCGCCGGTAGTAGAGCGTTTCCAACTGACGATGCACCATCAGGTAGAGGTGTTTTTTTCTGGGAAGAGGAACACGTGCGGAGGATTGATCCTCATCCGTCAGCGCGTTTTGCTTGAGCGCGATGGTGAAGTCGTCAAGCGCGTAGTCCATCTCCAGCAGGGTGATGTTGGGCTGCAGATGGAGGCGAAGTTTCCGGAGGTTTTTCCCGGCGAGATCCTGAGGGGTGAAGCCGGGGTGGGTGAGACCGTCAAATGCCTCGATCTGCGCCCATTCAAATGTCGCCATCTGCACCGCCATAAGTGCGCGAGCGGGGCTAAGGCCATTTCTCCAGGCTTTTTCACGCACCAGGTAGCCGGGGAGCTTTTTGCCGAGGTTTCGAAGCGTGAAGCTTTGGGAAGGGTTCTGAGTGACGTAGTGGGTGATTGTCTTATAGAAGCGGTTTTTACCCAGGATTCGCCTTACTCCGGGGAAGTCTTCGGAAAGGGAATCCCAGATTCGGAACCAATATTGGCGGTTGTATATCTCCAGACGTTCGTCGCTCTTTAGCCTGGTGTTGGGTTTGACGATGGTCTGCGCGATGGCCGATGTGGGCTGGCCGTCGTCCCACCGGGGGTTCATCCGGTCGCTGCCGGTCAGAGGGCGCATGACGGCTTTGGCGAATCTTGCCTGGATTTGCGTAAGGCCCAGCTTGGTTTTAGGTGCGGTGGTCACGAGTCAGGCCCTCCGGGACTTGAAGGGTTTGGGCTCGGCTCGTTTCATGAAGGCGGCCGCCTTCATCGCTTCGGCATGCACTTCATTGAAGGTGGGGATGTGTGCGTCCCACTCCAGAAGGGTGGAAGTTTCGCCGCATTTTTTGATTGCTTGCGCGTAGAGGTTCCAGACGGGGTCCAGCACGGGGTGATCGTGGGTGTCGAGCCGATACTTTTTAAATTCCGAGTGGCCGGCAATATGGATTTGCCCCACGCGCTGGGAAGGGATGAAGTTGAGGTAGGTCGTTGGGTCGAAATCGTGGTTCTGGCTTGAGACGAAGATGTTGTTCACGTCCAGGAGGACGCCGCAATCGGCGAGCTCCACGACTTCGGTCAGGAATTCCCACTCGGTCATTTCGGAGTGGTGGAATTCCGCATAGCTGCTGACGTTTTCAACGATGACGGGGACTTCCAGATAATCGCGCACTTCTTTGATGCGGGTCGCGGTTCGCTTAACGGCTTCTTTGGTGTAGGGCAGGGGAAGCAGGTCGTGAGTGTAAGTTCCGTCGATGCTGCCCCAGCAGAGGTGGTCGGAGATGAAAGGCGTTTTGGTCCGTTTGACCAGTGCCTTGAGCCTTTTGAGGTGGTCTTTATTCAATTTGCCGGGTGACCCGAAGTAGAGGGATACGCCGTGCTGCACCACCTGGTAATGCTCGAGGATCTGATCCAGCACGCGAAGCGGCCGACCGGAGTCCACCATGTAGTTTTCAGAAATGATTTCGAACCAATCCACACCGGGGCGTTTGTCGAGGATGTGGTCGTAGTGAGGAATCCTCAGTCCGACGCCGATTCCCAGGTTTGTCCATCCATTGTGTTTGTTGGCTGCCATGGGAGCTACATCTTCTCATGCGTAGACGGTTGATGGGCACAGATGAATCGAGAATAAAAAAGGGTTGGCGGGGAATCCGAATTTGTCCAGCCCCCGCCAACCCATTTGGTTCAGGCGGTCAATTACTTGGTTTCGGGGGTCTTTTCTTTTTCAGCGGACTTGTCGGTGCTCTTGCAGCCACCCTTGCCCTTGCAGGAGTTCTTGCCTTTGCAGCCGTTGTCGCTGGACTTGCAGCCACCCTTGCCTTTGCAGTCATTCTTGCCCTTACAGGAGGACTTGTCCTTCTTGCCGCCGCAGCCGTCCTTGCCGGAGCAGCCGGCCTTCTCGCCGAGGTTCACCTTGCTGGCGGTTTTGCCGGCGATGGTGGCCTTGCCGGAGGTGGAGCCGGTGTCAGAGGCGAACGCCGAGGGGGCCGTTGCACCGGTCATGAGGCCAGCGACAGCAGCGGCGAGAATCATCGAAGTGGTCTTGGTCGTGTTCATGGTCTTTCCTATGGATGAGGTTTCAAACTTGAAGGTTAAGAAACAAAGATTCATTGTGGGGATACATCAGACATGTACGGGGAACGTTTTTTTTCGCAGCCTCCTTTGTCAAGGGTTTTAATCCGTCCTTCAGGCTTTGTTGCCTGCTATGCCCTGTTGGTCGGGCTGGATTGTGAGTCCTTACACGCGTGAGATTTTTTTTGAAATAAAAAGGAGAGGACTTTAGCGGCAGGGTTGGGGCTGCCCGTGGATTTGGGGTTGGAAGCAAGGAACCTGCTGACCTTATTGTTCTACCGAATCTGAGCCAAAAGAAAAGGCCAATCTCCGTTACGCTACTCGCACTGACGTCCGACGTACAATGAGGTTTTTCCCTATGGAAGCTGGCTGATGCTGTTTGTGCTTGGGATTTTGCTTGGACATTTCCTGCCGGGAGCTATGGTTTCCCGGCTGATTTTGCGTCGTGTCGATCTCCCGTTGTCGTTCATCGTGTCGAGTCTTTCGATTGCGCTGGTGCTTTCGCTGTTGAACATTTTCAAGTTAAGCGCCACGTTATCGGGTGTTGCCTGTGCGCTGGCGGGAATCGCCTGCGCAGCCTGGGCAGGGGCGTGGGCACTATCGCGGCTGTCCTTGTCGATGAGATCGAGCATGGATTGGCGGCGCCTTCGGCTCCGGCGGCTTGGCAGGGTGGTGCGGGGTAGTCCGCTGGCTGCGGCGTGCGCGCTGGGTGTCGTGGCCATTATTCTGGTGTTTGTATTCAAGTCGTATCGTGCGCCGCTGCCCGGGTACGACATGCCCATCCGGTGGGAATACATTGCCAGCCGGGCTTTTGAGCAAGGGAACTTCCACTTTTACCCGCCGGTGTCGCGTGAACACTTTTATCTCTACTGCTTTCCCGATGCGATGGGCCTCATGGTGCCGGGGGGGTATTGGTGGGCGTATGTTCTTGCCGGGCGGTCGGATGTTTCGCTGGGCATCCCGGTGGTGGTTTTTGAGCTGTTGATGATCCTGATCGCGGGGTGGCAGTTTTCCCGGGCGCTGGGGGCTGGGGCCGTCACTTCCTGCCTGGCGGTGTTCCTGCTGGCTGCGACAGGCGTGGTGACCACCAACGTGCTGATCGGGCAGGAAACAGGGTTTCTGGTGCTGTGCGCGCTGGTGATTCTCACCCTGTTGTTCCGGATCAAGGCAGGGCGCCAGAGCGCAATGGCCGGGTGCATCATGATCGGGCTTGCCGCTGCTGCTGCTGCGCTTACGCGTGAGTACGGACTTGCCTACCTGTTTGTCGGCGTGCTGGGCGCAACATGGGCCGGGGCTTCCAAATCGGCCCGGCTGGCCATGGCGGCGGCCTGTCTGGCGTGCGCGGGGCCGTGGCTTTTTTACGTCTGGCTTTTGACCGGCAACCCTTTTTACACGCTGGGCTTCCTGGGGCTGCTTCCCAAGCAGCCAGCCCTGTTTGTCGCGGGCATGGAGGGGTATGTCCGGTTCGTGTGGGAGAACCTGGCGACGCGCCTTTTAAATCAGACGGCGTGGGTGTGTCTGTTTCAATCGCTGCCTGCCTTGGCGGGGGCCTTTGTGCTCTGGCGGGTTAAACGCGCGCGGGTGGTCTCCGGCGGCTTTGTGGCGTTGATAGCCGGGCTGTGCGTCTGGGGTTATTTCGCCAGCATGGGTGATACGTACTATTCCTTCCGGGTGATTGCCCCGGCAGCGGCTGTTTTAGCTCTTATTTGCGCCATCGGCATTTCCCGGCAGATGCGCCGGAAATGGTGGATGGTTTCCCTCGTGGCCATTCTCTGCGTTCATGCGCTGCTGAGCGTGGCCATCCGGTTTGATTATCCGTTCAGGTCGCTCTCGGTTTGGCCGGGACAGCTTGCGGAAACCTCCCGAGGAGATCGGGTCAATATGGAGCAGGCGCTGGTCCGGAGCTTCGTCGAAAACAACATCGACCGGTTCAAGTCACGCACGATCCTCACCTCCGACGCTTATGTACATCGCGCCCTGGCGGGGCTGCCGGTGAAGGTACTGCCGCTTTGGAGCCCCGGGATGGAATTTCTGGTCAGCTCCGAGGTTGATCCCCTCGAGGTTCAGCGGATGCTGAAAGAGGATGCCTGTGGGGACTACCTGCTTGTGAACCAGACGTGGTATGCGGACATGTTTATTTTGGTCAATTCGCCCTGGTTCAAGGCGCGAAACGGCATGCTCTACCCCAGGGTGCAGGTGAGCCCGGACATTGAAGTGATGGCGATTCCCACGGTGGAGAAGCGTTAAGGGAAATCAGGCTTTTGATTGGCCCTTGCGGGCTTCCAGCAAGCGGATGGCCTCATCGAGGTCTTTGTCGCCGCGGCCTGAGAGATTGATCACCAGGATCTCTTGCGGCTTCATCTTCCTGGCCAGGTTCATTGCATAGGCAATGGCGTGGCTGGATTCCAGCGCGGGAATGATGCCCTCATTGCGGGTAAGGGTGACAAACGCATCGAGCGCTTCATCGTCGGTGATGGAAGCGTAGGTGACGCGCTTGGCATCGTGCCAGTACGCATGTTCAGGGCCGATGCCCGGGTAGTCCAGGCCTGCGGAGATGGAATGCACCACGGCGGTCTGGCCGTCGGGGTCTTGAAGCACATAGCTGAGTGAGCCATGGAGCACGCCGGGCTTGCCGAAGGTGATGGATGCGGCGTGTTCGCCGTCCTTGCTGGAGCGTCCGCCGGCTTCGACGCCAAAGAGCTTGACCTGGGTGTCTTCCACAAAGGGGTAGAAGATGCCGGCTGCGTTGGAGCCGCCGCCGACGCAGGCGACGACGGCGTCGGGCAGACGGCCGAATTTGGCGAGGGATTGCTCACGCGTTTCCTTGCCGATGATGGATTGGAAGTCGCGCACCATCATGGGGAAGGGGTGGGGACCTACGACGGAGCCGATGATGTAGTGGGTGTGGTCGCTGGTTTCCATCCAGTCGCGCATGGCGGCGTTGGTGGCGTCCTTAAGCGTCTTGGAACCAGACTCGACGGGGACCACGCGCGTGCCAAGGGTCTGCATGCGCAGGACGTTTGGCCGTTGGCGGCGGATGTCTTCAGATCCCATATAGACATCGCATTCAAGCCCGAACACCGCGGCGGCGGTGGCTGTGGCCACGCCATGCTGACCGGCGCCGGTTTCTGCGATGATCCGGCGCTTGCCCATGCGAGTGGTCAAGAGGGCCTGGCCCAGGGAGTTATTGATCTTGTGCGCGCCGGTGTGATTGAGGTCTTCGCGCTTGAGGTAGATCTGCGCGCCGCCGGCCAGCTTGGTGAGCCGCTGAGCGTGGTAAAGCGGGCTGGGCCTGCCGACGAAGTCCGTCAGCAGCCGGGTGAGTTCCTTGGCGAAAGAGGGGTCTTTTTGCGCGGAGGCGTAGGCTTCCGAAAGCCGGTTCACCGCGGCCTGGAGGGTTTCCGGGATGTACACCCCGCCAAACTTCCCAAACCGGCCAAGGGAATCAGGCACATTCACGCGCGCGTTTTCTGTGGTCATAGGTCGAACACTTTAGGCCTAAATCGGCCTATTGCCAAGCTCCATGCCGGGTGTATTTCACACATCGGGCGTTCACCTGTACCTTGTACCTTCGTCGTTGACCTTCACCGGATGCACCAATGCTCCTCGCCGCAGGACTTTTCCTTGCGTATCTGATCCCCGGCGGGCTGCTCTCGAAGCTGCTCTTAAAACGCTGTGACATGGCGTTTTCGTTCCTGGCCTCGATCCTGATTCTTACGCAGGCGCTCACGGCGCTGAACATTTTGCGTCTGCCGTGCACACTGCCGGTTGTTTCAGGCATCCTGGCGGCGGTGTCGGTCGTTCTTCTGGGATGCCTTTTTTATATGGGCCGCGGCATTTGTTCACGGGCAGATATCAGGCGGCAGATCACCCGGGCCAGGCGAACCTTGAGGGTGGTCGGGTCGCGCCCGGTGCTGTGCTTGATGGCCGTCGCGACGGCGGCGCTAGTGGCCTGCTTTATCTATAAACAGGTGTTAAACCCGATTCCGGGCTACGACGTTTCCATTCGCTGGGAGTATCTGGCCGTTCGGATTTTTGAGCAGGGGAATTCAAACTTTTATCCGGCCACCACGGATGCGCAGTTTGCCGTCTACGGCATGCCTGACGCCATGGGCATGATGGTGGCGTCGGGTTACTGGTGGGCGTATGCGCTGGCTGGGCGAACCGGCGCGGAACTGTGCATTCCCGTGGTGGTGCTGCAATTGCTTGCGATCTTCTGCGCAGGGTGGGGCCTGGCGCGGGCTCTGGGCGCATCGATCGCCGGGGCCATGCTGGCGGTGTTTCTTCTGGGCGTCACGGGTGTCGTCACCACCGGTGTCTTCATTGGTCAGGAAGTGGGATATCTCACCCTTGCCGGGCTTTTGCTTTTGACCTTTGCGGCGAAGCTGGCTTCGCCAAAGCCCGAGGCGATTGCGACCTGCCTTGCCATGGGAATTGCGGCCGGAGCCGCAGCCCTTACCCGCGAATATGGGATTGCGTACTTTCTGATCGGGTTTTTGGCTTGCCTGCTTTCGCGCAGCGGTTTACGGGCGGCCTTGGCCCTTGCGGGTGCATTTGCCGTTCTTGCAGGGCCGTGGCTCCTGCACGTCTGGAGCCTGACGGGGAACCCTTTTTACACCCTTGGCATTCTGGGGCTTTTCCCGCAAGGCCCGCATCTTTGGGCACAGCTTGTCAGCCATGTTAAACGGCTTTCTGCGGCCAATATTCCCGTTTGGTTCACCACCAATCAGCCTTGGATTTGTTTGATTCATTCGTTGCCTGGTTTGCTTGGTCTGGCTGTTTTCCTGAGGTTTCGGCCGGCAGCTTCCCGAGGCGTGAAGCCGGTTGTTTTTGTTTTCGGATTGATGATGCTGGCCTTGTGCGTCTGGGGGTATTTCCCCAGTCTGGGAGACTTGTATTACTCCTTCCGGGTGGCCGTTCCGGGCATCGCCGTATTTGCGATTACGCTTGGTGTGTGGCTTGCGGCTTCACGGGCTTTCACCGCGCGTGCGGCCAAGCCGTGGGTGTTTGCGGTGATTGCGCTTTTGGCGTTTCATGCGGGGCTTACGCTTCTTGCCCGGTATGACTACCTGTGGCACAGCCCCTCTCAATGGCCTGCGATGACCACCACGCCGGGGCTCAGGGGTGACAGGGTGTATGGGTATCCCATGGCCGCGCACGCTTTTGTGAAGGATGACATGAAGACCTTCGAAGGTCGAGTGATTCTCAGCTCTGATCTGTACCTGCAGCGGGCTTTAATGGACCTTCCCGTGCGTGTTTTGCCTGCATGGTCGCCAGGCATGGGGCCGGCGATGGATCCGAATCTGACCCCGTCGGCTGCCCGCCGGCTGCTTCAGGAGCAGGGGGTGGGCTTTGTCATCGTCAACAAGTCAGCCCCCTTTGAAGGAACCTGGGAGCTTAACTCTCCCTGGTTCAATGGTGACGAAGAAAACCTTTCCCCGCGTGCGCCTTTGGGCGAGGGGATTGAGATCCGGATGCTTCCGCCATAAGCCGGATCAATACTGATAGACCGCGGGTTGGGCGTCGAACACTTTTCCGTCTTCGCTGCGGTTCCAGGTGAGGTATTTCTTTTCGTCGGCCAGCGTGCAGTGGATGAGCAGGGTGTACCCCACCAGACCTTCGGTGGGGTGGAGCTTGAGGCCCGGCTTGTTGAGCCCCTTGGGATAGACGGATGTAAAGAGGGAGACCACATCATCAAACTTCGCCACGCTGGGCATGGCCTTGAGGGCGCCCGATAGCTTGGCTTCAAACTCCCGGCACTTGGCCCAGAAGAGAAGATCGATGCAATCGTCGGGACGGTTGTAGAGCTTGATGTATTCCATGCGCTTGGTGTGGTGATAAGCGCCCTGGGGGCTGTTGATGTCCCGGCATGTCATGCCGGAAACGTGCGAGCGGCCGTCCGCGCCGGGGTGGTAGACGCCGATGAAGTTGTAGCTGGACTTCTCGACGGTGGCGGAGCGCTTTTTGTCATCGTGCAGAATGATGTTCATTCCGCCCCAGAACTTGGAGTACCGGGTGAGCAGTTCGATGGCTTGGGGGACGTCTTTGATGCCGGAACTCTGGAGCATCGAGAGGACGGGAAGGGGGAAGAGTTCATCGGGTTCGTCATCCAGATGCAGACCTGAGCCTACGCCATCAAGCACCAGGCCTTCGCCTTGAGGCAGACAACTGGGCCGGTCACGATGAGGCTTCCAATGGGTGATCGGGTCGTCCACGTTTTTGATGTGGATCTGACCGCGGTCTGATTCGGGCACGTACGCCACGCGACATTTTTCATCGTGCGCAGCAGGAGGCTTGCATAGCCGGTAACCGCGGAAGCAGAGGTAAAGGTTCAAGCTGGATACCACGCCGGCTTCAGAGTCCGAAAGATTCGCCAGCTCTTTCAAATGTTTCTGAAATGCGAGTTGATGTTCCACCCAGGGTTTTGCATCCGGGTATTTCGATGGCGAAGGAACTTTGGCCATCCGTTCCTTGTGAAACTGCCCAACGCCGTCACTGATGACACGCCGGTCCAAGGTGGGGTTGTCCACCAGCAGCCGATCAATGGGGAATTGAAGCATCTGCTCGCGGTTGGAGTTGATGACATCGGCGAGTTTTTTTGCACTTTCCAGCGGGTTGGGTATTTCAAAAGCCATTGAGTCGATTCCTGACAAATAGGATTAAGGTTGGTGAAGAATGATATCAAATAATCCTGGTTGGCTAACCGCAGGAACATGAATCGGCATCCCGGGCTTCAACCAATCAATGTGTTTTAATGGACATGCAATGCCTGCGTCAGGGCCGTGAGGAACGTGTCAGGCAGAGCCTAGTGGTTCAAGCGGGTTGAAAGCAGGAGGTCATCGGTCCTGAACGGCGCCATGGGCAGGCCGGATTTGCTGGCCAGATTGACGTTGGGGTTGTTGGTCCAGGCGTAGCGAACCCAGACGGGTCTGGGTACTTCCTTGGCGGAGAGGACGATGGTTTCGCCGTCGATGACTGCATCGGCCCAGTATTGCTGGTTGTCTTCACCGGCGAGGGTGAAGCCGCGGATGGGTTTATCGTCGGTGACGACGAGCCCGCCGTTGACATTATCGAACGTGAGCCGGACTTTGTCGCCTTCGATGGTCATGGCTTTAAAGGTCGGTCCGGAGTGGATGATGGTTTTACCGTAGACCATGCTTAATGCTTTGCGGGCCAGGCGATCGCCCACGGCTTGTTTATTGCCGGGATGGATGACGGGGCTTTGGCCTGGGGCGTTGCCGACATCGATGGTGACGATGAGGCCGACGTTGGGGTCTTTGGCCGCAGTGTCGGCCTGAGCGGCCCGGACTTCCGACCAGATGGCGTTTGCAGGTGGTTTGGCGTCCGGGCCGTGCATGTTGGGTAACTGGACTACAAGAAAGGGCAGTGCGGGTGATTCAAACTGCTTGCGGAAGCTGGCGATCATCAGAGGCAGCAGGCGAAAGTATTGAACGCCACGGTCGACATTGGATTCCCCCTGGTACCAGGTAACGCCGGCGAGAGTGATCGGCCCCAACGGGCTGATCATGGCGTTGTAGCGGGAGCTAAGCGCATCGTTGGAGGCGTAGGGCAGTGCGGGCTTGGCGGGGGCCGGAGGGGCTTTTTCGCCAGCGGGCCGGGTGGCGGCTTTTTCTTTGTATGCGGCAAGGTCTGCCTCATATTTGGCCATCGCGGCTTTGGACGGGGCCAGCATGGCCTCCTCACGGTCGAGCATGATCTTGTAGTCGTCCTGGGTTTTGAGTGCTTCCCGGGGAATCCAGAGGTTGATCCGGGTGTTGCCCACGCAGCTTACGATGAGGCCCACGGGCTGGTTTAAGTCCTGATGGAGCTTGCGGCCCATGAAATACGCAGCGCCTGAAAAAGTGCCTGCGGTCTTGGGGGAACAGACTTCCCACTTGCCCTTGAGCGTGTCGGCGGGCTCAGGGGTGGCGGCTCCGTTGTCTTCGACGTTGAATACCCGGATGTTGGGGAAGTTGGCGCTTTCGATTTCCGGAGCGGGGTTATCTGAGAGGCGCACGGGCCAATACATATTGGATTGGCCGGAGTTGAGCCATACCTGGCCGTAGACCACGTTTTCGATTTGGAGTTGGTTTTTACCGGAAACCTGCATGACAAAAGGTCCGCCTGGCGCGTGAGCCGGGAGTTTTAAAAGCCACTTGCCACTGGCGCCGGTTTTTACGGATTGGGAGAGCCCATCGATGGCGACGGTGACTTCTTCGCCGGGGTCGGCCCAGCCCCAGATGGTGACGGGTTTATCGGACTGAAGGGCCATGTTGGTGGAGAAGATGGCGGGGAGTTTTACGTCGGCGTGGGCCGCGGAGGTGAGTGCTGCGGTGCAGAGGAGGGAGAGGGCGATCCGGGCGAGGGTTTTCATGAGGAGGTCTCAAGGGATGTGATTCAACTTAATGTAATGACATTAAGGAATTGGACAAGCTGCCGCTATCTGAGTTCCCGAGTGGGACCTTTGAATAATCGGAAGAAAGAACACCCTCACCCCAGCCCTCTTTCTGATGGAGAGGGGGTCAGAAAGAGCAGAGGGGGATTATTCAAAGGCCCCAATGCGATTAATTCATTTGATTTGCTGAGGAATGGAGGCGAGCGCTTCTTTGGCGTGTTCCCTGATGGATGGGCTGGGGTGGGATTCAGCGGCCCACTGGAGGGCGGCAACCGCATCGGGTGTGCGGATGGCTTTGAGCAGTTGGATCGCCGGAAAGTGGCTGAGGATTCTGGGTGGGGTGGTGTTGCGCTTGAGGATGGCGATGAATGCGGGGGTGTCGGCTTGGATCAGGGCGTTGGCTTGCGGGGAGTCGTGTATGGCGAATTGCGTGTTGAGGGCGGTGAGGCCGGCGTATTCGGCGTCGGTATCCGGCGCTTGTTTTTTATAGAACGCGATGAGGGCTTTCGTCGCCTCAGGCAACCGCCCGCTGCCAAGGCTGTGGGCGGCGGTGGCCCGAACCGATTCGTCGGAGTCGCTGAGCAGGGAGATGACTTTGGGCATGACCGGGGCGGCCACGCCCCAGTGGAACCAACCGGAGGTCGTACGGACGGCTTCCAGCCGGACGCCGGGTTGAGGGTCGTCCATGGCTTTGAGGACGGCGTCCTGGGCTTGAGAGGTTTTGCTCAGGCCAAGGCAGCCCAAGGCCCGGGCGCGCAATTCCGGGTTGGGGTGCTGGGTCATCGTGATGATGACATTGCGGGTTTCTGGCGTGTCATAGTCCCGCAGGCAGGCGCAGGCGTCTCCGGCGACCCGGGTATCGGGGCTTTGGGTCAATTCAATCAATCTGGGCACGAACCGCGGGACCTTCACGCGCCAGAGCATCATCAGGCCCATTTGTTGTGCTGTGGCGGATGGATGATCGAGCAGTTCCTGGATCAGCGGAATATAGACCTCGACGTTTTTCTGGTCGACGGGGGCGTATAGAAATTGATAAGTGACCGCTTCGTGTTGAAGTGCGGGGTTGTCGGTTTTGGAGAGGGAAAGCACCGCAAAGGTTTTTTTCTGCGGGTCTTGAATGGTGTCGAGTTCAATGAGTTTTTTGGCGGCGGCGATCACGCTGTCCCGGGATTCAGGAGTGGTGCCCATGCAACTGCGGCCGGATTGCGCGAGCCGCAGGGTGTTGTCGGCACCCATGGTGCCCATGTAAATATTGACATCGTCGATTTGATGGCGGAGCCCAAGGTCTTCATGGTTTCCTGAATCAATTGGGGAGACAGTCAGGAGGTGGATGAATGGTTTACCACGGAGGGTTTGAAGCACTTCAACGACCGCCCGGTTGTTTTTCCAGTCGGAACTGATCACCTTCCCGACCACGATGGTGGTGCTTTGGTTGACGGAACTGACGGCGCTCACCGGCAGCGACATTTTCGCCTGGGCAGCGGTGGGGCTAACGGCAATGGAGGAAAGGGCCAGGAGAAGACAGGCCAGCCAGGTTTGGGGAAGGCAATTGCGCGGCATGGTGAAGCCCTCTCGGAATTGAGTCTCAAATCTACTTTAACCGCTGGATGAGCAAATCGTTCTTGCGTTTTTCAAAGCCCAGGGAGTGGTAGAGCTCTTTGGCTTTGAGGTTGTTGGGGGTCACTTCCAGGGCGAGGGCGACGGTGTCGGGCGGGGGGTTTTGCTCAAGATGGATGAAGAAGGCTTTGGCGATGCCCTGGCCGCGGCGGGAGGGGGAGACGAAGAGTTCGTCGATGAAGAGGAGGTTGCCGCCGAATTCGTTGCTCCAGTAGGGGATCAGGAGCGCGTAGCCGATGGGGGTGTCGGCGTCGAGGAAGAGAAGAATGGTGCCGGATTCGGGGCGAGAGAGCAGCCGGGAGATGGTTTTAGGGAAATGGGAGGGGAGCACGGGATGGGAAGCGGGGTCGGCGTCGTACAAGCCCTGCATCATGAGCACGAGGGTCCCGGAGTGGGAGGTATCGCGCATGGGGGAGAAAGTGAGCATGATTGTCCCGGTGTTTGGAGAATTAGGGGGGCGGCTCTGATAGAGTATCGTTCTTGTCCGGGTGGCTGAAGTCGATATTAAGGAGCGCATGATGAGTCAGGCAGACCCAGGTCCAGGTGCCGGCAACGGCGATGGCCAGAACAAAGACAAAGAAAATAACAACCTGATCACCGGTCAGGTGAAGCATCCGCAGCTTAGCGCGCGGGTGCCGGAGCATGTTTCACGGGGTGTGTTCAGCACAGGCGTGATCGTGATGACGGGGCAGACGGAATTCGTGCTGGATTTTGTGCTGAGGATGGCGCATCCGCAGCAGATCGTTTCGCGCGTGGTGCTGCCGCTGGCGGTGATTCCCCAGGTGATCGCGGCGGTGCGCGACAACATCGGCAAGTATCAAAACCGGTTTGGCGAGATTCCTTCCCAGCCCAATCCGCAGCCGCCCGCGGGCCAGCCGCGGCCTTCGATCCAGGAAATCTACGACGACCTGCGTCTGCCTGATGAGATGCTTTCCGGGTCGTACGCCAATGCGGTGATGGTGGGGCACTCCACCTCGGAGTTCTACTTCGACTTCATCACCACGTTTTTTCCCAAGTCCAGCGTTTCGGCGCGGATTTTTATGTCGGCGCAGCAGGTGCCCAGACTTCTGGAAGCCCTCACGCAGACCTATGACGACTACGCCAAGAAACTGGCGGCGGCCCAGGCGCAGCAGCGGCAGATTCTGATGCAGCAGCCCCAGAGCTCGCTGGGCTTGCAGACGCCTGCGCAGCCTCTGCGTGCGCCCGATGCGCCCGCGCCTGAGGCGCCCAAGGCCGCGGAGCCTGAGAAGAAGGATGAAACCCAGCCGCCTCAACAGGAACCGGGGACGGGGCCGGCCGGCCCGGGAACCGGGCAATGATGGGGTTGATGATCGACCACGTGAATATCGTGGTGTACGACCTGCCGAAGATGGTGGACTTCTACACCCGTGTGCTGGGGATGAAGGAAACCAAGCGCGTGACGATCCAGGGGGAATGGATCGAGCGCGTGGTGGGTTTAAAGGGCGTCGTCGCGGATGTGATTTATCTCGATATGGCGGGCGGTCCGCGGATCGAGCTGATCAAGTATCAGTCTCCTGTGAGCGCGTGGCCGCCTGGGCAGAGCGACCCGAGCACGGGCGGCATCCGGCATTTTGCTTTTGTGGTGAGCGATATCGACAAGGCTTATGCGGAGTTTGGGGCCCGGGGCGTGGATACGTTCATTGGGCCGCCTGAGTGTGTATCGAGCCAGCAGGTGAGCTATACCGGGGGCGCCAGGAAGTACCTGGTTTATTTCCGGGACCCGGAGGGCAACTTGCTTGAATTCTGCGAGTACCGGCAACCTGGCTCCAAGGCGTGAGCGTGTGAAGACCGCGATCATTGTCGGCGCATCGGCCCGGGCGTGCGCGCAGTCGCTGGTGCGGGCCGGCATTGCGCCGGTGGCGGTGGATTTGTTTGGCGACCGTGATCTGCGGGCGATTGCCCGGACGGTGAAATGCCCGATGGAGGGGTATCCCGAAGCGATTCCCGGAATCATCCGGAATCAATTGAGCGATGTAGGCCCTGATGTTCCGGTGGTGATTACGGGCGCGATGGAAAACCATCCGCAGGTGCTCAGGGAGATCGAGCGGATTCGCCCGCTGATGGGGGGATCGGCGGCGGCGATCGAGAAAGCCAGAACTTGGCGGGTGCTTGCCGATGCGTGCGAAGCCGCGGGGGACCGGCTTGTGATCGCTCAGCCGCGATATGAGGCTGATACACCGGCACAGGAACTGGCACGCATCGGCAGGTGGTGGGTGATGAAGCCGGTCAAAAGCAGCGCGGGCCATGGGATGGTGAGGTTTGATGTTTCGCAAGGCGTGCCGGAGCGCAAGGCAGGGCAGGAGGCTTACTTTCAGCCCTGGGTGGATGATGTCACGGCGCATGCGGCCAGCGCGCAGTTTCGGGTGGTGAACGGCATCGCGGAACTGGTGGGAACGACGGAGCAGATTATCGGCGACGAGTCATTTGGCGCTCGCTACGCCACGCAGTACGTGGGGAATGTCGCTTATGCGATGCCCGTGCCGGAGGGGGGACTGGAGCGGGTGGGCCGGGAGATCGTCACGCGGACGGGTTTGGCGGGGGTGTTTGGCATCGACTACATGCAGGAAGCCGGCGGCGTGTGCCGATTGCTGGAGGTGAACCCCCGTTACACGTCAGGGATGGATGCGGTGGAGATGTCGGCGCAGCGGGGGATTTTCAGCGAGGAAAAAGCAGGGCGGCAGACGCGGGTCTGGGGCAAGGCGATTGTCTATGCGAAGCAGGGTTGCCGGGTGCCGGACCTTTGGGAGCATATTGCCCGGGAGAGCGTTGCGGACGTGCCGGAACCGGGGGATGAAGTACCTGCGGGCAGGCCGATCTGCACGGTGATGGGCTACGCGGAGCACCCGCAGGGTTGCCTGGAGCATTTGCGGGCGCTTGCCCGGAGGGTCTACACTCTTTGTGAACCATGAACACCACACCTTTGACCATCACGAAGCCGGTATTGAGCGAAGCACGCCTGGAAGCCATCAGGCTGGTGCTGCCGGGCAGGCTGGGGCGTCCTGAAATACCAGTGAATGCCCAGCAAGTGGCGGCGAAGGTTTGCGCCAAGGTGAAGAAGGCGCAGCGCCTGGCGGTCACGGGGCTGCATGGCATTTCCAACGCTGCGGTTGATGCGGCGCTTGCCTGGGCGCAAAAGGTCAATGCCGCGGTGCTGGTGCCGGCGCTGCCGGGAATGCTCCGTGATGATGCGCACCCGGTGTCGCAGCACATTGCGCTGGCGGAAGCCTGCAAGGCGCAACTGGTGCTGTGGGTGGGGTGTGATGGGTCTTACGGTCCGGTGGCCGATTGGGTGGTGCGGCATCAGTTCCTGGGTGCGGTGGTGCCGGGCGATCTGGCGACGGTGCTGAACCTTCGCGCGGTGCTGAAGAAGAATCCATTCGCCGAGCCGCTTGCGGGGAAGAAACGCATTGTGATCGTGCTGGGGCCGCAGGTGGAGCGCCCGGTGGCCAGCCAGTGGCATCACCTGGCCGCGGATATTCAAACCACGAGCCGGATGGGCGTGCTGGTGCTGCCGGACGTGGAAGTAACGCTTAATGGCCGGGGGGTGTTTGAGGCCGTAGCGATCCATCTGGGGAGCGCGGTGTATCAGGCTCCTGAAGGGGAAGTGCTTTGGCCCGGCACCGGTAAGACCGTGCGAGGCGTGGACGCGGCGGTGAAGGCCGGCGGGTTTGACCTGATCCTGGATTTTGCCCCTGAGCCGACCGCGGGGCTTGGCAAAAGTCTTCACGTGCCGGGCGTGGCGGGCGCCCCCGGGCTGTGGCCGGGGATGAACGCAGGCGTGACCCGGTTTGACGCGCAGACCGTGGGCCTGGCGGATGAAAGCGGAGACGCGGACTGGGCGGCTGAGGTTTTAGGTTCCCTTATTTCTTGATGAGAAACAGCCTGGCGTCGCCCGAATCAAACGAGATCTGAAGGCCGGGCATGGCGGGGCTTTCGTCGTAAAGCGGCACTTCCTTACCGGTGGTTTTGTCGAGCTCAACCACTTTGGCGTGGTCGGAGTTGAACTCGATGGTGATCCATGCGGTGTGGGTGTAGGAATAGTTGTGGATGATGGCGGCAGCAGAGCCGTCGGTGTTGGTGAAGGTGCCGATCTGGAGGTCCAGGGGGGTGGACTTGGTGTAGGTATTTACGATCTTTTTGACGGGTGTTTTGGCGAGGGCTTCGCCTGCGGCCTCCATGCCGGTGACGCGGGTGATGTCTTTGCTGGTGAGCTGCATGAGGGTGGGGCCGAGGTTTTTGAGTTCGGCATTGATGCGCTGGGCCTGGGCGTAGTGCCGGGTTTTGCGGCCGTTGACGTCGATGATGGCGCCGCCTCGGGGGAACTCCCAGCCCTGGGGTGTGAAGTAGCAGAAGTAGAGAACGCCTTTGGCGCCGTAGACCAGGGAACTGTTGATCTGCCAGCGGAGTTGGCTTTCGGTGGGGTCGGTGTGGTCGCCGTAGGGCATGGTGTTGAAGTAGTTCCAGAAGGGGATGTTGGCCTTGAGGGAGTGGTTGCGCATGACGGCGAGGTTGCGGCAGTAGTCGCCTCGGGAGTCGAGCGTGGCCTGGAAGGTGGGGTAGTGATCCATGCTCAGGACTTCGGGCTTGAACATGGTCATGTACTTGGTGACGTGTTCTTCGTAGCTGGGGGTGCCGAGTTGTTCGGCGTTGGCGTAGTCCGGGTAGAGGTTGATGTAGCCGAGCTTGTTGGGGTGCTGGGCTTTGAAGGCCTGGTAGATGGGGAGGACGGCTTCGAAGGTGCCGTTGGGGCCGCCTGGCTCGTCGCGCAGGGCGCCGCCCCAGACGATGGGGTCGTCGATGAGCTTGGGGTCGGCGGTGTGCCAGAAGATGGGGTTGATGTTGTATTTTTTGCAGAGGGCGAGTTCCGCGGTTGCGGAGGCGGCGTCGTTGCCGGAGATGATGAGGTTGAAGTGGGCGTCGGAAATTTCCTGAAAGCGTGTGGGGAGGTTGGCGTCGTTGGGCGGGGTGTTCCAGTAGCCGATGACAAAGTGATCCTGTTTGAAGCCTTTGGCCGGCTCAGGGGCCGGGGCCGCCGGGGTTGGGGTTTGCGCGATGGAGGCGGTGGTGACGCCCAGGAGGGCGAGGCCGGCCAGGATGATGACGGTGGCTTTGAGGTTGTGCATGGGGGGCCTTGGGGTGGGGAAGGGGATTGGGCTGGGCAATGAAAAAGCACGCTGGGGCGGCAGGGATTTGCCGGCTCAGACTCCCGGTGGTTTAATTTTGATCAGACCATAAAGCTAGACCGTACTCCCGGAGCAAAGTTCCCCAACTTTCACTATTGTTCCAACGCGGTATGCTATCGGCGGGAAGTTTTATTTCGTCGTCACTTGAGAGCTCAAACGATATGTCGGACGTGCTCGCGCAGATCGTTGCGCACAAAAAAATTGAAGTGCAGCGGGCGCGTGAACTGGTGCCTGTGCAGGAGTTGAAGGCGCGCATCGAGGAAGAGCCTGTGCCGAGGCATTTTTTTGCCGCTGTCACCAAGCCCAAGGGGCGGCTGCGCGTGATTGCCGAAGTGAAGAAAGCCAGCCCGTCGGCGGGGTTGATCCGGCCGGACTTTAGCCCGACGGCGATCGCCCGGGCGTATTACGAAAACGGGGCGGCGGCCATCAGTTGCCTGACGGATGAGAAGTTTTTCCAGGGACAGTTGGCATACATCCGGCAGATCAAGCATGCCGTGCCGCTGCCGGTGTTGCGTAAAGACTTTATTATCGACCCGTACCAGGTGTATGAGGCCCGGGCCGCCGGCGCGGATGCGATTTTGCTGATTGCCGAGTGTCTGAGCAACGAGATGCTCAAGACGCTGCTGGCGTTGTCTGCGGAACTGAAGATGACCACGCTGCTGGAAGTCCATGATGTGGACAACCTGCTTCGGGTGCGCGAGGTGCTGGGCTACCCGGACCCGAACCTGATTCTGCTGGGGATCAACAACCGGAACCTGAAGACCATGACCACAGACCTGGGGCACACGCTCCGGCTGCTGGAGATGGTGGAGAACCCGGATACGCTGGTAAGCGAATCCGGCATTCGGACGCATGAGGACGTGAAGCGATTGGCCGCAGCGGGCGTGCATCGGGTGCTGATTGGTGAACACCTGATGCGTCAGCCGGATGTGGGTGCGGCACTCCGGGAGCTGATCGGGCTGTCTTAAGAATGTTTTGATGTCAGATGTCAGATGTTTAAGAGGTAAAGCCTTGCGGGTTTGTCGTGGATGGAGAGCAAGGTTTTTCTGCGACCATCGAGGTCGCAGAAAAATAAGAATCATTTAAAAACATCTGCTTATCGTGGGCTGCGCTCGAAGACTCACTGACCCACGGCTACGGGCTGATGCCCCGATGGGGCGAAGATACGTGTGTGGGTGCGAAAAGGGCATAAGCGGGTCTGCTATGGCGCCACAGACTCTTGTTTCCGGGTTTTACATCCCACATCCTACACCTTCCATCTGACGTTCATTACCGCCCGGTCCATGGGGTAGGTCCAGAGCACATAGATGAAGACGGCGGCCGGCCAAAGCTGGATCATGAGGCGGGACATGGCTGTGCCCAGGTGCCAGTTGAGGTCGTAGGGGGTGAAGAGGAAAGTAACGCCGTAGGCGAGGCTGACGGTAAGCAGGGAGAGGGTGTAGATGGCGGGGGGCCAGAGCCGGGATTTGCGATGGTCCAGCCCCAGCAGGACGAGGCCGGCGAGGGCAAGGAGCATGGAGTACCGGTCGATGAGGTTGATGAAGGAATCACCGAAGAAAGCGAGGATGATCTTCACCCGGTTAAAGTCAATCAAGCCCTGAAACTGCTTATCAATGGTGTGGTCCTTGATGAGGTCGGTGGCTTCCGGGGCGCTGAGCTTGATGTAGATGTGCAATGCGGCAAGGATGGCCAGGGGGAGGGCCAGCGCGGCGTACCGCGAGAAGAACCTGACCTGATGCTGATGCAGCCTGACGAGGCCAGCGGTGAAGTCGGAGCCGGAGAAAGCAAGCGGCTTGATACCGGAGATGCGGATGAAGTCGAAAAGGAAGGTGAGGCCCACCAGCGAGCCCGCCATCACGAGGCCTTCGTTTTTAGTCCACAACAGGGAGCCGAGCAGAAGGCCGTACCCGGCCCAGGCCAGCCTCGCCTGGAGATCAAAAGGCCGGTCAGACCGGCAGTAGAAGTAGTGCCAGCCGATGGCGGTCAAAAGGAGAACGCCCAGGGGGGCGTCTGCGTATTGCCAGGCGGGCTGGATGAAGGCGAAGGGGAAGGCGAGGGTTAAAAGCCCCGCGCAGCCTGCGTGGATGAGGCCCTTGGCTCGCAAGGCGGCGGCCCAGACCAGCAAGGGGGAAAGCAACGCCGTGCCCAGGCCGACGCATTTGGTGAGGAAGGGGTCGAACTCCCCATTGGCCAGGAAGAGCCGGGCCAGCAGGACGTTAAAGCCGATGGGGTATTCCTGATGGGAGAAGACCGCTTCGGGGGCCAGAAGGTACCAGCGCCACTGTTCCTGACCCTGGGCGATGATCCGGGCTTTAAAGTTCCAGATGTGCCAGGCGTCAAAGTAGCCTTCGGGCATGACCTGGCCGTCAGAGAAAAGCTTGGTGGAGAGCATCCATATGCCGGCTAAAAACGCGATGCTGGCGAGGGCGCCGGCGGTGTAGCGGATTTCCACAACCACATCGACAGGGCGGCGGGCCGGAGCGAGGTTGGCGGCCACTTTACGGGCGCGAAATTGTCCGATGCCGATGTAAAGCATGAACGCCGAGAGCAGGACCTCGGGCACGAAGACCTGGGCAGGGTGCATCCAGCCGGGAGAGACGATCAAGAGCAGGGAGGCCAGCAGGACGTGCATGGCCAGACCCAGCACAAGGGCGCAGAGAATGGTCCAGGGCCAGGTTCGCAGCCGTGAACCGGAGCCAAATCCCGTGGGGAGGGCGAGCATGAAGCCAAGACCGGTGAGCCAGGGGAGAAGGATGCCAAGGAAGAGGGCAAGGGCAGTCATGGTCGGGCCTCCGCAGGCTGGGCGGCTGCCGGAGCGGGGGGAAGGCCGGGGTTAAGCTTTACCAGCCCGGTGCCGTTGCCGGGGTGAACGATGAGCTTGCCGTTGATCCTGGGAAGGGCTTCCTGCAACTGGTCTTCGGTGTCAAAGTCCAAAAGGAGGAGTTCGGATTCGCCTGCTTTGCCGACTTTGGCGGGGAGAAGGGCGTAACGGGCGGCTTCAATCTGAAGGGCTGCGCGCATGGATTCACGGGTGGGGAAGGCGTCTACGCAGCAGCCGACTTCCTGGTTGGGCAAGAGGGCCGCGCGGATGGGGGCCATGCGGGTGTCGTAATAGACGACAAGGTCGCCCAGGCCGGGCACGGCGATGGGGGGGTACTCCGGGAGGCTGACTTTTCCATGGCCCAGCAGGTTGAGTGCGAGCATGATGGCCAAGCCGGTGGGGAGGATGACGGCGCCGGCAAGCCTGAGATACCTTCGGAATTGATGGGCCATAGGACGGAGAGTTTACCTTGAGAAGAAAGGTAACAGGGATACGGTAAAAGGGATAAGGCGGATGAAACCTGATTCCCGCGAGAGGGGGCCTTGTGGGGTATAGAAAACTGAGACAGGCTTTACAATTTGCGCGTGGCAGTCTAAAGTGCTAATACTTGTTGAAACAAGTCATTTCCATTCACAATCCTTATCAGGAGAAGCCAGAGTATGTTGAACCGCAAGAATTTCGTACTGAGCGCGTTGGTTTTGGGCGCATCGGCGCTGGTGGCCGGAACTTTTGCCCAGGCCGCGGATTACAGCGTCGACAGCGGGCACTCCAGCGTGAGCTTCAAGATCAAGTCCAAGGACGCGTACTACGTGCAGGGGATCTTCGGGCAGCTTTCGGGCAAATTCAGCGTGGGCGAAAGCGCGGAGAAGACCCAATTCAACTTCACGGTGAAAGCGGAGAGCATCAACACCGGCAATGAAGGGCGCGACAAGCACCTGCGCAGCCCGGACTTCTTCAACGTGCAGCAGTTTCCGGAAATCAAGTTCGCCTCCAAGACCGTGAAGGCAACGGCGGCGGGCTTTGATGTGGCCGGGGAAATCACGCTGCTGGGCCAGACCAAGCCGGTGAACGTGGTGTTCACCAAGGTGGGCCAGGCCAAGGGCCAAAAGGGCGAAGAAGTGGTGGGCTATGAAGCGACGTTTGAAGTCGACCGGTCGGAGTTCGGGATGAAGTACGGCGCGGGGATGATCGACAACAAGGTGAAGGTCACCGTCGATTTCGCCGGCGCGGCAGCGAAATGAGTCTCCGGTTTTGTTTTATCCCCTGACTGATTTGGTCATTCGATGATTGATCCGGCATGGTTCATCATGGGCGTCGCGGTGCCCGGGCTTTTGGCTCAGGCGTTTTACGTGACGTACTGCTGGCCGCTGAAAAACCCGAGGCCCGGGCGCGTCGCAAGCGCCTGGGCCATCGGGCCCGGAGCGGGGTTTGTGCTGGGGGCGCAGGCGGTGGGGGGCTTTTCCGCGGGCAGCGCGGAGCAGCGGTTTTTCCTGTTCGTGCTGCCGGTGATCGTGCTGGTGGCGGTGGTCGGGGCGATGGGGTGGCTCAAGGGCCGGATGTGGGATGCGGCGAAGCTGCTGGTGTGCATCGCGGCGCCTGCGTTTTTGTTTTCCCGGATGTACCTGGGGGAATCAACCCAGTGGTCCCCCGGCGTGGCAGCGGCGTGGCTGGCGGCGTTGCCGGTGTGCCTGGCCGTGGCGTGGCTGGGGGTGGCCAAGCTGGACCAGGATGAGAACGGCCGGTTGAATGCGTTTGTGGTGGGGCTGACGGCTGCGCTTACCGGCGTGACGCTGATTTTTTCCGGCAGTCTTAAGTTCGGGCAGATCGCGGCGACGCTGGCCTTCGCCACGGGAACGGTGTGGGCGGTGAGCTGGCTTACGCCGCGGGCGCAAGCCTCACGCGGGTTTGAAGGCGTGGTGACGCCGGTGATTCTCTGCTGGCTGATGCTGGCGTTTTTCTTTACGGAAATGCCGGGCTGGCAGGTGGCGGTGCTGGCGATGTCTCCGCTTTTGCTGTGGCTGCAGAAGCTGCCGTTCATCAAAGTCAGGAAGCTCAAAGGGCAGATCGCCGTGGGCGCGGTGGCGCTGGCCCCGGTGGTGACGGTGCTGGTGATGGCGGGGATGGAGTTTGCCCATCGGATGCAGGAAAGCGAGTGGTGAGTGACGTGAGATCAGGGGGCGATTAGCCCATGCGCCCGAGTTATCAGGGCGCGGGTTATCGGGTGTCCATGAGTATGTATTTGGAAATTTCAGACATTTAAAGGGTGTTGACCCTGTGTGGCATCGGCTTTGACGAAGCCCGCGATACCCCAACACCCCGGGCGCGTTGGCTTATTGAGATTCCAATATATTTTTCATGCCGGTTCGTCGATGGACTGCTCAATGACGCGGATGCGTTTCCACGCGCCGGATTTGAAGCGGATCAGCCAGGTGACGGCGAGAATGAAGATGAATCCGGTGGCGACGGCCCAGAGGGTGTTAAGGCCCACCTGGTACTGCTTCATCACGATCATGACGGTGAAGAAGACGGCGTGGAGGCCCATGGAGACCCAGAGCGTCCATTTGGTGTCGCCTGCGCCCTGGAGCGCGCCCAGGACGATGACGTTAATGCCGTCGACGATGCAGTAGATGGCGACGAAGCGAAGGAGGACTTTGCACATCCTGGCGAGGTTGTCGAATTCTTCCTGTGAGATTTTGCTGGTGTCACTGTGGAAGAGGGAGATGAGGGCGTCGGGAAAGAGAACGAAGATGAGGGCCCAGATGAGCATCCAGGTCTGGCCGACGATGAGCCCGCGCCAGCCGACTTTTTCGGCGAGGTCCGAGCGCATGGCGCCCTGGGCCTGGCCTACGAGGACGGAGACGGCCATCATGACGCCGATGAGGGGAAAGAAGGCGAAGGTGTTAAGGCCGTGGACGATGTTGCTGGCTGCGGATTCGGCCTGGCCCAGGCCGCCGATGAAGAGGAAGAAGGAGGACCAGACGAGCAGGTCGCAGGAGAAGCGCATACCGGAGGGGAAGCCGAAGGCGAAGATCCGGCGAAGGAGACGGATGTCCAGCGAGCGGCCTTGCCAGGTGTTGAATTTCCGGCGCATGTCCTTGGCGAAGAACATGATCAGAAGCGGGATGAGAATGCCGAGTTGGCTGGTGACGGTGGCGAGGCCAGCGCCGCCGATGCCCATTTCGGGGATGTGGAGCGGGGCGTAACCGGGGACGAGGATGAGACAGAGGATAAGGTTCACGATCACGCCGATGAACTGCGCAGCCATGACGCGGAGGTTGTCGTTGCGGCCGGAGAAAAAGCCGGTGAGGGCGCTGACCATGAGGAACAGCGGAGCGCCCAGGCAGTGGATGGTGAGGTAGATCATTTCCTCATGAATGAGCTGGGGTGAATGCCCGAACCAGACAAGCATGGGGTACGCAAGGACGGGCGCGACCATGACCGGGACGCTGCCGACGAGACTGAGGTAAAAACCCTGCCAGATGGTGGGGCCGACCCTGTCAGGCCGGTTGGCGCCGATGTAATGGGCGACGAAGGTGGAGGTGTAGCCGGTGACGCCGATGAAGACGCCGGCGAAGGTGAGAAAGAGCAGGAACGCCGAGCCGATGGCGGCGATGGAGGGCTCGGAGTACCGGGCCAGGACGAGCCGATCGGTGAATTGCATCGCCATCATGCACATCTGGGCGAGCACGAGCGGACCGGCAATGGTGAAGAGCCGGCGGTAGGAAGCGAAGTCAGCAGGCAACTGCACAAGTTCAGACAAGCGGAACCTCAGGGAAAAATTCGGTGGAGGATTGTAGGAGGGAGCAATGAGGAGAGGGTGAGGCGGGCGAAGAATTCCACAGGCGTGACCGCCTGGCTGGAAAGCTTCATGGCCTGATTGGGATCAGACGATGCGGGCGGCTATGCCTGGTCGTCTTCATCTAAGAAGCCGTAGGACTCTTCGGGGAGAAGATCGTTGACGATCTGGCGTATGAGTTCTTCATCAAAGCCGCGTCTGGCCAGTAGACCGGCGAGGCGTCTGCGTTTGGCGTCGGCGGGGAGGTCCTGCATGGCGATGACCTTGTCGCGGGCCAGGGAGTAGGCCTGGGAGAGCGCGGGGGTGATGCCGGAGGTTTCTTCCCGTGTGGACTGGATGTCGCCCAGCATGCGCTCGACGGTGGACTCGGGCACTTTCCTGGCGAGGAGTTTTTCACGGATGAGCGCGGGGCCGGCGGGCCGCTTGGCGTTTAAATGCTCAATGACCTGGAGGCATAGTGCGGCGTCGTTGACGAGGGTGAGCTCAATGAGGCGTTTGATGACGCGGTCGATCATGGTCTGGTCGTAGCCGTCGTCGGCGAGGTGCTGGCGCAGTTCCGCTTCGCTGAGGGGCTTTTTGGCGACGCGCTTGACGCCGGCCTGGATGGCTTTGTCGAAGCGGAGGGCTTCGTCGACGGCGCCCTTGATCATTTCGTCGTAAGGGAGACCGACCTTGAGGCCCAGGCGCGTGATGACCTTGGCGGGCAATGTGCCGATGGGCTTGCCGTTGACGTGGATGACATGCCGGCTGGAACCGGCCGCACTTGCTTTGATGGCTGTGATGGAGGCCTGATCCCCCATGGGCACTTTCCTTGCGCTGGGCGCTTACATGGAACGACGTATCCTACAGTATTGACCGGCGCGTGCTTTCATTAGCATTGACCTTGTTATCATTCGGGTCAAATGGTTGAAGAAAAAGAAATCGATGAAGTTGAGCTCTACACCGACGGCGCGTGCCTGGGGAACCCCGGACCCGGGGGCTGGGCCTACATCCTGAGGCACCCCAAATCCGGCAAGATGAGAGAAGCGTACGGCGGGGAAGCGAAAACCACAAATAACCGGATGGAATTGACCGCAGTGATCATGGGGCTGACGGCGCTCAAACGGCACAGCCGGGTGAAGCTGGTGAGTGACTCGAATTACGTCATCCAAGGCTTGTGCGAGTGGATGCACAAGTGGAAAAAAAACGGGTGGCGAAAGTCGCCCAACAGCGCGACGAAAATCCCCAATGCGGAATTGTGGGAGCGCGCCTACGCGCAGTACATGAGCCACACCGTGCAGCCCAAATGGGTGCGCGGGCACACGGGGCACCCGGAAAACGAACGCTGCGACCAGCTTGCGACGGCGGAAGCGCAGCGGCAAAAAGACGGGGATGCAACGCCGGACCCGGAAGCGACGGAGTTGTTTGAGTGAAATCAATTTGGGGTTTCAGCGACTGCTTTAATGATCTGTGCAAGACGTTTTCGTGGTGGAAGGCGTTGATAGCCGTACGTCTCTACCATGATGCGCTTAACTTCATTTTCAGAAGTGGTTGGTGTTTTAAGAACAATTTGTCGGATTAGCAGTCTCGTTTCAGAGTTTTTTCTTTGTTCAGGTGTCAAATGAGTTTCGAGTTTGACTGCGGTTTTTTCCATCGCTTCAAGGTATATACAGAGTTCATCCCACTTTAAATGAATGCGGCTTCCCGGTTGTCGATCTGCCTGCTGAAGTTTTTTAGCAGTATCCCAATCGCACACTCCACCGTTATGAGCAGCTAAATTTCGAAGAAGGTATGCCTTTGAAAATTTATCCCGATAAGAGTCTGGATTGCAACTGATTAGAGATTCGATGTAATCCAAAGAACCAGCAATATTGGACTTCATGGCAGGGGCGATGATGGCATTTCCAACCACACCAAGCTTGCCTGAGTCTATCGGGGATTCATGTCCTTGGCTGACTGCCCACAGAGTGACAAACCGATGTAAAAAGTCTTCAAAATTTGCACAAGCTTTGACTAGTAAAAGTAGATTATGGTGGTCGAGTAAAGGCTGGATACTTTCCCGGAACTCCGTTTTAGTGATGTGGTATCTAGCATGATCAAACTGTGCTGCAGACAAGAGGTGGGGGATAAAGTCGTTATTACTGTCCGGCTGAATGTTGAGTTGCCCCAGAGTGACTTGGGCCGAATATGCGAATGTCCAGTGCAATCGGCTAAGTACGGTGAGTTCTTCTTTAAACTTACGAAATGCGTATGTGCGGAACCAGTGGTTTTTTTGCATAGCAATTAAGTCCCCCTTGAGAATTTGAGTGAAATGCCCCCGGCCGGACTTGAACCGGCACGCCCCGTGAGGGGCTTCAGATTTTAAATCTGATGCGTCTGCCTATTTCGCCACGAGGGCTCGTGGTTGGAGTGGTAATGTCGGATAATTTTAAGATTTTTGCAAGAGCGGGAAAAACAAAGAAGACCGGCTTTGCGGGCCGGTCTTCTTTGTTTTTTTCAAGTGCCCGGGACAGGAATCGAACCTGCAAGGGATTGCTCCCACTGCCACCTCAAAGCAGCGCGTCTGCCAGTTCCGCCACCCGGGCTTGGGTGTTGGGGCTTAAGAGTCTAGCAGGAAATTTTTGTTTGTCGAGTCGGTGGAAATGTCAGATGGAGCGAGTGGATTTGGACAATGTGAAGGCGCATGCACCCGGGGTATCGGGTTTTGGGGTTGTCGGGGCCTTCGTCAAATGCAGTTGTCCTCAAATGCCAAGGGGCCGTGTGCGGGAGAAGGCGGGAGACACAGGTGAATACAGGGGAAAAATCGACATCGCACGCGCGCGGAGACTGGTGGTGGTTTTGATGCATTAACAGGCAACTTGCAAACGGGCGTATGTCGTGATAATCTTTTCTCTCCTGATCGGGCTTACGCCCATTGGTCGGGCTCGTAGCTCAGTTGGTAGAGCGCACCCCTGATAAGGGTGAGGTCGATGGTTCGAATCCATTCGGGCTCATTAGAATGACGAAAACCCGTTCCATACGAACGGGTTTTTTCGTTTAAACTTCCGGTATGTCAGAAGCATTCGCAAAAAGCCTGGCGAGCTGCCGCAAAATCCATCTTTGGACCGGGTTCTTAAACATCCTGGTGATGCTGCTTAGCGGGCTGGTGGTGGCCGGCGCTTACGTGCTTACCAAGTGGGTGCCGCAACTCATCGACAGTGACCTTTACACCGATGAACAGCGTGAGCAGTACCGGCAGAACATCCAATATTTCCAATATCTGGATGCGATGCTGTGGGTGCTGGTGGCGTTTTTCTTTGCCACCATTTTGCTGGTGTTTCTGGCGTTTCATGTGTGGTGGTGCCTGGGCCGGGGGCGCTTTTACGGGTATTGCGTGGCGGCGAGCTGGCTGCAATCGCTGAACGCGCCGGTGGGGACGCCCGCGGGGGCCACGGCGCTGAAGCTGCTGTGGTCTGACGAGGGAAAGGCGCACTTTGGACGACCGGTCCAGGGGGCTGTATTAGACGGCAAGGATGAGGAAAAGCCCGACGACGGGAAGCTGCAGGATTGACTCCGGGCGTGAAGTATGGCATCATTTTCCGTCTTGCATCAGGGCGATGTGCCCTGAACTTCCTTACTTCGCGCGAAGCCGTAGCCACTGCCGAGCGCTTTGGAGGCCCCTAAAAGAAGGGGTGAATGAAAAATGGCCAATTACACAGGCCCGAAGGTCAAGCTCTCCCGTCGCGTCGGCGTGCCGATCGCAGACATCCCCAAGCACACAAGCAAGCGCCAGTTGAACCCGCCGGGCGTGCACGGTTTCCGTGGCCGTCGGCTGCGTGACTACGGCATTCGCCAGAACGAAAAGCAGAAGCTGCGCTACCACTACAACGTGCTGGAACGCCAGTTCCGCCGTTACCTGGCTGAAGCCAGCAGCGCCAAGGGCAACACCGGTGAAGCACTCATCCGTTTGCTGGAACAGCGCCTTGACAACGTGATCCGCCGCCTGGGCTTTGCGCGCACCATCTGGGCAGCGCGCCAGCTCGTGGGCCACGGCCACGTGAAGGTCAACGGCAAGAAGGTTGATAAGTCCAGCTTCTCGGTGCGCATCGGCGATGTGATCACCGTGCAGGAAGCCAGCCAGAAGATCGTGCGCGAAGCGCTTGAATCCCTGGCCGGCCACCAGGTCCCCGGTTGGCTCAACTTTGATCCTTCGACCCTGACGGCGAACGTGATCTCGGTGCCCACCTCCGACCAGGTGCCCTTCGACGTGAACATGAACCTGATCATCGAATTCTATCGGTAATCGGATTCGCGATTCGCGAATGAAAGAACAATCAAAAACCCCCGAGCGTGCTCGGGGGTTTTTGCTTTTGAGGCGAGAGGATTGCGAGTTATGGAGATTCTAGCGCCAGTGCTGAGCGGATTTTTCTGTGACCATCGAGGTCGCAGCAAAACAAGAGCTATTCAAATATCCGCTTTCCGGGGGCTGTGCTCGCGGACTCGCTGTCCCCGGCTACGGGCTATGCCCCTTTGGGGCCCAGAAGGATGCGGATGAATCGGGCGTGCGGCGTTCCCGGTACCGACGCAGAATCTGTCATGCTCCTCTTACCTAAGATGCGAAGATCCTGTTGGAGATGCTCATTCAAGGAAAGAGCGGACTGGCGCCCAGGTTCCAATCCTTGAGGGATTTGTAGAGCGGGATGGGAGGCGCGAAGGTTTTGAGCCAGTTGTAGGACTCATTGGCTTCCGTGGTGAACAGTTCGTTGACCTGGTCTCCGTGGACTGCATACCACTTGTCAGGGTCGGGGCCTTTGTAGTCGGAAGTGGAGGTCCAGACGGTTTTGCCGGCCTGCGTGATTTCAGCTTTGTGAGAGATGGGGGCGTAAGTGACCGTCTGCTGAGGTTTGTTGTTGCGGGTGTTGATTTCCCGATTGATGACGGAGGTTTTGAGGGGCCCGACGGTTGAAGTGAGGAAGAGCTTGGTTTCACTGAAGGGATCAATCTTGAGGCCCGAATCCTTGAGGTATTGCTCGACTTTCTTGCGGGCTTCGACGGCGATATCCGGCGGGCCGCCCTGGATGCTGAAGTTAACGGAGATGGAATCTCCCTTGAGCAGGATGGCGATGGACTTTGGGGAAGTCTGGGCGATGGCGCCAAGGACGTTGTCGTCAAGGATGTAAGTGGATGCCAGCACGGGGCCGGACTGGGGGTCTTTCTTGATCGCCCAGCCGATGCCGGGGCCGGTGGCGGTGAAAGGGATGGGGTTCGTGAACTGCCACGCGATGGCTTTGGACTTTAATGCGTAAAGGTACCTGTTGTTTAAGAGCAGGGTATTTGGACTGACCCATTGCATGTCCGGCACAGTGCCGTCATCAAGCCCGCAAGCCTGGAAGGGGATGGTTTGCTCGAGCGGTTGTTCCTGCAGGAGGGTGTTGACGATGTGGATTTTTGATTCGCCTTTGCGGACCACGGCGATGCGCTGGCAGTCGGTGCTGAAAGCCGTTGCGACGGCTTGGCCGAGATCGCTGCCTCTCCAGAAGTACTGGCCGGACCGGAGGTCGACAAGGGTGGCGTAAGACCAGCCGCTTACAAGAACCCAGGTGCGCTGAGGACCCAGCGAGTACTCCGTATTTTGCTCAGTGCTTGCCCAGAAGGCCTTGGCGACTCCGGTGGTGAGCTGCCAAGAGATGGCCAGGTGGTTGTCGGGAGAGACGGTGAGCGCGCAGTTATCGCCAAAGAGGTAGATCTTGTCGGAAGCGGGGTTGAAGGATGATCCGGCGCCGAAGGGCTCGAAGGTGAGGGTTTTGGTGGGCTGAGGTTCGGTGAGCGCCCAGATGGTGACCTTGCCGTTGGCCAGGGTGGCGGCCCGGTGGCTGTCCGGGGAAATGTCCAGGATCTGGCCGGCATCAGGGAATTTGATGTTGGCGGTCGCAAGACCGGTTTCCAGGTTGTAGCGAGTCATGAGGCCGGGCTGATTGTCAGCGGGGGCGAAGGTGACAAAACCGATCGGCTGGGTGGGGCTGACAAAGAGCTGTTGGACGGGCCTGGCAGGTTCACCGGCGGGGCCGGGGTTTTCGATTTTGATGCGTTGATTTTTAGGAGCGGTGGCGAGTGTTGCGCCGCCGAGGATGAACTTGGATTGCGACTTCCAGATCTGCAGGTCCAAGCATTCGGAAAAGTCCGCCCGGGAGATGCCCGGCGGCGTGGACCTGGATGCCGGAGCGGTGATGATTTCTTCCCGATAGATATCACGGGTGGAGGTGTAGTCCTCAGGCAGGGCCACAACCCGGGCGCCTTTGTCCAGGATGACAGTGGCGGCTTTCTGCTCTGAACCGTACCGGTAATAAATCTTCTGTTTGAAAAGGAATGTACCAGGGTGGACCAGCGAGCTATCCCGGGATGAGGAGGAATAGGATCGGCCGGAGTCGGCGGTGGGGGCGTCCTTGGAGGCGCTGCCCAGCTGACGGGAGAGGACTTTGCGTGTGTCGAGCATTCGCTCGGTGTCCTGACCGTCGGGAAGCACCTTGAGAGTGGTGTCGTCAATGATCGAGGTGATGAATCCGGTGAAAGTCTGGTCGGCGACTTTCCATGTGACTTTGTTGCCCACTTTATAGGCGCCGGTGTCAGGGTCTTCGGGCTTTGGCGCGACAGTGATCTTCACCGAGGAATTAACCGCGGCGGGACCCGCAGCGCCAGTCTCGGCTGCAGTGCCTGAAGCCTTGGGTGCGGCCGGCGTGGCCGGGGCGGGGTATTCCTGGGAAAGGATGTCGCGGATGGGGAGAAGCTTCTCAGTGTTTTTCTCATCGAGCTTGACCCGGACCACGTCGGCATTTTCGATAGCGGTGATGGTGCCGGAAAATGTTTTTCCGTTTGCGCTCCATGTGACTTTGTTACCCACCTTGGTTTTGACCGGGGGAGCCGGAGCATCAGAAGAAGAACTCGACCGGTATGAGCGTGAAGGCCTGGGTTCGGGTTTACGGATCTGAGTGACTTGTTTGGTTTCGGTGCGCTGGGTGTCGTCCCAGCGGATGAGGTATTCGCCGCCGCCGAGGTTGCTGACGATGGTGCAGCCGTACCAGGAATAAGAGCTGGAGCCCCAGGTGGCTTCGACGCGTTCACCGGCTTTGTAAATGACGGGCTTTGGGCCTTTGTTTTCATCATTTGAAGCGGGGGCGGTATCGGTGGTGTCCTGTGCGAATAGCGGGACGTGGGCGCAGAGGATGCCGGCAAGAGCCACACACGACAGCCAACGGATTTTCTGAAAGTAGCGTTTCATTGTGTTGATCCCCCGAAAAAGGTTTTTACAGCATGCAGGAATAGATACAAAGTTTAGCCCATAACGGGGATATGAGAAAGGAGAAAGACGCGATGGGAGGACGGGGATGGATGACGGATTCCAGGGAGAGAGCAGATTTAGAGGGGTTGGCGACTGAAGAGTTCACTTATGTCGGTGAAGGCGATTGATCGGGAGCCGGCGGGACGCCGGCGCTTCCGGTTTTGCTGCGGATGCTGAGCAGGACTTGAGAGGCGATGTCGATGTTGGTGACGCGGGCGAGCTCCCGCCAACCGGGGACGCCGTTGACTTCGATGATCCTGGGTTGGCCGTGTTTGTCGATGAGAATGTCGACGCCGGTGACATCGAGGTGGCAGGCTTTGGCGGCCTGAATGGCGAGCATGCCGAGGCCGGGGAGGCCTTGGAGGTCTTTAGCGTTATCGATGGCGATGGGTTGGCCGGTGCCGCCTCGGGCGACATTGGAGCGCCAGTCTCCGTGGCCGGAGCGCTGCATGGCGGCGAGGACTTTGCCGTCTAAGACGAAGATGCGGTAGTCGGTGTCGCCGTGCTCCAGATAGGCCTGGAGATAGATCACCTGGCCGAGCTTTTCGAGGGTGTCGAAGATCCGGTCGGCGATGTCCGGGTCATCGGTGCGGGTGATGCCGAAACCTTCGGAACCGAAGAGGGGTTTGATGACGACATCGCCGCCGAGGGATTTAAAGAGGGCGCGGGCTTCGTCGATGCGCTGGGCCACGCCGGTGGGAAGGGTGGGGAGACCGGCGTCGGCGAGGGTTTGCAGGGTGAGGAATTTGTCGATGGCCACCTCGACGGCGCGAGGCTGGTTCATGACGGTGACGCCCCGGGCTTGGGCGCGGTGGAGCAGGTTCATGCGGGTGATGATCTGCTCCAGCGAGCCGTGGGGCATGGTGCGCAAAAGAACCTGATCGCCGGGAGTGATGGCGTGAGGGCCGACGCTGACGCCGACGGAATCTTTTGAGAGATGCCCGGAGACGCTGGCCCAATGGCCGGGCTGGACCGTGGTGTTGGTCTTGGCTCCGGCGCGGAGCAGGTCCTGGATGTGCCAGCCGGTGCCGGCTGTGAGGGGTATGACAGGCATTGAAGAAGGGTCTGGGCTAGGGTCTGGAGTCTGACCAGAGTGAGGGGAAGTCGTGAGGGTAGGGCCATCCTTTGGCAGCCCTCTCCCAAAAGGGGAGGGGGTCGGAGTTAAGAGAAGAAGGATTTGGCGAGGACTTCATCGTTGACTTTGCCGGCGCGGAAGGTGCGGCCGGTCTGGATGTTTTGGATGACGACTGCGCCGGGGGAGAAGAGCATGGGATCGACTTTGTAGAAGTCGTAGTTGTACTCTTTGAAGATTTCGCCAAAGGGGCGGCCGTAATCGCGGGAGCTGGTGGCGGGGAGCTTGTCGATGATGGCGGCGATGGCGTCGTCGGGGCCGTTGACGTAGAGGGTGACGCGTCCGCCGTAGAGGACGGCGTCGTTGGTGCGGCCGATGGCGGCCATGTCGTCTTTGGCGACGGGGGGGACGGGGGCGACGCCGTAACCGGAGACGACTTTGCTCAGATCGAACTTGAGTTCGTGGAGCTTGTGCATGGCGGTTTCAACGGTGCGGGCGACGATCTGCGCGCCGCCTGCGAGGCTGGCCGTGCGTGCGCAGAGAAGGGTGAGCTCTTCAGGATCGATGTCCAGCTTTTCGCAGATGTGGCGGACAACAGATTCATCGGGGAGCTTGCCGGTTTCAATGATGCCGACCGCGGTCTGCGGTTCTTCGGAATACTGAAGGTGTTCAAAGAGCTCTTCTTTGGCGTAAATGGCGCGCATGGGGCCTGAGCCCATGCCGAAGAACTTGCCGACTTTGATCTGCCAGCCGGCATACTGGCTGGCCATGCAGGCGAGCCTGGGCTGGCGGACTTCCACCTGAACGCCCGGGAGTGTGCAGCCATCGACGACGACGGGGGTGAGGGAAACCAGCGCGAGGTCCGCAAGGCAGGCGCGGGCCAGGTAAACGCCGGCGCCGAGCGTGCCGGTGGCGCGGACGCCCATGTCGACGATGAGGGCGCCGTCGATGTCGTAAGGCTCTACGGCGAGCTCTTCCCTGCGAGCGAGGATTTCTTCAACCACGTCAGACGCGGTTTGATTGAGTGTTACGGGCTGGTCGTCGTCTTCGTTGTCCTGCTCACGGTTGTCTTGGTTGCGGGGGTCCATACTTCTCCTCGATTAAGCTCGTTGGAATCGCCTGAAAAGAGCGACCACGTGGAGCTGTTGAGCCTGGGGTTAACTTTCACGCCCAGCGAGCGGGCGTGATTCAAAATGAGGCCCAGCGCCACGCAGGCGTCGGGCTGGATATCGGATTCTTTGGTGAGGTGCTGGTGGTCGGCAAGGGTGTGGCCTTCAAGGGCCATGATGGTTCCGCGGCGCATTTCCAGGCCGGGCGCGCTGAGCGGGCCTTTGCCGACGATGACGGTGCCGGCAAGCATGCGGTAGCCGGGGGCCTGACCTGCGGCGCCCTGGACGATGATGATGCCGCGGCGCATGCGCATGCCTGCGAACTTGCCGGTGTTTTTGGTGACGATGAGGGTGCCGCCTGTCATGCCGCGGTCGGAGCCGGGGCCGGGGCCGGCGAGGTGATCGCCGGTGGAACCAATGACGCGGAGGGTGCCGCCTGACATGGATGCGCCGGTGGAGTGGCCGGTGTTGCCGTGGATGGTGAGCGAACCGGAGGCCATGGCGTGACCGACGAGGTCCAGCACTGGCAGGCCGTGGATGTGCAAGCCTGATTCGGAGCCGGGGGTGATGTCGAAGAGATCGGCCAAGGGTGCGGGGCCGGAGAGGGTTTGGATTTGAAGGGCAGCCAGGTCGGTGGGCGTGAGGGCGAGGAGTTTTTCGGGGTTTAAGAATGCGCCGTCGAGGGGGCGGCAGTTTTTAGGCGTGGCTTTTTTGTAGGTGAGCGTGAGGGATGCGCAAGGGGGACAGGCTTCTTGAAGAAGAGAGCCAGTCCCCAAAGAGGAGGCGGGGGTGTTTAGGATTTCGTGGAGTTTGAAGTGGAATTTGCCGAGGCTTCCGCCGTAGTTGCCGGCGCTGATGGCTGCGGTGTCTGGCCCGCAGGCTGCGTGGATGCCGATGCGCATGGCATTTGCGATGGCGTTTTTATCCAGGCCGTTGATGACGATTTCATAGACGCTGGTGGCGGCTTTGCTGAGCTTGGATTTTGGCCGTCCGGCGAGGGTGGGGCAGTATTCGTCATTGGTGGAGGCGAACATGCCTTTGTAGCGCGAGCCGACTTTGGAGCCGGAGCGGACGATGCCGCCTGGGAAGGGCATGATGACGCCGGTGTAGGCGGAGGCGGCGTTTTGCTGGATGGCTTTGACTGCGGCTTGTGCGGCTTTGAGGGCTGCGGGCTGAGTGACGCCGCAGATGAGGAGGTTTCCGCCGCCGATGGCTTTGAGGGCGCCGAAGGATTCTTCGACGAGGAATTCGCCTTCCATGATGGGGACGCGCCAG
>CAZIWA010000052.1:0-36849 GCA_964542875.1 uncultured Phycisphaeraceae bacterium
ACCGTCATGGGTCACGTGGACCATGGTAAAACCAGTCTGCTGGGCCGGATCCGCCAGGCTGGGGGCGCCGCCCACGAAGCCGGCGGCATCACCCAGCACATCGGCGCTTACCGCGTCACTGTCGACGGTACCGATGGCGTCAAGAAAACCGTCGTGTTCCTTGACACCCCCGGCCACGAGGCTTTCACCTCGATGCGTGCCCGCGGCGCCAAGATCACCGACTTGGCCGTCCTCGTCGTCGCCGCTGACGACGGCGTCATGCCCCAGACCATCGAATCCATCAACCACGCCAAGGCCGCAGGCGTCCCCGTCATTGTCGCCCTCAACAAGATCGACAAGGCCGAGGTCACCGAAGCCAACATCCGCAAGATTTACGGCCAGCTCGCCGAGCACGGCCTGAATCCCACCGAGTGGGGTGGCGAAACCGAAGTCATCAAGGTCAGCGCCCACACCGGACAGGGCATCACCGAACTGCTTGAAATGCTCGACTACCAGGCCGAACTCAAGCAGCTCAAGGCCGACTACGGCGGCGCCGCCCGCGGCTCCGTCATCGAAGCCCAGATGCAGCCCGGCCGTGGCCCCGTCGCACGCATCCTCGTCCAGCAGGGCAAGCTGGCCGTCGGTAATTTCATCGTCATCGGCCGCGCCTTCGGTCGCGTTCGTGACATGACCAACGAGTACGGCAAGCCCGTCATCGAAGCCGGCCCGGCCACCCCCGTGGAAATCTCCGGTATCGACATGATTCCCGATGCCGGCGACAAGTTCTACGTCACCCCCAGCCTGCAAAAGGCCGAGGAAATCGCCACCCACGCACGGGAATCCGAGCGTCAGCGCGAACTGGCCACTCAGACCAAGGTCACCCTCGACAACTTCTCCGCTCAGATCGCCGCAGGCGGCACCAAGGACCTGCGCATCGTCGTCAAGGCCGACGTGCAGGGCTCCATCCTGCCCCTGGTCGAAAGCCTCATGAAAATCGGAAACTCGGAAGTGGCCGTCAAGGTCATTCACTCCGCCGTCGGCGGCATCACCGAGTCCGACGTTCTTCTGGCTGACGCTTCTGACGCCATCATCATCGGCTTCCACGTCGTCGCCACCCCCGCGGTGCGCGAAATCGCCGAAGCCCGCGGTGTCGAGATCCGCAACTACCGGATCATCTACGAAGCCGTCGATGAAGTTAAGAAGTCTCTCGAAGGCCTCCTGGAACCCGAGCGCAAGGAAGACGAACTCGGCCGCGCGGAAGTCCGCGAAGTCTTCAAGATCTCCAAGCTCGGCAACATCGCAGGCTGCCTGGTCACCAACGGCTCGATCGTCCGGACCGGCAAGGTCAGGATCCTGCGCGACAGCCAGGTCGTCACCGAGAACCGAAACATCGAAGCGCTTCGCCGCGTGAAGGACGATGCCAAGGAAGTCCGTCAGGGCACTGAATGCGGTATCCGCATCCAGGGCTTTGATGACCTCAAACCCGGCGATACGCTCGTCTGCTACAACACCATCGTTGTCCCCCGGAAGCTCTAAAAACGGAGTTTCCCTTAATCGTCCCGGCTATCGGCCGGGGCATCTCCCATGGTCATTGGCGTGCTTCAGGTCGAACTCACCATCCCCGGCTCGGAAAACCTCAAGGACAAACGTCGCGTGGTCTTAAGCCTCAAAACCAAGCTCCACCAGGAGCACATGGTAAGTGTCGCGGAGACCGGAACCCTTGATTCCGTCCGGACCGCTACGCTCGGCATTGTCCTTGCGGCAACGGATGTCTCGTTCGCCCAGTCGGTCCTGAGCAACATTCAGCGCAAGATACAGTCCCATCGGGACTGCGTTCTTGCCGATGCAAGTCTCCAGTTCCTCACCGGCATCGATCCTTCACAGGAAGATCAGCCCGGGGAACAATCACAGGAGGCGCCTGACGCATGAGTCACCGCAAGGCCCAGATCGAGTCCGCCATCAAGCGCTCCATCAGCCAGATCCTCATTGAGGAAATGTCTGACCCGCGCGTGCTTGGCATGATCAGCGTCACCAAAGTCCAGGTCACCCAGGACCTGCGCGAGGCGTTCGTCTTTGTCTCCGTGCTTCCCGAAAAGCTCGCCAAAAAGACCGTCGCCGGACTCGTTCATGCTCAAGGCTTCATTCAAGGCAAGCTCAACAAATCCATGGTGATGCACCACCCGCCCAGGGTTCAGTTTCGCCTGGACGAGGCGTTCATCAAAAACAACAAGGCACTGGCCAAGATCGCCAGGCTTGCCAATAAGAAGCAGCAGGAAGAAGGGCTTCAGGCCGAGTCTCAAAGCAGTTCCGAGGCAGAGCCAGAACCCAAGTCTGAACCATCGTGACCAGGACTGGCCATTCACCGTTCAAGTGGGCCAATTACAGTGAAAAACGAAGCACAACACGCAAAAAAGGTCAACGCGCTGCTTAAGCGCATCAAGCAGGCGCACGCCGCCGTCAAGCTTGAAGACCCAGACCCGGTTACCCAGCTTGTTTATGCGTTCCTGGAATGGAACGCATCTCGACCCATGGCTCAAAAAGCGCACCACAAGATCATGCAGATCATGGTCGATAACAACGACCTGCGCGTAAGCCATGCCCACGAGATGGTCCAGATCATCGGCGAGTCCTACCCTCAGGCCGTTGAGCGCAGCATCCGCCTGCACGAATCGCTTCAGGAAGTCTTTGTCCGTGAACACATCGTCAGCCTCGCTGTCCTGACCACCAAGGGCAAGAAGCAGTGCCACGAATACCTTGAATCCCTCCCCGGGATTCCTGATTACGTCGTGCGCGCCGTGATGCTCTCCCTGGGGCACGCGCAGATTCCCGTCGATGACGTCGCCGTCATGCTCTTTAGCGAAGAAGAAGCCATTGAGCCAGACGCCACCCCGCACGAAGTGGCCGTTTATCTCGAAAAGCATGTCGATGCCAAAGACATGCCCAACTACGCGCTCCATCTGCGTGGCTGGTGTGATGAAAGCACCAAGCTCCTTAAGTCCCTCAAAAAGACTCAAGTGCTTGAAGCCACGCCCCCGGTTGCCTTTGAACTGATCGCTTCCGAAGCGCCCGCAGCCAAGCCCGTCGAGACCGCCCCGGCCAAGCCTGATAAGAAGGCCCCCAAAACGGATAAGCCGGAAAAAGCGGAAAAGCCTGCCAAGGCTGAAAAGCCTGAGAAACCCGCCAAGCCTGAAAAACCGGTGCCCGCTAAGCCCGAGAAGAAGGGTGCCGCAAAGCCCGCTCCGGCCAAGCAGGAAAAGAAGCCCGCGGCCAAAGCGCCGGCCAAGCCCGCCAAAAAAGCGCCGGCCCCCAAGCCCGCGGCTAAGAAGCCGGCCAAGACCGCGGCGAAATCCGCTCCGGCCAAGCCTGCTCCGGCCAAGAAGCCTGCGCCCAAAAAGCCGGTTTCCAAAAAGCCTGCAAAGAAGTAATATCTTTCCCCTTCTCACCAAGCCAAGTGAGAAGCAGGGGTGAGGATACTTTTCCTCCTTCTGTACTATTCAAGCATCATCAGGACATCGACCGCTCATGACCCAAGCCAGCGCCACCAAGCCCATCCTCCGCATCGGCATCCCCAAAGGCAGCCTTCAGGATTCCACCGTCGATCTTTTCGACCGTGCCGGCTACCACGTGGCCATCAGCGACCGGTCCTACTTTCCCGCCATTGATGATCCTCAACTCCAGGCCATCATGTTCCGCGCGCAGGAAATGTCCCGCTACGTCGAAGACGGCGTGATCGACCTTGGCTTCACCGGTTTTGACTGGATCACCGAAAACCAGTCGGACGTCGTGGAAGTGTGCGAACTCATGTACTCCAAGGCCACCTCCAACCCGGTGAAGTGGATTCTTGCGGTTCCCGAGGAATCCAAGATCACCAAGCCCGAAGAGCTTGCCAACGGCATCATCGCCACCGAGCTGGTCAATACCACCAAGCTCTACTTCCAGAAGAAAAACATTCCGATCAAGAAGGTCGAGTTCAGCTGGGGTGCAACGGAAGTCAAGGCCCGGCTCGTCGATGCGATCGTCGACGTTACCGAAACCGGTTCCAGCCTGCGCGCCAACAAGCTGCGTGTCATCGATACCCTGCTCACCAGCACCACCCGGCTTGTGGCCAACAAGGCCGCCTGGGCGGACCCTGTGAAGCGCCAGAAGATCGAAGACCTCGCCATGCTGCTCAAAGGCGCCATCTCCGCCCGCTCCAAGGTGGGGCTCAAGATGAACGTGCCCAAGGGCAAGCTCTCTTCCATCCTCGCCGTCCTGCCCGCTGAAAAGTCCCCGACGGTCAACCCGCTGGCGGACTCGGATTGGTGCGCCGTTGAAGTCGTGGTCGATGAAAAAGTCGAACGCGAACTGGTGCCCAAGCTTTCCCGCGCAGGCGCAACTGGCATCATCACCTACAAGCTCAACAAGGTAATCGCTTGAGTGTGCGGTAGGTGTGACAGGGAGGCAGACCATATTCGGCAAGCTTCATCCTGGGCCCCTGGAAGGGGCCCCAGCCATTAGCCCCGGGTTGAGCGAGTCTTCGAGCGACACCCGGGGTCGTGATAAATAATCAGCTTTTATCTTTCGGCGCCCTCGATGGGCGTCGAAAGACATCGCCTGTCGACGTGAATCACGCCGACAGTTTCCATTCCGTTCGTATGTTTTCCGTCATTTTGCTTGCTCTCATCCATCATTTCTCTACTAACAACATTTCCATTGGGAGGCTATTTTGGATGATTATGCAATCCAACATCACAAAACTAGATGATGGATCTCCAGATAAACCTGTTCTTCTTGAGCCTTAACCTCATCACAGAAGCCATTCCATACCACTTTCCGACCATAACCATCGCAATGTCTTCCCCAACCCCAACCCCAAACCCCAACCCCCTCACCCTCATTGCAGGCGGCTCCGGCGATATCGGCTCCCATCTTTCCCAGCACCTCGCCGCGCTTGGCCATGAAGTCATCGTTATCACACGTAAGCCTGATCCATCAGACTCATCCACCGTTGGCTGGGATGATCCTTCCCTCATCAATTACATTGCGCGTGCCACATCGATCGTCAACCTCGCCGGCGAAAACATCTGGGCAAAGCGCTGGAGCACCAGCCGGAAATTTGTTTTGCGCCAAAGCAGGCGCGATGCTCTCACAAGGCTGATCAGCCTGATCAAAGAAGCCCGCGCCAGCCCTCAGGTTTTCCTTAATGCTTCGGGCATCGCCTATTACGGCATAGACGCTTCCCGGGAGATTCCTGACGAATCAGCGCCGCCTGGAAAGGGTTTTCTGGCCGATCTTTGCCGTGAATCCGAATCCTTGCTTAATGATGCGAACTTTCCTCGCACCCGCGCGATTCAGTTGCGCGTTGGCATCACGTTGTCTTCGCGTGGTGTCGCGCTTAATCGTCTGCGGACGCTGCATTGCCTCCTTTGCCCCATGCGCATTGGGCTTGGAACCCAATGGTTTTCCTGGGTTCACATTGATGATGTCGCTGCTCTTGTCGCCTTTACAATTTCAAATTCCACCGCTGTTGGTCCTTACAACATCACGGCGCCGAATCCTGTCACGTTTGACCAGCTCACTGGTGACCTCGCCTGTCGATTTCGCCGCCCGCGTCTTTTTCCCATTCCGTCCCTGCTTGTGCGCCTGGCGATGGGTAAAGCTGCGGAGGTGATACTCAACGGAAGCCGCGTTCTTCCTGCGAAAGCTCTTTCTGGGGGCTTTACTTTCAGGTATCCCGATCTTCCATCGGCGCTTGATCAACTCCTTGATCAGCCTGCTTCTTAGCCCATATCTCGATAAAACGTGCCTGTTTATCAAAACCTCGCGGTGACATCCTCCCCGTCCCACCCTACAATCCACGTACTCGCATCTAATACAAAAATCCCAGGTACCTGATGAAACTTTCCCGGTCTTCGACGCTCCTGATTGCCTGCCTGCTCGCCAGTGTCGCCGGTTGTGAATCCTCTAAGCCCGGCACGGGCACGGGTTCTTCTGTTGAGCCTGTCATTGTGGAGCCGGTTGTCCTGCGGGATGTTCCGCTTCCCCCGGGCATTTCGCCTGAAGACCTGGCTCCGCGTACCGGCGCTGCGTTGGCCAAAGCACGGCTTCCGCTGACCAAAGTGCTTGAAGATCTTCCCAAGCCGGCCTGGGTGGCCTCCGCCACCACCAAGCCAGCCACGCAAGCTGCCGAGCCGCCGCTGCAGGCCCAGAAAGCCTACATGCAGGCCAAAGCGGACATCCGCGAGGCCCGCTACTACGAAGCCATCAACAAGCTCACCGAGGCCAACCGGCTGGCCCCAAACTCCCCGGACATCCTTCGCTCACTGGGGGAGGCGAATCTTCTTTCCGGCAAGTCCATTGCCGCTGCCAATTTCTATCAACAAATCGTTGAGCAAAACCCGACCGACACCGACGCGCTCTTTATGCTTGGCAACATCGCCGTTGAGCAGGGCAACTGGGCGACTGCCGTCTGGGCGTATCAAAAAGTCCTCTCCCAGCCCCCGCGCATCGGCACCATGGACCAGGCCGTCATCGCCGTGGCTTCGTACAACATTGCAGGTGCGTTGGAAAAACTCGGGTACGACCAGGGCGCCATCGACGCGCTGGATAGGATCCTTGCCCAGAACGGCGACCTCAGCGCCACGGCCAAGCTCAACCGCCAGACCCGCGCGCTCAAGTCTCAAAAAGACTCCATTCTTATTTCCATCGGCGATGCCAACTGCCGGCTGGGCCGGCCGGAAACCGCCATCGAACGCTATAAACGCGCCATTGCAGATGCCGATGATTCCCTTGTTCCTGTTCAGGCCTATCCGCGATTGATTTACGCCCAGCTTCGTGCAAGCCAGAATCTTGGCGCGCAGGCCACCATCATGGAAATGCTCGCCACGGGCCGGTTTGATGCACCCACCATTGCCCTCGTTGACTACTATGCAAAAAACGGCGGCGATCTCTCCGTGCTCCAATCCCGCCTTGAATCCGTCTATCAATCCAAAGGCCAAAGCGCCGACATGGCCATCGCCATCTCGCGCCTGCTGCAGAACCCCGCCCGCCGTGCCTTCCTCTTCAAGCACCTTCAGGCCAAGCCCAAGGACGTTGAAGTTTTCGAGGAGCTCACGCGTGACATAACCTCGTCGGACACCAAGCTCGCCGGCAACCCCGTGCTGGCCAAAGATCTTCTCCAGGCCGCGGGCCGGTCCATTGCCGCGGCGCCGGAGTTGGCCCCCGGTATTTTTAATCGGCTTCGGTTTGTCGATCCCGACGGCTTCAGCTTCCTTGTCGCCGCGCAATCGATCCCTGCGGAGCCCGGCATTGGTTTCATCAAAGCCGGGTTTATCGCTGAACAAGGTAAAACCAGCGAAGCCATCGCCGAGTACCAAAAGGTCGTCACGCAGGCGCCCACTCTTCTCGCCGCGCGTCTGGCCCTGGTGCGCCTGCTGCTTACCTCCGGCGATATCGATGCCGCTTCCAAGGCCATTCAACCTGTGGAGTCTCAGGATAAATCAGGCGTCACTCAGCTTCGCGTGATGATCCTTATTTCCCAGAACAAGCCCAAGGATGCGCTCGCCCTCGTCAATAAGCTTTTGGAAGCCCAGCCCGGGAATGTTGATCTGACCGTTCAGCGGGCGGAACTCCAATTTTCCCTGGGCGACTACCCAGGTGCCGAGCGTACGCTTCTCGACGGCATCGACCAGAAACCCACCGCTGAAATCCTCTACGAAAAACTTTTTGACCTCTACAACTCCGGCCGCATTAATGACGCGGTAAATCAATACCGCCGGCTCATGCGTCGGCTTTTGGGCACCATTCCGCAAAGCCGTCTGGCACGCCTCCAGCAGGCCCGGCTGATGCTTGCCGGAGCGCAAAACCAGCAAGCCGTTGAAACCCTCCAGCAGCTCATGAGGCAAAACCCCAAGGATGCCGGGGCGCTCTCCGTATTGCTGGAAGCGCACGCCGCCGCCGGCCGGATCGATGAAGCCAACCGTCTTGCCGCCAAGGCCGCTGCGGACTTCCCCGGCGAGCGCGAAGTCCTCATCTCCGTGCGCAACCATTACCTTAGAACCCGGCAGATGCCGCTCTTTTACGCCACCACGGAAAAGGTGCTCGCGCTTGAGCCCGCATCACCCGCCCGGGCCGTGCAATATGCCCAGCTTTACTTTGCCCGGCGGGAGTTTGAGAAAGCCATCAATGTCCTAAAACCCGTGTTGTCTCAGGCCCATGAGCCCGTTCTCACCGATGTCCGCTACGGTCTGGGCCGGGCCTACCTCTTTTCCGATCAGCCCGCCCAGGCGCAGGCCCTTTTGGCTCAGGTGATCCTCGCCAATTCCGAATCGCTTGACCTTGCCCGCGAAGTCAGCTCGGTTTTTGCTGCCGCAATCGCCGCGGATAAAACCAAGACCGTTGAGCAGAAAATCCAGATCGCCCAGGACGTCGCGGACAAAGCGCCCGGTGTCTCCGCCGAGATATTCGACAAGCTCGCCGGTATGTTTGAGGCGCAAGGCGACCGCGCCACCGCGCAAAAACTCCGGGTCGACGCGCTCACCAAAAACCCCACGCACCCCGGCCTCAACAACAATCTCGCCTATGTCTGGGCCGTTGACGGCGTCAATCTCGACAAAGCCCTTCTCATGATCGAGACCACGCTCTCCCAGGAACCCAACATCGATTCCTACATCGACACCAAGGGTTGGATTCTCTACAAGTCCGGCAAGTTCAAGGAAGCCGTCGAGCAACTGCGCCGAGCCCACAAAGCAGGGGAGGCCGACAGCTCCGTCGTCATCGATCACCTGGGTGATGCGCTCTGGCGCGCGGGTGATAAACCCGGCGCGCTCAGCGCCTGGCGCGAAGCCGTAGCGGTGCGCGTGCGCGAGCGCCAGCGCACGCAGGAGATCAAAGCCAATTCCGGCACCGGCACGCTCCCGGCATGGGCCATCGACACCGACGCCGACCCCGAGATGCGGGATATCGACAAGCGTCTGGAAGCCAAGATCCAGGCCGCCGAGAAGGGCGCTGAAGCCCCCGTCGCGCCGCTGGGCCAGGGCGTTGCTGTGCCTGCGGCGGATCCTGCCCCCGCACCGGCGCCGGCGCAGCCTTGAGCACATTAATCAAATCAATCCAAGCGCAGCGCTTTTGCCTGCGTGAGCATCTCGTCTCTTGCCGCGCGCAATCATTCCCGTAACCCATGCACAAGCGCCGTCCGCTGGAAGCCCAGCGGACGGCGCTTTTATTTTGAACGCTCTATCTCGCTCGAGTGGTCTTACTTCGTCGCTGGGACCGCCGGAGCGGCCGCTGGGTCTTGATAACCCGGCAGGTAGGGGATCTTGCCCTTAAGCGGGCCAAACAGCACCGCCCAGGTCAGCCCGCCAAGCACTGCCAGCACGATCAGCAGTTTCACGAGCTTTTTGACGGTCCCAAAGAATCCGCCGCCCCCTGAAGAGCGCGACTGCATCTGCGCATCCATGTTGGCTCGTGCGCCGCCTTTTTTGAGTTCCATTTCCTGGTTGCGGGCTTCTTCCTTATCGCTCCCGGCCCGGGTCATGGCGCCGTAGTAGCCGGTGCCGTCTTTCTTGGGCATCACATAAAAGATTCGACCTTCTTTGTCTTTGACCGCACGGCCTGCGTCGCCGTCGCGAACTTTCATTTCCTCACCGTTATGCGGATTGATGACCGTGATTCCCATGGCTTTCTCTCTTTGCTTTAAGGGGTGGAGGCATGATACCAAGGCCCTCTAAAAACTTTAATAATCTCATAAAAATCATGTCGCTTAATGGTTATAGGACTTGAACGCCGATCAATGTACAACACGATTCCACCATTGGAACAACTGAAAAGTGTTCGCATAAATTCTCTAAAGTCTCCCCTTCACAAGCGCCGATGTAACAGTCACCGGGCAATCGAGTCCCTTGATTCACAAGGACTTGCCGACCGGCGGCCTCAGGCGTCACACCCCTGGGCCTCCCAAAAATCGCGCCTCGGCGCACATGTCAAGGACAAGTCCACCACACCAGATTCCCACCCGATAATAAAACCCGTCCTGCAGGACTGTTCAGCAGGATGAAGACCGCTTTCTGAGCCCGGTCTGCAAGGCGTGACGACCTCTAAAAAGGAACCGTCACGCCTTGCGCCCTTTTACGACCCAAGACGACGGTAAAAGCGTCTCATATCAAAGAAAAAGAGGTTCGGAGTCATCGACTCCGAACCTCTTTCCTGAAACTTCTGCATCTTCCGACGCGGTACACCGGACGCGGGACCCGGGACGACTTCTTACTTCCCACCCAGCAGTACCGCCAGCACGCCCTTTTGCGCGTGCAGCCGGTTGTGCGCTTCGGGGAACACCCGGCTCTGCGCGTGCTCCATCGCGCCGTCGGAAATCTCCAGCCCGCGGTACGCCGGCAGGCAGTGCATGATGATTGCTTCCTTGTGCGCCAGGGCCAGCAGGGCTTCGTTCACCTGGTAGGGGGCAAAGGTCTTCTTGCGGGCTTCCGCTTCGGCTTCCTGGCCCATGGAGACCCAGGTGTCGGTGTACAGAACATCGGTGTTCTTCGCTGCGGCCTGAGGGTCGCGCGTGTGGGTGAACTTAAACCGCGGGTAGGCCGTCTTGATTTTCTTCACCGCGTCGGGCTTAAGGTCAAACCCTTCGGGGCTGGCGATGGTGAAGTTCATGCCCACCGCGGCGCAGACTTCCGCCAGCGACCGGGCCACGTTGTTGCCGTCGCCGATGAAGGTCATCGTCCGTCCGGCCAGATCGCGCCCGAATTCATCCATTGCGGTCATGATGTCGGCCAGCGCCTGGCAGGGGTGGTGATCGTCGCACAGTGCGTTGATGACGGGGATATTGGCGTACTGCGCCAGTTCCGCCACCTTCTGGTGTTCAAACACGCGGGCGCTGATGCCCTGCACCATGCCGCCCAGCACGCGCGCCACGTCTTTCACGGGCTCGCGCTTGCCGAGGCCGATCTCCGCCTGCTGCAGCACGATCGCACGCCCGCCCAGTTCGTACATCGCTTGTTCAAAGCTCACCCGGGTGCGCAGGCTGGGCTTCTCGAAGATCATCGCCAGCGTTTTGTTGGCCAGCAGGGGGGCATTGCCTTGCGCCTTGTTGCGCTGGCTCCTGAGCGCGAACGCCACGTCCAGAAGGTGTTCGATATCGTCTTTGGGGGTATCGATGATGGTCAGGAAGTTCTTCATAGCGGCTTCTTTGGTTTTCAAAAATGAAAATGCGATCAACCCGGATATTTAACCTTCCGGGCATCTAAAAAACCCATGGAATGCTTAGAGCACGATCTCCGTCCCGATCCCTTGCTGCGTATAAACCTCCAGCAGCACGGAATGGGGAATGCGTCCATCGACGATGTGGCACTTGCTCACACCCGCTTCCAGTGCGGTGATCGAAGCTTCCACCTTGGGAAGCATGCCTGCGGAAATCACGCCGGACGCCACCAGGTCTTCAATCTGCTTCTTGGTCAGCGTGCTGGCCAGTGTGTCTTCCGTGCTGCCGGTCCGGATGCCGTTGGTGTCGGACACCAAAAGCAGCTTCTCGGCCTTAAGCGCAGCGGCCACATGCCCGGCCACGCTGTCGGCGTTCACGTTCAGCCGGCCGCCCGAGGGGTCACGGGCGATGGGCGCGATCACCGGGATGTAGTCCCCATCCAGCAGCGCCTTGATCAGCTTGGCATTCACCCATTCCACTTCGCCCACAAAGCCCATGTCGATCTTGCGCCCCTTGGGCTCTTCGGTCGACTCCAGGAACAGCCGCTTGGCGAAGCACACCGTGCTGGCCAGCGTGTGCAGGCCCAGGCCCTGGTGCCCCAGCTTGTTGATTTCGTCGACGATGTCTTTGTTCACCTCATTGATCAGCACATGCTCGGCGATCGCCAGCGTGCGCTCGTCGGTGTACCGCCGGCCTTGCACAAAGTGCGCCTGCAGGCCGGCCTTCTTCATTGCTTCGTTGATGCTTTTGCCGCCGCCGTGCACGATCACCGGCTTCATGCCCACAGCGTCCATGAAGCAGATGTCCATGATCAGGCTGCGCAGCGTTTCGGGTTCATCCATGATGGACCCGCCGACTTTCACGACGATGGTCTTGCCTTCAAACTGACGGATGAACTTGTGCGCCTCGACCAGCGCTGAAGCCTTGTTGATTGCGTTTTGCATCGGCAAACATTTCCCTGGGTAGTCACAGAAAAAACGAAGAGAAGATTGTAACGATCCCACGCGCAAACGCGAGAGGAATTTGTGTGAAACTCACATAGTTTTTGTGAGACGGGCTTGGGATCCTACTCCGCAGCTCCCCGGTTCATCATGAACGTGGCAGTCTGGTCGAAGTACCGCGTCAAAACCTCCACCACCCCGGGCTCGAATCCAGCCTCTTTCATGGCGTTTCCCATCAGCAGCATCCACCGGTCCCGGGCTTTCTGGTCCACCGGGAAGGGGGCGTGGCGCATGCGCAGCCTCGGGTGCCCGCGTTTGGCCGAATAGTCGCCCGGCCCGCCAAAGCGCTGAATCAAAAACTCACGCAGCCGTTCCTCGGCGCCCTCCAGGTCCTCTTTGGGATACATCGGTCCCATCACATCGTCCCCCGGCACCTGGCGGTAAAACGCCGCCACCAGCCGCTTGAATCCCTCAGCGCCCACGATCCGATAAACATCCGCTTCTGAAACAGGTTGCGTCATGCCTCAATCATATCTCCCCCGGCCTCCGCTAAACTATCCCCCATGAATACCCCATTAAACCACCCGAAATGGTTTGTCCGAGGCGACATCGACGGCTTCTTTGGCCTCTTTGTCGACAACCTCCTCCAGCTCATCCTCATTGCCACGCTCTGCAAATTCGTCGTCGGCTTCGATGACGCGCTTATCTATTCCCGCATCATCCCCGGTGCGGCGCTTTCCATTCTCGTCGGTAATTTTTTCTACTCCTGGCAGGCCATGCAGCTTGCCCGTAAAACCGGCCGGTCGGATGTCACCGCGCTTCCCTACGGCATCAACACCGTCAGCGTCATTGCCTTCGTCTTCCTCGTCATGGCCCCCGTGCATGCGCTGGCCAAGCAAAACAACCATCCGGACCCTGCACAACTCGCCTGGGAAGCGGGCCTCTTCGCTTGCCTCATCGGCGCTGTCATTGAGATCATCGGCGCCTTCACCGCGGATTGGCTCCGCAAATACACCCCGCGTGCCGCGTTGCTATCGGCCCTTGCCGGCATCGCCATCACCTTCATCTCCATGGGCTTCATCTTCCAGATGTTCGCCATGCCCATCGTCACCATTGTTCCGCTTTTCATCATGCTCGTCTGCTACGCCGGCAACGTGAAGTTCAAGTTCCTTCCCGGCGGGCTCCTCTCCGTCATCGTCGGCGGCATCCTCGCCTGGGGCTCTTACCTTCTCATGGTCAAGTTCCCCTCACTGGGCTGGGCTGTCTGGACACCACCCACCCAGGAAGCCGTCAAGCTCACTTTCCACTGGCCCATTCCCGTCTTTAAAGAGCTCGCCCGCACCCTCACCGATCCCACCTGCTGGCAATATTTCACCATCATCCTCCCCATGTCCCTCTTTAACGTCCTGGGCTCCCTGCAAAATCTTGAAAGCGCAGACGCCGCCGGCGATCGGTACGAAACCAAGCCTTCCCTCCTGGTCAACGGCATCGGCTCCGTCGTTGCGGCCATCTTCGGCTCGCCTTTCCCCACCACCATCTACATCGGCCACCCCGGCTGGAAGGCCATGGGCGCGCGCATCGGCTATTCCGCATTGAACGGCGTTGTCATCACCCTTGTCTCGCTTCTGGGCGTCGTCACCGTCGTCACCCACATCCTTCCCATTGAGGCGATGCTCCCCATCCTTCTCTGGATCGGCATCATCATCACCGCCCAGAGCTTTGCTGACGTTCCCAAGCGGCACTACCTCGCCGTCGCCATCGGCTTGATTCCCTCACTTGCCGCTTGGGCCCGTTCGCCCATCATCGACGCCGCCATCAACCCCGGCACCTACATGGACGCCGCAAAAGTCATGCCCATGAAGGGCGTCTATCTCTCTGGCGTCATCGCCTTGGAACAGGGCTTCATCATCACTTCAATTCTCTTTTCCGCGGCCCTTGCCTACATCATTGATAAGCAGTTCCACAAGGCTGCTGGCTGGCTGGCCGCCGCCGCTGTGCTCTCCTGCATCGGGCTCATTCACGCTTACACCATGACTCCCCAGATGCCCGTGCCCAAGCTCGGTTTCTGGGCAGCGCCGGAGTTTGCCATTGGCTACGCCATCAGCGCCGTCTACATGTTCGTGCTGCACAAGACCGGCCACACCGTGGCGAATCCCCCGCCTGATGAACCGCTTGACGAACAATCCCGCCCGGTGTGAGAAGCAGGCGTTCGTCTTACTTCTCCAGCAGCATCTTAAATGCCGCCCGCCCTCCGGAGCGGCCGATCATTGTCGTCGCGCTCTCCAGCTTGAAGTACAGCACGGAGCTCCCCGCCCGGTTGAGCCACACTTTGCCGCCCATCACGTCTGCCGGGCCGTTGACATCGATGCCGGAGTCGGGCGTGCTTGTCAGCGTGAGCGTCCATCCATCATTCCGGGTGGGGTCTGGGACGATGCGTCCGGTGAATGCCTTATTGGCGTCAGGGTCGCGCGGGTCAAACAGCACGCCGGTGTATTCGCCGGTGGCTTTTTGGGTCAGGAATTTGATCCCGATCGGCCCCAGGTCACGTTCGATCATCCATTGTCCCACCCAGGTCTTGCCGGGTTTGGTGGCTTCCAGCAGGGGGGCCATGTAAGCCTGGCGCTCCTTCTCCATGGCCGCGCGCCGTTCTTCCAGTGCCTTGGCCAGCCGGGTTTTCTCCGCTTCGCGCTCGGCGTCCTGTTTGGCTTTTTCGGCTTCCTTTTCCAGTTCTTCCTTGGTCTTCTTGAGTGGTGCCTCAGGCTGGGCCGCCTTGGCGCTCTCTTGTGCCTTGGTGGCGTCCGCCATTGCCTTGTCCACCTCAGCCTGCACCTTGTCCAGCTTGGCCTTGGCCGGGGCGCCGCTTTTCTTAAGCAGGTCCAGTTGATAGGCCATCATCACGCCCTGGTTCACATGGCCTTGCAGTTCCTGTTTGGCCAGCGAGATGGCGGTATGCTCCTTGGACCCCACTGCCAGCGCGCGCGGCCCATACTTGTAAGCGGGCTGACCTGCCGCCGAAATCGGCTTGTCGAAGGTCACTTCCGGTTCCTGCTCTTTTCCCATCGCCGTCACCGGCATCTGGATCGTGCCGGCCACCGGCTGTGCCTGCTCGGTGCTTGTCGCCACGTTCAGCGTCGTGAACCCATGTGCCGGATTTGGCATCTGCAGGAACGACTTCACCTGATCCGGGTTTTGCTTCACCCAGGCCATAAATTCCGGCTCAAGACCCGTGGGCGACAGCACCGCGGGTTCTGTCGTGGGTACCAGCACATACAAATCCACCTGAGGCCGCCACGTTCCGCTGAACCGGATCATCTGTTGGCCCTTAAGCTCGGTCGGGGCTTCGATCTTCATGTCCGACATCGACACCGGCACCGCCAGCTTGCGCTCGATGGCCACTTTCACTTCCGCGGTCAGCAGTTGGTCACGGGTTGGGCCGGTTTCCGTTTGTTGAACCATCGCGCCGCTGGATAGCTTAAGCACCGCCCATCCCATCACACCGATGGCCACCACCAGCACGACGATTGCCAGCACCAACAGCTTCTGCCCCGGTTGTTGTTTGTCTGTCAACGCACTCATCCTTATATCGCCTCAACGGCCACAGGTCGTTTGTAATCAATCACCGGCAGCGAAACCCGGCCGGATTCATACCCCGGCGTATGCCAGCACGCCGCCCAATGCCCAGGCTCAATCTCCAATAACCCAGGCGGCTGCGTCGCACACTTGGGATCGTTGTTGTAATCCTTGCACCTGGGGTGGAAGGGGCACCCGGGCGCAAAATCCCTCGGGTTGGGCACGTTCCCGGGGATCGTCTCCAGGCGTTTCACCACCTTGCCGACCACCGGCATGGAGTTAAACAGCCCACGGGTGTAGGGGTGCATCGGCTTTTGAAACACCGACATGACAGACCCGTATTCCACCACCCGGCCCGCATACATCACCGCCACCACATCGGCATTTTCCGCCACCACGCCCAGGTCGTGGGTGATCAGCAGCACCGACATTTTCTTTTCATGCTGCAGCTTGCGCAGCAGCGCCAGGATCTGCGCCTGAATGGTCACGTCCAGCGCGGTCGTCGGCTCATCGGCCAGCAGCAGCCGGGGCTTGCATGCCAGCGCCATGGCAATCATCACACGCTGGCGCATCCCGCCCGAAAGCTGATGCGGATATTCCTTGATCCGGTTGGCCGGGTCGGCGATGCCCACGTCGCTCAGCGCTTGTATAGCGATGCCCATCGCCTGCTCAGGCGTCACGTTCTGGTGCAGCAGAATGGCTTCAATGATCTGTTCGCCCAGCGTAAATACCGGGTTCAGGCTTGTCATCGGCTCCTGAAAGATCATCGCGATCTTGTTCCCCCGGACCTTGCGCATTTCGTTGTTGCTCAGCTTCAGCAGGTCGCGGCCTTCAAACAAAATCTCACCCGCGTTGTAAACCGCAGGCGGCCTCGGCACCAGGCCCAGCACAGACATCGCCGTCACCGACTTCCCACACCCGGATTCGCCCACCACCGCCAGCGTCTGACCCTCATACACCGTCAGGTTCACCCCGTTGACGGCGTTCACCTTCCCGCGTCCGGTCTCAAACGACACGGACAGGTTTCGGATCGCAAGCAGGGGGGAAGTCGCTTCAGCCATGCCAATTCACTCTCACTACGAATAACGCGTCACGCCTAGTTTACCCGGTCTGTGCCTCTCACCCATCGTTGGCTCATTGTGCTTTGGGGTCCAGCGCATCACGGAGCGATTCCCCCAGCACGTTGTATGCAAACACCGTCAGGAAGATGGCCCCGCCGGGGTAAAACGCCAGCCACCAGTAAAACCCGCCCGCGCCCTTCACCGACTGGTTCAATAGCGCACCCCAGCTTGGTGAATCCACCGCGCCAAGGCCAAGGAAGCTCAATCCCGCTTCGGATGTCACCGCAGCGGCGATGCCGAAGCTCATGCTCACCAGCACCGGTGCAAGCGCATTGGGCAGCATATGCACAAACAGCGTCGAGCGAAGCGGAAGCCCCGCAGCGATGCACCCCTGCACAAAGTCCATATTCCTGAGCTTCAAGAACTCCGCCCGGACGAACATCGTGTACCCCTGCCAGCTCGTGAGCCCGATGATCGTCATGATCAGGTAAATATTGCGCGTGTCAAAGGCCGCGATGAAGGTCAGCAGCAGGTACATCGTCGGGATGGCCGAAAACACTTCCACCAGCCGCATGCCAAGCAGGTCCACCCAGCCCGCGAAATAGCCCATCAGCCCGCCCAGCACAATCCCGATAGCAGCGGCGATGCCCGTCGCCACAAAGCCGATGCTCACCGCCACCCGGCATGAGTGCACCATCTGGCTTGCCACATCCGCTGCCGTCGCCTCGGTGCCCATCCAGTGTTCAGATGAGGGTGCTTGTTCTTCCGCGTCGCTCTTGTCCCGCTGCCGGTCAGAAGGCGAGTAGGGGATCGGCGCGTTGATCACCCAGGCGATCTCTTTTGCCTCCAATCCCTCCCGATACTTTTCATACACCACCAGCTCAGGCGGGCTCAAAAAAACAAAGCTCAAGGTCGTCAACACACCCAGCCCGACCAGTGTTCCGATCGCCGGCAGCTTCTTTGTCTTCAAAACCCGGCTGGCCAGCCATCCCGCCAGCAGCACCAACGGCCCCACCGCCAGAATGACATCCCACGGAGTCAGGTATTGCAGCAGCGGGCTGGAAATCACTCCGTTGGCCGTCTTCATCAGGTACGGGTGGCTGTTGGCGATGAATGGCCCATAGAACCCCAGCACCGTCATCAGCAAAATCCACCCCAGGCCCATCCGCGCGATCCAGGGCCGCAGCGTGGTGCGCAGGGTCGCCGTCAGCAGTGTTTCACGCTTTTCGACAGGCGTTGCGGTGCCGCCGCTATTCATCGGCAGGGGTGTGCTACTCATAAGTCACCCTCGGGTCAGCAATGGTGTAGCACACGTCGGCGATCAACTGGCACAGCAGCCCGAGGAACCCAAGCACCAGCGCGCTGGCCATCACGATTTCCCGGTCCCGGGTAAAGATCGCATCCACCGCCAGGTTGCCCATGCCCTGCAGGCTGAAAATCTTCTCGATGATGATCGATCCCCCAAACAAACCGGGAATCAATCCCGCGCTCACCGTGATCAGCGGCAGCAGGCTGTTTCTCAGCACATCGCTGAACAGAATCTTCCATTCGCTTACGCCCTTGGCCCGGGCCGTCCTCGCATAGTCAGCCGCGATGTTTTCCAGCATGGCCGCCCGGGTCAGCTTCGCATCAAACGCCATCGACCCGTAGGTCAGGCACACCACAGGCAAAAACAAATGCCACGCGATGTCCACCAGGTACCCGCGCACCCAGTGCCCATCGGGCCCGTAGGACGGCAGAAACGGCATCTCCGCGGCATCCGAAGAGGTAAACCCGTTGTTGGGAAACCAGTTGAGGTATTGGCTGTTGGCCAGGTATCCAAGCAGCAGCACGCCGACCAGCATCGTCGGCACGGACCAAAGCCCCAGCAGCGTCAGGTTGGCGGTTTTATCGAACAATCCGCCGCGACGCCTTGCCGCCAGAATCCCGATCACCAGCGCTGAGGGAAAGGTCAAAAGCATGGCCAGCACGTTGAGCGTCATCGTCACCGGCAGCGCTTCGATAAACAGGTCCAGCACCGGCCGGTTTCGCGAAAAGCTGTTTCCCAGATCCGGCATTTTGAACCCGATGCCGTCGTACTCATGTGTTTCCGGGTTGGACGTGAACCCCACGGGTGAAACCTGGTTGAGCCACCGGAAATACTGGATCACCAGCGGCTTGTTGAGCCCATAGCGCTTGTTGTAATACTCCTTAAGCGCCTGGCGCTGCGTCGCCTGCATCCCGCCGTCGGCATCCAGCTTCGGGCCGCCGACGCCGCCTGGGGAAAGCGCCATCACGAAAAACGTCACCATCGTCACCCCCAGCAAAGTGGGGATCAGAAGCAGCAATCTTCTGATGATGTAGTTGATCATGGTTCTCGCTCACCCTCAGACGGCAATTCAGGGACGGTACATTCCGCCTGACCCGATCAATCCTTCCAGCGCTGCTGTCCTTTGGGTACAAACCATTCTTCCCGGCCGTTGAGCCCCACGGGGATCACTTGCACGTTTTGGATTCGCTTATCGATCACCGCGATGGCCCGGCGCGTGTACAGGAACGTGTACGGCTGATCTTCGTAAAGCAGCCGATGGCACGCCTGCCACAGCTTCATCCGTTTGTCCTCATCGATTGTTCTGCGCGCTTCGGCGATCAGTTTATCCAGCTCCGGGTTTTTGTAAGCGGTGAAGTTGTCCCCGCCGCTTTCCCATTGGCTGGAGTCAAACATCTGGTAGATGTCCGACTCGATGCCGCTGCCCCAGGCCATGCACAGCGCGTCAAAGTCCCGCTGCTTCAGGTGTTCATCAAACACGGCCCATTCCAGCGGGTCGATATCCATCTGCACGCCCACTTTGGCCATGTTGTCCTTCAGCGAAAGCATCACTTTTTCCCAGAAGCCCGTGCCGGTGGGAATCGTGATCTTGAACCTGAAAGGCTTGCCGTCCGGCGCCAGGATCACGCCGTCGGGCCCTTTCTTGAAGCCCGCTTCCTCCAGGAGTTTTTGGGCTTTGGCCACGTCCGTCGTGTACGGCATAAGGCTTTTATCGGCCTGCGGGCCCCCCCGGTTAAACGGCCCCGTCACAGGAATCCCATACCCCAGCAGCACTTGTTTGTGCAGCCGCTCGTAGTCCATCAGGTAGCTCATCGCCTGGCGCACGCGCTTGTCGGCAAATGCCGTGGGCTGGCCGTTGCGCTTCTGGTTCCAGGCGATAAAGCCGTATCCACCCGTGATCCGCTCATACTCTTTCACATTGCTCCGGCTCATCACCTCGGGGTCTTCTTTGAGGAATTTGAGCTGTTCCGGCTGCGCCATCAGCATGTCCAGTTCTTTGTTCCTGTACATGTTCACTTGCGCTTTGGGGTTGTCCACCTGGTCGTAAACCATCCGGTCAAATCCCGGCGCTTTTCCCCAGTACCGCTGGTTCCTGTAAAGGATCAGCGGCTTGCCGGTCGACCACCCATCGGGCGTCTCCATTCGGTAGGGGCCCGTTCCCAGCAGCAGGCCTGGGTGGGCGTTGAATTCCTTGGCGGAATACTTTGAATAAAAGTGCTTGGGCAGGGGGGACATCCCGCCCGCTAATTCCAATGCGGAGAAAAACGGCTCGTCAAACTTAAACTCGACTTCATAATCGTTGATCACCGTGCACGAGACGATCTTTTTAAGCATTTCCCGCGCGGTGGGGCAATCCACTTCCGGGTTCATCGTCCAGTCGTACATGTATTTGAAGTCTTGCGCTTTCACCGGCACGCCGTCGGAATAGGTTGTGTCCTTGCGCAGCTTGAAACGGTACGTCAGCCCGTCTTCGCTGATTTTCCATGACTCCGCCAGCACCGGCTGCCACTGGAACGTCACCGGGTCGCGCTGAATCAGCGATTCCATCACGTTGGATTGGATCGTTGCGCCGTAGGCATCCCGGCTCACCAGCGGGGTGATTTTCGCCACCTGGGTGCCAAACGAATCTTTAAGCCAATCCCCCTTGGAATACCCGGCCATCTTTTCCGCAGCTTCGATGCGCTCAAACGGGTCGACGCCCGCGCCTTGCCACTCGTCGCCCGTCGGAGTGCGCACGCTTGCCTGGGTGGTGACGACCGACACGCCTTGTTTGATCTGCCGTCGGATGTCCGCCAGATCCCCCGTGTGCTCCTTCAATTGCGTATTGATCGACTGCATCACTTCCCACTGCCGGTCGTACTGCTTCATGCTAAGCAGCACCAGGCCGATCACAGTGACCAGCAACACCACAATTATCAGGTCTTTAAAACCAAATCGGTTTCCCATGCCAGCCTCATTCACACGCTAGGGTCTGCATCCGCGGATCAAACACGCCCGAATCATACCAGCACTCCCCACTACGATTCCCGCACCGTTTGGTTCAGCCGCTAAAATCCCCACCCATGCTTCCAACCTCCTCCTTCCGGCGCCCCCTGACGCTTCTTCTCGCGTCTACTTTGCTTCTGCTCAACCTGGCCTTCACCCAGTCCCTCTTCGCTCGGGCCGGCGGCGGCGAAAACTTCTCCTCCGGCTCATCAAGCTCCTCAAATTCCTCAAGCTCATCCGGTTCCCGTTCTTCCAGCCCCGGTTACTCCAGCGAATCCTCGCGCCGGGAGGAGCCGCAACGCGATCAAGGCAAGCCCGCCGGCCCTCCCCGCCCCATGACTTTGCTGGAGAAGTTCTGCCTCTTTTGCTGTTTTGTCCCAGCCGGCTTGTTCTTGCTTTACGCCTTTATATTCGGCAAGAAAGTTCCCAAAACCCTCAACGCCGGCCAGCGTGCAAAGCAAAGCAGCGCCAGCGACGCCGCCATCAGCACGATAAAAAACACGGACCCCTCCTTTTCACCCGATCGCTTTAATGAACGCGTCAAGCTCGCCTTTGAAAAAGTCCAGGCGGGCTGGTCCCATCAAAACATCGGCGTCATCAGGTCTTTCACTTCCGACGGTGTTGTCGAACGCTTCGCGCTTCAGTTTCAGGAGCAGATCGATGAAGGCTACCGCAACAAAATGGATAACGTCATTGTCGACGAACCTCTGATCGTCGACGCAACCGTCGGCCCATTTTTTGAAGCCGTCACCGTCCTCGTCGGCGCCAGCGCCCAGGACACCAATGTCGATCTTCAAACCGGTCGTCACATTTCCGGCGATTTCTCTCCGCAGACATTCAGCGAATACTGGTCATTCCTCCGCCGCCGTGGCGGCCCAGACCCCGCCACCGAGCCCCGGCAGGGGCTTATCGAAGGCGTCTGCCCAAACTGCGGCACGCGCCTTAACCAGGATGGCCTCGGCCCGCGCTCATTAAAGTGTCCATCCTGTTCCAGCGCACTTTTCTCAGGCACGCACGACTGGGTCCTGGCCGAAATTTCTCAGGTCAGCGTCAAGCAGACTTCCGCCGTCGCACCTGTGCCTCAGTCGGTCGTTCTCTATCAAAAGTCCAACGATCCCGGCATTTCCACCGCCCACCTTGAGGACCGCGCCTCACTTGTCTTCTGGCGCTGGGCCAAATCCCTCCGCGTCGGCGATACCAAACCGCTCCGCAAAGTCGCCACCCCTGAGTTCTGCGAAACCATCGCCAAAACCATTGACTCCCAAACCGATCCATCAAAAGACACCCGCACCTTCTACGGCAAATGCGGCGTCGGCGGCGTGCAAACCCTCGGTATCATCCCCGGCCCAAACGTCGACCGTGCATTCATCCTCGTCGAATGGTCCGGCCAAACCCTCTCCACCTCCATCCAGCCCGCTCAGCCCCGCGAATACAAACCCGTCCCCGATGCCGGCATCTACTGCACCAGTCTCCTCACGCTGAAACGCAATGCAGGCGTCTCTTCAAACCCCCAGCACGGTCTCTCCTCCGCCCACTGCCCAACCTGTGGCGGCCCTGAAACCGACGAAACCCTCGATTCCTGCAGCTACTGCGGCACCATTCTCAACGACGGCTCTGCCGACTGGGTCCTCGCCTTCATCCACGACAGCCGTTCACAGGCCGCCAAGTCCATCATGGGCGAACTCTCCAGTTCCACGCTTCGTCAGCAAACCAATCCCGGCAGTCCCAGCGCATTCGACGACTCCGATCCCCGCTTCTCCACCCCCAGTTTCACGGCCCTTTGGCTTGCCCGGCTGATGCTCAGCGATAAAGTCCTCACCGATTCCGAGCGCAAGCTGTTTCACGCGTTCTGCACGCGCCACAAGATCCGCGGCACCCAGGCGCAGGCCATGCTTGATACCGCCCGCAAAGAGCGCGCCCAGGGCCTCGTTCCCCCTCCCCCCTCAGGTGAACAGGAAGCCCGGCAATGGCTGGCTCTGTTGGCCAATGCGATCTATATCGCCGGGGCTCCCACCTCAGATGATCAACGGCTTTTGCTTATCGCTGCCGAGCGTCTTCATCTCTCCGAAAAAGATGCCCAGCAGGCCAACAACGCCGCCCGTGCTGAAGCCCTCGCTCTGGCCCGCCAGGCCATCCAGGGCAGAAAGCGCTCGTGACGTAGACGTATGCAAGGATCACGCGCCTCACCTTGAATTGCGAGAGACAACCGGAAATTTCCCGCAATTCGGTCCCCGGCTGCTGGCATCATCATTCTTGAGCGTCCCACGCCGGCTTTGTCGCCGGCGCGCGCCGATCGAACGCACCTCACGCTAAAATCCCTCCCATGCTTCCAAATCAAAATTTCCGACGGGTATTTCAACAGCGCGCCATCTACGCTCTTTTGACCCTCTCGCTCCTTTTGATCACCCTCTCCGCCCTCGCCCCGGACCTCCTCGCCCGGGCCGGCGGCGGCGAAGGTTTCTCCTCCGGTTCCTCCGGCGGCGGCAGTGGTGGCTCCGGCGGCGGTGACGACGGCGCCATCATCTATCTCATCTACCTCCTCATCCGTCTCCTCATCGTCCTTTGCGTCGAATACCCTCTCTTTGGCATCCCCCTCACCCTCGTCATCGTTGGCCTGGTCATCTACGCCTTCATCCAATCCCAAAAGCATGTCCAGGGCAACACCCTCCGCAAGGGCCTCAACGCCATCAACGCCAATGCCCACGCCGATGCGATCCAGACCCTCACCCAGGCCGACCCTGGGTTTGATCCCGAGCGTTTCTCCGACCGCGTGAAGTCCGCATTCGTCAAGCTCCAGGAAGGCTGGAGCATGCAGAATGTCGCCGCCATCCGGCCCTTCGTCTCCGATGGTGTTCTGGAACGTTTCGCTCTGCAATTCCAGGAGCAGAAAGACGAAGGCTACCGCAACCAGATGAGCGACATTTCCATCGCCGGCGCGAAGCTGGCCGACGCCAGCATCGGCCCGGTTTTCCAAAGCGCCACCCTCATGATCAGCGCCGTCGCCGTGGACACCAGGGTCGACCTTAAAACCGGCAAGCGCATCTCTGGTGATTCCAGCAGCCAGCCGTTTTGCGAATACTGGACGTTCGTCCGCCGCCCCGGCGCCGTAAAGAATTTCGATGACCCTTCCAAACCCGGCCTCATGGAAGGGCGTTGCCCCAACTGTGGCAATCCCATCGTTGACGACGCCTCCGCGCCCGACGCCGGTGCGGCGTACAAATGCACCGCCTGCGGCTCCGCACTCCTCTCCGGCTCCCACGATTGGGTCCTTGCCGAGATCACCCAGACCAACGCCATCTCCGCCAGCGCAACCACGCCCGATCCAGAATCCATCGTCCAGTATCAGGCCACCAAAGACCCCGGCTTCTCCACCGCCAATCTGGAAGACCGCGCCTCTGTCATCTTCTGGCGCTGGGCCAAGGCCCTTCGCATCGGCAAGCCTAAGCCTCTACAGAAAGTCGCTGACGAAAACTTCTGCGACGAAGTCGCCGCCCTCGTCAAAAAACACTCTGATCCGGCCTCTGACACCCGCCGTTTCCCCGGTCACTGCGCCGTCGGTTCGGTCCAGGCCCTTGGCATCATTCCCGGCGAAGAATTTGACCGTGCCCTGGTCATCGTCGAGTGGTCCGGCGCCATGCTCGCCACCCCCATCAAGCCCGTTGCCCAGCCCAAGCCCCCCAAGCCCGTTCCAGGCGGGGGCCTTTATTGCACCAGCCTTTTCACCCTCTCACGCAAGTCCGGCGTCACCACAAACCCCGCCTTGGGCCTCTCCTCGGCCCATTGCCCGTCCTGCGGCGGTCCCGAATCCGATAACACTGCGGATTCCTGCCCATTTTGCGGCTCCATCCTCAATGACGGCTCCACAGGGTGGGTCATCACCCACATGGATGATTCCTTCTCACCCGACAGCCGCGCCCTTATCGCCCAGCTTGATAACCACTCCCCGGAAGATGCCTACGCCCTGGACCCCGGTCACAACCCCCGCACCATGGCCCTTTGGCTCGCCACTGCCATCCTCGCGGACGACAAAGTCACGGACCGCGAGCGCGACCTTTTCATTGCATTCTGCGCCCGCCAGGGCATAGATGCCGAGCAATCCGAAGCCATCCTGGACACCGCCCATCGCGAAAAGCTTGAGGGCAAATCATCCGTCGCACAGCCGGATTCCCCCAGGCAGGCGCAGGAATGGCTCTCTTTCCTCGCCATCACCATCCATTCCGTCGGCACCATCACCACGGACGATAAGCACCTTCTCTTAACCGCGGCCCATCGCCTGGGTCTCACCTCCCACGACGCCCGCCAGATCAACGCCAACGCCCGCGCCGAAGCCCTCAACCGCGCCCGCAAAGCCATCAAACAGCAAAAACAAAACCAATAGTAGGGTGCGGCCGAGTCCCCGAGGCCCGCCGCGCCGCGTTCCAGACCCTTCAACACTTGAATCACCAAAACCGCACCACCATTAAACCGGTGCGGTCTTCGGCCTCTTCACACCACCACCGGCTCCACCGCTTTGGCCACCAGCCGATTGCATTTCACCGTCAGATGTACACCATCCTCCGCCATGATTTCGCCCACGCCATGGACTTTGATCATCTCGCGGATAAACGCATCCAGGTCAAACAACCCCGCCCGCAGTTCCCGTGCGATTCTTCGTGTCGATTCCCGGTAGATCCCGATGAATGCGTCCGGCCCGCCGTGCGGTACGAAGTAGGGGTGATAGCCTCCATTGGGCCTTTGCGCCTCGATAATCGGCGGAAACGTCATAAACACCACCCGCCCGCCCACGCCGGTCACCAGCTCATGGGTCTTCTTTAAGTTTCGTTCAAACTCCGCAAGCGTCACATGTTTCTCGGGGTAATCGATCGGGTTGTGTCCCGCGTCGTTCCCGCCGAATTCCACCAGCACCAGCCCCGGCTTGTGGTCCAGCACATCGGCCTGAATCCGCGCCAATCCCTCACGGCTGGTGTGCCCATTGCCCCCGGCGTTGATCACCTCCGGCGCATTTTCACCAAGCCGCTGCTTGAGGCTTTCATTTAGAAAATGAACCCATGTCTCCTCTGCGCGCAGCGTGTGCCCGCGAGTGATGGAATCTCCAAGTGCCACCACTGGCTTAGGCTTCATCGTCATTCTCCAGCCATTCCATCACCAGCGGCGTCAATGCTGTGGCCACCAGTTCGTTGCACTTGACCGTCAGGTGTACGCCATCGGGCGCGATCAAATCCGCAAACCCGTGTGTTTTGGCCTGCGCGCGCACAAACAAATCCAGATCAAACAAAGGCCGTTTCAACTCCAGGGCCAATTGCCTTGTCGCCTGCCGATACACCTCAATGAATCCATCCAGCCCGCCGTAAGGCGCAAAATAAGGCCGGTTCCCATTGGGGTGCTGTTTGTCCAGCAGGGGGGGGAAGGTTACAAACACCGCTTGCCCGCCCACTTCAGACACCAGCGCGTGGATCTTGCGCAGGTTCTCTTTGAATTCTTCCAGCGGCACGTGCCGCTCCGGGTAATCGATCGGGTTGTGCCCGGCGTCGTTCCCGCCGAACTCCACCAGCACGAATCCCGGCTTTTTATCCAGCACATCGGCCTGGATTCGCGCCAGCCCCTGCCGGCTCGAATGCCCATTCCCGCCGGCGTTGTGCACAGCGGGTGCTTTTGCTCCCAGGCGTTGCGCCAGCGCCTTTTCCAATTGATACACCCAGGTCTGCTCCGCCGGGAGCACATGCCCCCGCGTGATTGAGTCGCCGAAAGCCACGATCGGTTTATGCTGCATAGCAGGCTCCAAAAGAAGGAGCATTATCGTACAATACGCAGCCTATGACCGAATCTAAACCCACAACCGGTAAACGCGAAATCCACGAAGGCGAAGTCCCCAGCCTCGCAACCCCCGAAGAACGCAAGGCGGCCTTCGACCAGGCCTTCGATTACCGCGGCGACGTCACCATCACCACCACCGACGGAAAATCCGTCGAAGGCTACATCTTCGACCGGCGCAGCAACATCGCCGATCCCTATGTCCGCATGATCCCCAAAGATTCGGATCAGCGGCTCAACATCAAATACTCCGACATCACCAACATCGTCTTCTCCGGCAAAGACACCGCCGCCGGCAAAAGCTGGGAAACCTGGATTAAAAAGTACGTCGAAAAGAAGTCCAAAGGCGAAGCCGCCAGCATCGAATCCGAAAAGCTCGACTAACATCCAGAAACGAATCCCAGCATGACACGCTACATCCCCGACCGCGAAACTTTCAAAAAGCTCGTCGAGGCCGCCAAATCCACCGGCGCCAATGTCGTCCCCGTCTGCGCCCGCGTCATGGACGACCAGACCACCCCCGTCCTGGCCTACCGCAGACTGGTGCGCCCCGACGACCGCCTCGCCCCCAGCTTCCTCTTTGAATCCGTCGTCGGCGGTGAGCGTATCGCCCGCTACAGCTTCCTTGGCGCCCAGCCCGCCGCCCAGGTCATTGCCCGCGGCACCAGCGTCCAGTACATCGACGCCCAAACCCCCGCCAAATCACGCGACTTCACCTCCAAAGACCCTCTTGGCGAGGTCTATAACCTCACCAAGACCTGGAAGCTCGCCAAAGTCCCCGGTCTGCCGGACTTCACAGGTGGCTGGGTTGGCTACGCCGCCTACGACAGCGTCCGCTATCTCGAAGGCGAAAAGCTCCCCAATACCCCCAAGGACGACCGGAATCTCCCCGACGTCCATCTCTCCCTGTACACCAGCCTCGTCGCTTTTGACCATGTTCAAAAAGCGGTCCTTCTCATCACCAACGTCGTCGCTGACACCGTCACCTCGGTCGACCGCGCCTATGACGAAGCCTGCCAGCGCATTGAAGCCCTCATCCAGCGTGTGGAAGCTGTCCCGGATGCCTATGCCGGCTTGCCGGAACTCCCCGTCGGCAGGATTGATCTCACCACCCCGGCGCCCAAGCTGCCCGTCAGCAACATGGGGCAGGGGGGCTATCAGGCCGCTGTGCTCAAGGCCAAGGAATTCATCGCCGCCGGCGACATCTTTCAGGTCGTCCCCAGCCAGCGCTTTGAGATCAAAACCACGGTTGATCCCTTTGAGGTCTACCGCTCGCTGCGTGTTGTAAATCCTTCTCCGTACATGTTTTACCTGCAATGTCAAGGCTGTATTCTCGTTGGCTCCAGCCCGGAGATCCTTTGCAGCGTCCAAAACGGCGTCGTCACCAATCGCCCCCTGGCCGGCACCCGCCGCCGTGGCGCGACGCCCGAACAGGACATCGCGCTCGAAAAAGAACTCCTCGCCGACCCCAAAGACCGCGCCGAGCACATCATGCTCGTCGACCTTGGCCGAAACGACGTCGGCCGCGTCAGCAAGTACGGCAGCGTCCGTCTCCCCGCGGTCATGCAGATTGAGCGTTACAGCCACGTCATGCACATCAGCTCCACTGTCACCGGCAAGCTTGATGATGGCCTCACCTGCTGGGACGCCCTCAAGCACGCGCTTCCCGTCGGTACCGTCTCCGGCGCCCCCAAAGTCCGCGCCATGCAGATCATCGACGATCTGGAGCCCACCAAGCGCGGGCCCTACGCCGGGGCCGTCGGCTACGCCGACTTCGCCGGAAACATGGACATGGCTATCGCCCTGCGCACCATGGTCGTCATGAAAGACGAGTCCAACCCCGGCGCCTGGACCATCCACCTCCAGGCCGGCGGCGGCATCGTCGCCGATTCCGACCCGGACGAAGAACACCAGGAAACCGTCAACAAAGCCGCAGCCCTCGCCAAAGCCATCGACATGGCCCAGCGTGCCTTCGGCTCCAAAAAAGGTTGAAGGCCGCAAACCGTCACACCTGGATAAACGGGAGATGGATTACCGGCGGCTCCGATTGTCTCTGCTTTCAACAACATTCCTCGAAGTCCCCCCGACAACCCGGGCGCAAAAACCCTACGCCATCACCCCACCCCCATGACTGACACCACCCAAGACAACCCCCACGCCATTCCCGGCTCCGAGTGCGAGATTCAAGTCCGCGTACGCTACGTCGAGTGCGATCCCATGGGTTTCGTCCATCACAGCGTCTACCCCATCTGGATGGAAATGGCCCGCACTGAAATGCTCCGCAACCGTGGCGTCGCTTACAAAGACCTTGAGGCCGCCGGCTGCCTCTTTGTCGTCGTCCGCATGAGCCTCCGCTACAAGCGTCCCGGCAAGTACGACGACGTTCTCACCATCAAGGTTATCGGCAAGCCCAGCGTCGGTGTGAAGGTCGAACACACATATGAAGTTCGCCGTGGCACCGAACTCCTTTGCACCGCGGAAACCACGCTGGCGTGTGTCAACAAGGAAGGGCGATTGCAGCCGGTTCCTCCCAACACGCTCTAGACTGCCTTCTTTTTCTGTGTTTTACTTCCCCTGCACCCCAACTCCGAGACCCCGAATCCTCCCGCATTACTTGACATAAACCCTTTATCAATTACTCTCTCCAGATTGCCACCACATCGGGAACACCCTTTTGTGCGTTGGTCTCACCCATGCTTCTGAGAAACCACGGCTTATGTCTCGACCCTTAGCCTCGAATTTCCCCTCCCGGCACGCCATCGGGCTCCTTTTGCCTCTGCTCTGTTCCGCCCTTTTTCTGCTCGTCGGCTGCGGGCCCGACCCTTCCAGTGCGCAGGATGTTGAAGCCTTCAACCGCGCCGGCCCCATTGAACCCATCCTTGATCCGGGCAAAATTCTTGCAGCCAAGTCTGCCGTGGGTGATTACACCCTCGATATCGGCGACCAGATATCCATCTACATTCCCGACGTCATCGGAACCATGCCGGATCAAATCGGCTACACCGGCAAAAACGGCACCGTGCAGACCCGCGTCGACAACGGCGGCTTCATCACGCTTCCCCTCATCGGCCGTTTGAAGGTTCAAGGCCTCACCCTCCGCGCCACCGAATCCAAGATTCAAAACGCCTATTATCCTCGCTACTTCTCCATCGCTCCCGCCACCGCCATCAAGATTTTGAACTACCGGACCTATCAGGTCCGCATCACGGGTGCCGTCAAGGAACCCGGCGTCTACGATCTTCGCCGCGATGAAATGTCCGTTGCTTCCATCCTGGCCAAGGCCAAGGGCGTCAAGGATGCCGGCGCAGGCATGATCCGCCTCGTCCCCGCAGGCTCGACCGACCCTGCCCAGACCATCCTTCTCCCTGTCCGTGACATGGACGTTCCTTACATCGATGCCAAGCTTGAACCCGGCATGACCGTTGCCGTTGAACAGCTCCCCAGGCGCAAAATCACCGTCATGGGCCTCGTCAACAAGCCCGGCCTCTACGACTACCCCGTCGATATCGAATACAACCTCGGCCAGGCCATCGGTCTGGGCGGCGGCCAGATCACCAATGCCGACCCGCAGCGCGCCACCATCTACCGCATCGATGACAAAGGCAACCTCGTTTATGTCACCTTTGCCATCGGCGGCGACGACACCCTCGAATACGGTAACGTCATGCTCAAACCCGGTGACATCGTTATCCTTCAACCCTCGATCTACACCACCTTGCGTGAGCTGATCCCGCAGTTGATTCGCGTCACCGCCGGCACCAGCTTGAGCAACTAACCATCAACCGTATGGCGCTCCGATGCGCCTCCTGCTCTGACCTTTTTCTTCCAACCGCCGGAAACCCCGGCCACCACAGGGACCAATACCGACATGGGGCGAGTTAAACGGCGGCGATCTAAAAAGTCCCTCTCGCTGGCGTTGGTGCTTGAAACCACCCTCGAAGTTCTTCTTATTTTCATCCTCGGTTTCACGCCCCTGGCATTTGGCACCGTTCATCCCTGGAGCAAGTTCATCTTCGTCAGCGCCTGTCTCGCCCTGGGCGTTGTCGGCGCCATTCTCTGCTTCCTGCCTCCGTCTCCCGAAGGGGAGGGCGATAAGCCCACCCCTCGCCTCACGCTGGAACTGTGTATCGGGCTCCTGTTCATGGGCCTGCTCATGCTCCAGACGATCCCGCTTCCAAAAGCATTCGTCGGCGCCATTTCTCCCGGCACCGTCACCCATCTGGAGCAGTGGCTTGCCCCAGGCCCCGTTCCCGATTGGATCACGCTCTCCCTTTATCCAAACGCCACCCGGCTTGACCTTGCCATCATCACCAGCCTCTGCATCCTCTTCTGGGTGCTCACCACGCACTTTTCCTCCTCGGAAAAGATCCGCCGCGTCATCCTCGTCGCCGCGTTCATCGGCGGCATACTCGGCTTCATCGCCCTCGCCCACCAGATGCTTGGCCTTCGCAAGATCTTCGGCATCGTCACCGTCATCACCAACGCCACCAACGGCGGCGTTTTCGTCAACACCAACAACTTCGGCCAGTTCGCCCTCCTCACCCTCGGCCTCACCGCCGGCGCAGCCGTCTATCAGCAGCGCCGCGTCAAAGGCCTTGAACGTTCACTTAAAAAGCAACCTTCCGACGACACCATCCAGAAGCTCAAAGACCAGCGCATCCTCCGCCTCATCCTCGTGGTGGGGGGGCTTATCCTCATCTGCGCCATTGCTGGCTCCACCTCCCGCGCCAGTTTCGTCGGCCTTGTCCTGGGCGCTCTTCTTTGCGGCATGTTCCTCGTCCGCAGGGTCACAAACCCCGTCACCCTCGGCGTCTGGTCCCTGGGCCTCATCGTCGTCATCTTCATCCTCTCGCTGACATCCATCGAAACCGTTTTCGACCAGATCAAAGACGTCGACTCCGCCTTTGATTCCTTCAGCCACCGCACCCGCGTTGCCGGCGACCTCATCCGCGAGTGGCAGTCCGTTCCCATCTTTGGTGTCGGTGAAGGCACCCATGCTGTCGTCTACCCCGCCTTCCAGTCATTCCAGTCTGACCGTTTCATCGAATACGGCGATATGGATTACTTCCAGTTCCTCGCTGAAAACGGCCTCGTCGGCGTCGTGCTGCTCCTGGCCTTCTTCGTCACGGTGTTCTGGCGCACCATCAAAACCGTCACCGCGCATAAACACAGGCTCCAGGTTGTCGCCATTGGTCTTTCGGGCGGCCTCCTGGGCGTCGCCGTCGTCAGCATGACGGACTTCGGCCAGCGTTTCCCCGGTGTCTCTGTCTTCACCGTTCTCAGCATCGCCATGATCGTCAATCTCTATCGCCTTCGCGATGAAGAGGAAGAAGACGAAAAGAAGGCACAAGTCCAGGAAGTCGTTGAAGCTCCCGGCCGTCCCCTCAGGGTTCCGCACGTGGCCATCGCCGCGTTCCTTCTGGTCATCAGCCTTTTTGGCGTATGGGCATTCTTCTGTAACTGGCAGGCATCCCGGTCCATGCGCGCCTATCAGGCCGCTGACCGTGCCTTGCGCGCTGTTCCCTTCCCAGCCAGCGTGGAGCATTACAAGCGTCGTCTTGACCATGCTCAGGCCGCCAACTTGTGGGAGCCCGGCAACGTCGTCCACGCCGCCAATTACGCAAACGCCCTCTGGCTCACGCTCTGCGACATCAACACCATTGAAGACGGTATTCTCACCCGTGAGCCGCAGCTCACCAAGATCGCGCAGATCTATGATCGTGCCAACACCTCCCGCAGGCTTGGCCCGTCCTACGCCCGTCTCCCCAGCATCATGGGCTACATGGACGCCGTCCGTGGCAATAAGGACCAAGCCATCATGCTTGCGGACCTTTCCGTCCGGCTCAGCCATAGCGAAGCCTCCATCCTTTTTGATGCCGGCGCCGTTTACCTCATGTTCGGCCTTGAAAAGCGCGCCACCGACACTTTCGCCAATGCGCTCCTGTGCTCTTCCGGCACATGGTTTCCCGACGTGCGCCGCCTGCTTATCGACAAGTCCTCCCGGCCCGATCTTCTCGTGGCTTCCATCCCCGACAGCATGGTCGTCTCCACCCTGGCTTACCAGAACCTCACGGAGTCCGGCAGCAGCTACCCGGCCATCGTTGCCCCGCTTCGCCGGCTCTGCATCGCCACTCTTGAGGCCACCATCAAGGAATACCCCCGGCGCATGACTCCCGGCCGGTACTTTCTCCTCGCCCAGCTCTACTCCGACCAGGACCAGCCGGAAAAGGCACTGGCCATTCTTGAAAACGCAGTGGGCATCCGCTCCACGACGGCGCAGCGGCTAAAGCTCCTCCAATACGTCCGGCTCGGCCGCTATGACGATGCCCTTGTCCTTGCTCAGCGCATCGAAACCGACAAGAACAATCCCCTCACCGACGCCATTCGCAGCCTCATGGCCCAGCAGGCCGCCTCCCAGCCTTCCGCCACCAAGCCGGCGGCCTCCCAGCCAGCCAAGCCCTGACATGACAGATTCTGCATCTGTACCGGGAGCGCCGGCGTCTCGCCGGCTCCTGATCGCTCACCTTCACCGATATAAGTGAGCTCTTCAGTCGCTACTCCCCCTGAATCTGCTCTCTCCGCTATCGCATTTGAATGGGGGGCCTGCGGCTGCCCCGGAATCTCGCTGGTTTTTCAAATCCCAATAGCACCGCCTGCCTGCGCCAACTATGTGATCCAACAGTTTTCATCCAAATGGGATTGCCCCGTTCTCTCCCTCATCTCCCCGTGTCATTTCCGCCGGCTCGCGCTACAATATCCCGTCCACCATGACGCAAAACAGCACGACATCCCGCCCACTCACGGTCTACCTGGAAACCTTCGGTTGCCAGATGAACGTCCTGGATTCTCAGCTTGTCAAAGGCCAGCTCCAGGCGATGGGTTACAAATTCATTGATCAGTGGCAGCAGGCTGATGTCGTTCTCTACAACACCTGCTCTGTCCGTGAAAACGCCGAAAACAAGGTCTACTCCCGCATCGGCGAAGTCGGTCTGCTCAAGAAGGAAAAGCCCGGCATCGTCCTGGGCGTCATCGGCTGCATGGCCGAACGCGACGGCGTTGACATGGCCCGTCGCCACCCCCAGATCGACATCCTCTGCGGGCCCGGCGAGCTCGACAAGATTCCTCTCCTCATCGACAACACCATCAAGACCGACGCCCGCCAGCGAGGCGGCAAGTCCAACATTCACGCCGCGCTTCAAGGCAACACGCATCGCCGGTCCAGCACGCTTGCCGCCGCCGAAGACGAGCTTGAAATGCTCGATCTTTCCCGCAGCTTCTCGCCCGATGAGCTTAAAGGCTCCGCCTACGTCCGCATCACCCGAGGCTGCAACAAGTTCTGCACCTACTGCGTCGTGCCCAACACCCGTGGTGCCGAAGTCCATCGTCCGCCGGACCACATCGTTGATGAATGCCGCAAGCTCGTCGAAGCCGGCGTCGTTGAGATCACCCTCCTGGGTCAGACCGTCAATCACTACCATTACGATCACGACGCCGCTGTCACCCTAAACGGTATTCAGCAGCCCCAGATTGGCGCAGTCATCGGCCACGCCGGGCCCAAGGTCACACTCACGGTGGACGGTAAAACCGTCACCCGCAGACTCACCACTTTCGCCCAGCTCCTGGCCCGCATCCACGATGAAATTCCGGACCTCCAGCGCCTCCGCTTTGTCACCAGCTTCCCGCGCGACTTTGGCGACGACATCCTCCAGGTCATGGCCGACCGCCCCCGCATCTGCCGCTATCTCCATCTTCCCGTTCAGTCCGGCTCGGATCGCGTGCTGAAGCTCATGAACCGCGGCTACCCCATCGCCGAGTACGACCAGCTTTTGGAGCGCGCCCGCAGAATCCTGCCCGACGTTACCATCGCGTCCGACCTCATCTGCGGTTTCCCCACTGAAACCGAAGAAGACCACCAGGCCACCTGTGATCTGCTTCGCCGCGCCCGCTTTAAGAACTGCTTCATCTTCAAGTATTCGCCCCGCCCAGGCACCGCTGCTATCGACCGTTTCAAGGACGATGTACCGGACGACGTTAAGAAGCGGCGTAACAACGAACTGTTGGCCATCCAAAGCCAGATCAGCGCGGAAGTCCACGCCGGCTACATCGGCAAGACCGTGCGCGTCTTCGTTGAATCCGTCTCTGAAAAATCCATCAAGGCGCAAAGCGCCGGGGCAGGGGGGGGCACCATCCAGCTCGGCTGGGCCAAACCCACCACCCAGCTCTCGGGTCGCACCGATGGCGACCTCATCGTCTGCTTCGACGGCGATGAATCCATGATCGGCTCCATCATCGACGTCAAAATCCAGCGCTCCGCCCCGTTGGCCCTCTTTGGCGCCGCTCTCCACGCCACTGCTGCCAAATGACCAAGCTCTGACGCATTGGATTCCGCCCAGACAAGCGCGCGGTACCATGCCGAGGCCCAAGCGAGCCCGCGAGCAGGAACCCGCGGTGCCGGTCATTGTTAAAAGTCTCTTATTCTTCTGCGACCTCAATGGTCGCGGCAAGACATCTCCATCAACCCATCGAAAACCTCACTCCAGCGAGGTACATGCCTTTAATATCCAGGTTTTGATCAACTCACTTTTGACCGCCTGATCACCGGACAACACGCATGCGCGTTCTTTCATCAGAATGCAATTGGCCTCGCATTGCCTCCCGCTCCTTTGCCTGTCTCCTTGCCCTACAATAAGCATCTTCACCCACCAGCTTTTTCAAAACCGAGGATCGCCGCGTGACTCCCTCAAAATACTTCCGCCTCCTGCTTCTCCCGCTCTTGCTCATCAGCACTGCCTGTTCCACCGTCCGTACGCCCGATGAGCCCGGCACGCCCATCCCTGGCCAGGACCAGCCATCCAAAGCCCAGGCCACCCGCTTTGCCGATCCCGTCCTCACCGACTTCTCCCTGCGGGTTGATCTCACCCGCAAATACAACCTCCCGCTCATCCTCGCCAGCGCCCAGGCCGCTGCCACGCGCGTGCTTGATCACCCCAATGCCTGCATCAACGTTCCTTACGGCCTCCAATCCACCTTTGCCGAAGAAATACTTAACCGGGCAGGGGGGTTGGCAAATGCGCTCCCACCCGAGGAGCGCGCCAAGGAAACCACGCCCAACGACATCCTCCTCGTCAGTGTGCGTTCTTGGGCTGCGGATGAATCAAACGCCCGCAAAATGATCGAGAACGGCAAAAAAGAAGGCTGGCTCATCGTCCTCTTTGCCCCCAAAGCCGGTCTGCCCCAAGACCTCACGCCCAACTTCCTCATCGACAACGGCGGTTCCTCCTCACCCTCTGACCCGCCCGCCATCAATTCCCTCGCAAACATCATGAACGCCTGGATCTGGTGCGCCGAATACGCCTCCGCACTCACCCGCGACGGCAAATACCCCGGCATTCTCTACTCCGTCGCCATGGCTGGCGCCGAAGAACACAACAAGAAAATCCAGTCCAAAGACGGCCGCCACTTCCTCGGCAACGCCCGTACCCCCGTCCCCAAAGGCTCTCTCGCCACCCTCTATCTCGCTTCTGTCGATCAACTCCTCACCAAGCTGGGAAACCCTGAAAGTCAGCGCCAGGTCGAAGCCGCGAGCACCGTCATCGCAAGGGAAATTAAATCCGGTCACGCCGTCATCGTCGCTTCCTGCACCCACTTCCTGATGGCGGAGGTCTTCCTCGATCTCAAGTCCCCCATGAAGCCCCTCCATGTCGTCTGGCGCGCCAAAAAGGCCTTTGCTGACAATGCCAAGCCCGATGACGTCGTCTTCTGGATCGGCTACATCGGCATGAGCACCAAGTACGAAAAGTATTTCGACGCCATCACCGCCACCGGCGCCAAGCTCGTCAGTAGTTACGTCTCGGATTCCGACTCCGCCAACAACGCTTCCAACCGCCTGGCCCATATCGAGCAGCACTGGGCGCCGCCGGACGCAGAGCTTGCCATTCCCTTCGCCCCAGGCTTCATGGCCCCCATCTCCGGCATCGACCAGGGCCTCATCTTCCGCATGGTCGATCA